>NZ_JAWQDE010000040.1:0-1115 GCF_036318045.1 Clostridium sp. CM74B_53 | reverse complement strand
GTTCCACGTGTCTCGCAGTACTCTGGATCCCACTAGCTCCCTTCTGGTTTCATGTACGAGACTTTCACTCTCTTTGGTCTGACTTCCCAGACAGTTCCATTACCATACGGGTCACATAACGTGGTCCTTAACCCCGGAATGCACGCATTCCGGTTTGGGCTCTTCCAATTTCGCTCGCCGCTACTTTCGGAATCGATGTTTCTTTCTCTTCCTCCGGCTACTTAGATGTTTCAGTTCACCGGGTTCCCGGCGTATGGCTATGTATTCACCATACGTCACTTGAGGTACACTCAAGTAGGTTTCCCCATTCAGAAATCTCCGGATCAAAGGATATTTGCTCCTCCCCGAAGCTTTTCGCAGCTTATCACGTCTTTCATCGGCTCTTAGTGCCAAGGCATCCACCCTGCGCTCTTTCTAGCTTAACCAGTTGTATTTCCGCCGCGGGAACGGCTTTCATACGAAGGTGCATAGCGTTGCACCCCTGGTCTTTGTGTTTACTTGATTCTTTCGGTTACGTATCTTTCGATACGCCTCGGATGTCTTGTATCTTAAATATTTAAGATTCAATTTATTCAATATGTGATTTTCAAGGTACGTTAGGGATTAGATTTAATCCCGAGTGGAGATGGAGAGATTCGAACTCTTGACCCCCTGCTTGCAAGGCAGGTGCTCTCCCAACTGAGCTACACCCCCATGGATGCGGGCCTTCCCTCTTTCGAGGCGATCCCTTATTCATTTTATCTATTCAAATCAGCCAGTCACTTGTTGCATTACCTTTTCAGGTAATGGGCTTAAGTGGACTCGAACCACCGACCTCACGCTTATCAGGCGTGCGCTCTAACCGGCTGAGCTATAAGCCCATTGGAATCCGGCACCCACCTGCTCTCCCATGCCGTCTCCAGCATAGTACCATCGGCCGCTTACGTCTTAACCGTCGTGTTCGGGATGGGAACGGGTGTGTCCCATAAGCGCATCGGCACCGGAATTCTTTTTTAGGTCCTTGAGACCTGAACAGTATATAAAACCCTTACTTCTTCTTCCTTAGAAAGGAGGTGATCCAGCCGCACCTTCCGATACGGCTACCTTGTTACGACTTCACCCCAGTTATCAGACCT
>NZ_JAWQDE010000039.1:0-1137 GCF_036318045.1 Clostridium sp. CM74B_53 | reverse complement strand
CATGTGGTACAGGAATCTAAACCTGTTGTCCATCAGCTACGCTTCTCAGCCTTGCCTTAGGCCCCGACTTACCCAGGGCAGATCAGCTTTACCCTGGAAACCTTAGATATTCGGCCTGGAGGATTCCCACCTCCATCTCGCTACTCATTCCGGCATTCTCTCTTCTTAAAAGTCCACAGCTCCTTATCGGTACTGCTTCGCCCCTTTAAGAATGCTCCTCTACCAATGTATAAATACATTCCTGAGCTTCGGTGTTGTGTTTCAGCCCCGGACATTTTCGGCGCAGGACCTCTCGACTAGTGAGCTATTACGCACTCTTTGAATGTGTGGCTGCTTCTGAGCCAACATCCTAGTTGTCTTTGAAATCCCACATCCTTTTCCACTTAACACACACTTTGGGACCTTAGCTGCAGGTCTGGGCTCTTTCCCTTTTGACGACCCAACTTATCTCGTGCCGTCTGACTCCCGTACATCATCTGTATGGCATTCGGAGTTTGATATTCTTCGGTAGGCTTTGACGCCCCCTAGGAAATTCAGTGCTCTACCTCCACCAGACTAATACGAGGCTAGCCCTAAAGCTATTTCGAGGAGAACCAGCTATCTCCGGGTTCGATTGGAATTTCTCCCCTATCCACACCTCATCGCCACCCTTTTCAACGGATGTGCGTTCGGTCCTCCACGAAATTTTACTTTCGCTTCAACCTGGACATGGATAGATCACCCGGTTTCGGGTCTGCACATGCTGACTTGACGCCCTATTCAGACTTGCTCTCGCTTCGGCTCCGCACCTTTAGTGCTTAACCTTGCCAGCATCCGCAACTCGCCGGACCGTTCTACAAAAAGTACGCGGTTGCACCTTAACGTGCTTCCACAGCTTGTAAACACAGGGTTTCAGGTTCTCTTTCACTCCCCTCCCGGGGTCCTTTTCACCTTTCCTTCACAGTACTATGCGCTATCGGTCACTAAGGAGTATTTAGCCTTGGGGGGTGGTCCCCCCGACTTCCTGCAAGGTTCCACGTGTCTCGCAGTACTCTGGATCCCACTAGCTCCCTTCTGGTTTCATGTACGAGACTTTCACTCTCTTTGGTCTGACTTCCCAGACAGTTCCATTACCATACGGGTCACATAACGTGGTCC
>NZ_JAWQDE010000038.1:0-1421 GCF_036318045.1 Clostridium sp. CM74B_53 | reverse complement strand
GGGCATGCGGACGAAAAGTTGGACTGTGTAATGCCTGACATGTTATGAGGTACACACAAGAACAAATATCGACAGCACTTGTATTACTAAAAGCGACAGGATCCCCAGACAAAGTTGTCCAAACCTTAGGGTATCCATCTGCACCAATGCTTTATCATTGGCGTAAAAAGTATCCTGAATATTACGATGTTCCAAATCAAAAGCATTGGAGACAAGCTCCAACAGAATTGAAACATGACGTAATTAAACGTTGCCTTATTAAGGGCGAGCCTGTAAAATTAGTGGCAGAAGAAATCGGATACACACCTTCCTTGATATATAAATGGATTAGGGAGTATCGGGAGAAGGGATGTTTTCAACCCATGAAAAAAACTACTGCCAACATTAATGTAAATCCAAACGATATCACATCTGCGGAAGATATCAATGAGCTTAAAGCTCAGATGCTTGATATGCAGATGGAAATAGATATTCTTAAAGAAACAATCAATGTATTAAAAAAAGACCCCGGCATCGATCAGACAGCTCTCTCAAATCAGGAGAAGGCAGTGATAATCGATGCCCTGAAAAATAAGTATTCACTGCCGGATCTTCTAAAAAAACTAAACCTTGCAAAAAGTAGCTATTATTATCAAGAAAAAACCATTTATGCAGAGGATAAACACTCCAATCTTCACAAAAGAATCATACAACTGTTTCATGAAAATCGTGATATATTTGGTTATCGGAGAATTCATATGCTGCTTCATCGTGAGGGTATAAAAGTTTCTGAAAAAGTGGTTCGTCGTATTATGAAGCAGGAAAAACTAATTATCAGACGAAAACGCAGACAGAAATATAACTCCTATAAAGGTGAAATAACACCTGCGGTGGAGAATGTTATAGATAGAGATTTCCATGCTACAAAACCGAATCAAAAATGGCTTACTGATATCACAGAGTTTTCTATCAAAGCAGGAAAAATATATCTTTCGCCGATAATTGACTGCCTTGATGGTATGCCGGTGAGTTGGACTATAGGCACTTCTCCGAACGCAGAACTTGCCAACACCATGTTAAGGAATGCTATTGCTACACTTAAACCAAACGAAAAACCTATCGTACATTCTGACAGGGGATGCCATTATCGTTGGCCAGAATGGATACAGATAATGGAAGAAGCAAACCTTACACGATCCATGTCCAAGAAAGGTTGTTCTCCTGATAACTCTGCATGTGAGGGCTTCTTTGGTCACCTCAAAACAGAAATGTTCTATGGACATGACTGGGATGAATATAGCATTGAAGAATTTATCCAGGAGATAAATGGCTATATGGGTTGGTATTGCAAAGATAGAATTAAATCAACACTCGGAGGACTTAGTCCTCTAGATTATAGAAGGAGTATAGGCATAGCGGTCTAAAAAAATGTCCGCATGCCC
>NZ_JAWQDE010000037.1:0-1848 GCF_036318045.1 Clostridium sp. CM74B_53 | reverse complement strand
TTACCAAGTCCTGCATAATGAGCATGGCAATCGTCCGAAGCCCGGCCCCCAGCTTTTTTAAGTCAAGGCATACCAGACGGCGGTTTAAGTCCACATTGGTTTCATGGTTGAACACGTTAAGGGAACCTGACACATAGATTTCAAGGGCAGTTGCCAGCCGTACCGCCTCGCCCTCCGGCTGGGAACAGAGCAGGTCATACAGGGTTTGGAGGGTCGGCATTTTGCTTGTTTCCGGGTCCTGCAAATGTTCCCGGTACATCTGGCGTACACAGCGGTCAATGACGGTCCGCTCCACCGGCTGCAAGCCATCCTTGCCGCCAACGATCAGCTCCATCAGCGACAGGATAAAGTCGGCTTTCAGCGCCATCGGGTTTTCCTCGTCAAAGCTCAGGTCAATGTCCATCGGATTGATGTGGTGGGGGCTGTCCGGGGCGATCTCGATGACCTGTCCGCCCAGCCGCTTGATAAGGGGCGAGTATTCGCCCATCGGGTCCACCACAATGATCCGGTCACGGGTGGCAAGGAACACGTTCACAAGCTCCCGCTTTGCGGCAAAGGATTTGCCGGAGCCCGGCACGCCGAGGAACAGGCCGTTGGGGTTTTTGAGCTTTTTCCGGTTTGCCATGATGACGTTATGGGAAAGTGCGTTGAGCCCGTAATAGACGGCTTCGCCATCCATGCGGAGCTCCTGCGTCATAAAGGGAACGAAAATGGCCGTGGAGCTGGTCGTCATGCCGCGCTTGATCTCAATGCCGTTATGGCCCAGCGGAAGGCTGGAAAGAAAACCATCCTCCTGCTGGAAGTCCAGCCGCTTCAAGGTGCAGTTGTATTTCTGGACGATACCCGACACCGTGAACAGGTCATTGTCCAGCTCCCGGCGGGTCGGGGCCATGTTTACCACAAGGAAAGTCAGAAGGAACATTCGCTCATTCCGGCTCTGTAAATCTTCCAAGAGGGTCTTTGCGTCGTTGCTGTACGTTACAAGGTCGGGTGGAAGTATGTCCATGTCGTACCCTGACCGGGCTGCCTTCTTTTGTTCCTCCACCTTCATCTTGTCAATGTCGGAGACTTTGGCCTTGATGGATTTTACGGCGGCGGCCTGATCGACGGTTTGGATATGGAGAGTGATGGTCATTTCCGCGTCCATTTCCAAAAGCTCCGCCAGCAGCTTGTCCGAGAGCTCCGAGGCCAAAATCTGCAAGTAGGAGGCAGCGCCCCAAGTCGTCCCCACCCGGAACAGTCGGCTGAAACGAAAATCGAAACTGTCCGGGGCGATAAAGTCTTTGGTGGAAAGCCCGGTTTTGGGGATCATATCCCATGAAAACCGGAAGGGGGAGCCGCTGCCGGGGTGGAGCTGCCCGTGAAGAAGCTCCAGCCGTTCCAGCCCCGAAAGGGAACGGCACTTGACGCCCAGCTTTTTGAAGTTCCCGCAAATGTCCGCCTCTACACGTTCCAGCCTTGCCCTGGCGGTGGGAAGGTCGTCCACGTTCACGCCGAAGGTCAGGAGCTTTGTGCGGACAATGCCGTTGTTGCTTTTGGCGATCTGGTTTTCCAGCATTTCCACATACTCACACCGGACGCTGTTGTAATCATCGTCCTGCATGGGGATGTTCACGCTGTACCGGCTGCCCGGGCGGCTCCGGTGGTTGAGGAAGGAAAGCTGGAACGGAAGGCTGCTGTCAAAGTAGTTGAGGCAGGCGCTCCACCCGTCAAAGATGGCTGCCTGATCTTCGGACTGTGCGAGCTGGTAGTTGATGTCCTCGTATTCAATGGTTTTGGTGTAATAGCGGTCCGCTACCCGGCACACCCCGTCCCGGTACATTTCCCGGTAAGGGAGGGTCTGCTGGG
>NZ_JAWQDE010000036.1:0-2433 GCF_036318045.1 Clostridium sp. CM74B_53 | reverse complement strand
GGCAGGCCGTCGGACTCGATTTTTCCATGAAAGAACTATATGTAGATTCCAATGGAAAACATGCAGGTTATCCGCACTATTTCAGAAACAGCGAGGAAAAACTGGCGAAAGCGCAGAGAAAACTGAGCCATTGCCGGAAAGAAAGCAATCGTTATAAAAAACAGCAGAAAAAAGTGGCGCGGATCCATACACATATCGCTCATCAGAGAAAAGATCATTTGCATAAGGAATCAAGAAAGATAACCAATTTCTATGATATCGTATGCATTGAGGACCTGGACCTGAAGACGATGAGCGGGGAACATCATTTTGGAAAAAATGTCCATGATAGCGGATGGAGAATGTTCACAGATTTTTTGCAGTATAAACTGGAACGGGAAGGAAAGAAACTTGTCCGCATCGATCGCTGGTATCCCAGTTCCAGAACATGCAGCTGTTGTGGAAAAATAAAACATGATCTGAAACTGGAAGAGCGGGTATATCTTTGTAACTGCGGAAACCGGATGGACCGTGATGAAAATGCGGCGGTCAATATCTGCAGGGAAGGTCTGAGAATGTCCGGGATCATATTAGAAAAGAGCGAAAAAGCATCATAAAAAGATATCAGTCCAAAAGAACCGTGGAACACACGGGGATCGCTCGTGAATGCTTTGCCCAACGGGGCAATCGAACGAGAAGCCCCCACTTCAAGCGTGAGCTAAGTGGTGGGAGTATGTCACGAATTTATTGTATACTATCACTATATAGTATGAAATAGCTTGCAAAGAAAAGGGAAGTATGATTATGCCAAAAGGAACCAATCAGAAATTAAAATTATATCGTCTGGCTCAAATTATGCTGGAACAGACAGATGACGAGCATTATATCACGATGGCAGAGATCATGGAGGCGCTAAGACGATACGACATCACTGCGGATCGAAAAAGCCTTTATAATGATCTGCGTGACCTGTCCTCTTTTGGAATCGAGGTTGAGGGTGAGTCTGTCGGCAATCGTTACCATTATCATGTGGTCAGCAGACCATTTGAACTGCCGGAACTGAAGCTGCTTGTAGATGCCATTCAATCATCTAAATTTATTACAGAAAAGAAAACGAATATTCTGATCAAAAAGCTCGAGAAACTGGTAAGCAAATATGATGCCCAGAAGCTGCAGCGTCAGGTTTATGTATCCGGTCGGATCAAAACGATGAATGAAAGCATCTATTATTCGGTCAATACGATTCATGCCGCTATTTCTGAAAACCGGAAGATCAAATTTCAATATTACCAGTGGAACGCGAAAAAGGAAATGGAATTGCGGCATAATGGGAAATGGTATCATATCAGCCCATGGGGACTCCTGTGGGATGATGAGAATTATTATATGATCGGTTTTGATTCAGAGGCTCAAAAGATAAAGCATTACCGTGTGGACAAAATGCTGAAAATCAATTTATCAGAAGAGCCCCGTGATGGAAAAGAAGCTTTCTCAAAACTCAATATGGCAGATTATACCAAAAAAAGTTTTGGCATGTATGGCGGTAAGGAAGAAAAGGTTAAGCTTTTGATCCATAATGATTTGGTCGGGGTTATCATTGACCGATTTGGGAGAGATATCATGCTGTTCCCGGCAGATGCAGATCATGTCACCGCCAATGTAGATGTCCGTGTCAGCCGGCAGTTCCTGGCCTGGGTATTTTCACTGGGCCCAAATGTAAAAATTCTAGGACCGGAGGATGTTGTGGAAACCATGAAGAGAGAAGCTTCCCGGCTGATGGAACAGTACGGAGGCTGATATGTCAGTCAACAGTAAAAAATTTTGTACTTTATAGTTAGGGGTTAATAAATGGCTTAGATACAAGGATTATAGCATAAAGTACAAAAATTTCAAAATGTACTTTATTTCAGAATGTACTTTATTTCGAAACAGAATAAAGTACATTTTTTATTGTCCGGATGTAGTGGGGGAGTGGTTTTAGGGGAGAAAATAAAGTACATTTTCAAATCGCTCCATTTTGGAAATTTCATAAATAGTGGAAAATAGAGATGCCGATGATTTCAGAACATGTCAAGATGTTGATACTGTTTGGCTCATTTTGTAATGATCACTATTGCCTGTTTTTAGTCATAATTGAAAAACACGCACCGCATTCTCGTTACTTCAGTGATGAGTTAGGTGCGCTATTTATTTACAATAATATCGAACATATGTTTACACGCTTAGTAACATATGGTATAATATTCATATGGAAAAAGATATATTTACTATTAAAGAAAATTCTCTTTCGTATGGTAGAGGATATGTGTACTCGCTTCAATATCATTTGGTCTGGTGCACGAAATACCGAAAGAAAGTTCTGACCAATGGTGTAGATCAGGAGTGCAAAGAAATGTTGCAGGAAATCGCACAAGAATATCAATTTCGGATCCTTGCGATGGAAGTAATGCCGGA
>NZ_JAWQDE010000035.1:0-2978 GCF_036318045.1 Clostridium sp. CM74B_53 | reverse complement strand
AATAGTAACCAATCCCACCGCCGGCCAGCACCACCGCACCGATCAGGAGCAGAGAGAGAAGGGGGCTGTCCTTTTTCTCCGGCTCGGGTTCCGGTACTTCCTCCACAGGTTCGGTGGGCTTTGGCTCTGGCTCCGGGGTCACTTCTTGGGGCGGTTCCTTACCCTGTTCGGCAAGAGGCAGAAGGTCGTCTGTGGTAACGGTATTGAGGAAATAGACGTTCTCGCTGGTTTTCTGTTTGTCGATCACCAGATAAAACACGCTCTCGTCTGCGGTGGTGATGGTGTAGAACTCTTTACCGTCCTCGTCGGTGGCGTTGTCCACCACGGTTCCCGTCCCGTCCGGGGTAAAGGGGTTCTGGGTTTCCGGCTCCGCTTCGGTTTCCACCGGGGCGGGAGCTGTCTCCGGCTGCGGCTCGCTGCTCTGGGCGTAGGCCGGGACCGTAAAGATCAGGCAACACAAAAGGCTGGCAGCCATCGCCGCCAGCCTGCGGTATTTAGTTTTCTTCATGGGCTGTGTCCTCCTTTTCGGGTGCCTCCGGCTTCGGGTCAGTATGGCCCGAAGCGGTAAGGCTGTTTTTGGGGTCATTCAAAAAAGCCATAAGCTGGGCGGGGGTCAGTTTGAGCGAGCGCACCGCCTGCACGATCTGGCTGTTTTCTTCCTCCTGTTTCTGCTTTTCCAGCTCCCGGATTTTGGCCTGCCACTCGGCTGCCTTCTCCCGGGCTTTTTCCAGTTCCTTATCGAGCTTGTCGATCTTGTTCATGCAAGGACTCCTTTCCTCTGGCTCACAAACGCCCGAAGGCATAGAAATGTGTCTGCCAGTAGCTTGAATTGATGTTTGCGTATTGGATGGGCGAACCACAATGAAGCATCATCCCGTCGCCCACATAAATCCCCACATGGGACACAGGGCCGGGGCTGTCATAGGTTCCCGTGAAAAAGATAATGTCGCCGGGCTTTGCCTCGGAGGGAGAAATGATAGCGCACTGGTTGTAAATGCCCTGCGCCGTGGTACGGGGCAGGTTGTGGACGCCGCTGGCCGTGTACACCCAGCAGACAAAGCCCGAACAGTCAAAGGAGGTGGACGGGCTGGAGCCGCCCCACACATAGGGCCAGCCGATATACTTTGTGGCTTCTTCCATGAGCGCCGCAAAAGCCGGGTCATCCAGCGCCTCGCCGGGTATCTCATAGCTGGGGCCGGTATCTTCGCCGCCGTTGTAAATCCCTTCCCACAGATAGGGCTTGTTGCCTTTGAGCTGCTGCATAACGGTGTAGATTTCCCGCTGCTGTTCGTTAAGCCTCGGCAGGATCACGGCAGGCAGCGTCTTGTTTGTGAGGGTCACATTTAAGATGTAATACTCATAGGGGACTTCCTCGGTGGTGGTTTCCCCTGTCTCCGGGTCGGTGCTGGTTTCGGTGCGGTAGCGTATCTCGACTTCCTCCGTCAAGGTCAGTTCATACTGTGCCTCAAAGATCTCCCGCAGCTCGTCCTGCACCTGTTCCCGGAAATACACATGGTACTTTGCCGAGAGATAGGACGCCAGCTCATAGGGGTTATGGCCGATCTCGTCCACGGAATAGCGGTACTCGTCATAGCCGGGATGGGTGCTTTCGATGTTTGCCACCGTCTGCGCCAGCTCGTTTTCCAGCGCCGTGTAGTCCTCGTCTACGCCCAGCAGGTCCGTATCCTCCGAGGCGTAGGAGGTGCCGGATAACGCATTGGCAAGGCCGCTGCCAAGCGTGGGGAAGATGGAGCTTACCGCCGACACAAGAAAACAGAGCAGCAACAGCAGGAGCAGGACCAGCACCGCCACGGGATGACGGGTCACAAACTGCGCCGCCCGACGGGTCGCAGTTCCCGAAGCGGCAGCGGTTTTCTTTGCGGTCTTTGCGCCCTGTTTTGCAGCCGCCTTTGCTTCTTTGGAATACCGACGTTTCAGTTTCCATTTCTGCTGCACACGGGAAAGCGGATTGCTGGCAAGCTCCGGGTGCTCGGAGGCCATCTTCTGAAAATCCATATTGGCCCGGGCTTTTATGTCCTTCCGTTCCCATTTTGCCACCTTCCGGGCCGGGTGCTCCCGCCAGCGGCGTTTGGCATACCGGGTCAGTTTCCGGGCTCCGGCCTCGGCCACAAGTTCCGACTTATGGGCTCCTTCCACACCCACATTTTCATGCTCAACTTCGTGGATCTTGTTGTGGACATAGAACCATGCTTCTGTACGGGCTCCCCGGACAGCTTTCTTCGCAAGCCCCGGCGGCTTCTGCGCCGCCCGTTTCGCCTCGACCTTATCCAGCTTCTCCCGGGCCTTTCCCAGCTTTTCCCCGGCGCGCTCCGCTTTGGCCTGCGCCTTCTGGTACTTGTCCTTTTTACTCCCGGCCTTCTCGGCGGAGCCCTCCGGCTCCTGTGCCCTGCCGGTATCCTGCGGCCTGCTCGCTTCATCCTCCTGCCTCATGCGGTCAGAGGGACGGCTTTTGCGGCTGTCCTCTTGAAACTTGCCGCTTTTGGACTTCGGGCCATCATGGCCCGAAGGACTGTCCTGCCCGGCATCCTCGTCCTCAAACCGTAGACGTCGGGACGGTGCGGGGGAAGGTCCTTCCCGTTCTGCCGGTCCGGGGCGATTGTCCCCGGTATCCTCCGTCGGCCCCGGCCTTTGAAAATTCCGTTTGTCCGGTTTCTTTCCGATAATGTATCCCTCCTTTCCAAACCTCGGGCCATCATGGCCCGAAGTGTGTTACGCCCGGTTCATTTCCTGTTTTTTGTCCTCCGGGCGGGTGGTCATAATGGCGTACAGCTCGGTATTCTGCGGGAAGCGGTCAACAAACGGGATGGTGGTATTCCCGAAGAACAGCAGCCCTTCGCCGGAATTGGTATGGGTCACATAGGAAAGCTGGTGGGGGCTGATCCCAAGCTGTTTGGCTAAAATCTGCCGGTCCCCCTGTGCCTGCGAGAGCAGCACAAGGAAGTCCGAGTTTTCAAAGA
>NZ_JAWQDE010000034.1:0-4636 GCF_036318045.1 Clostridium sp. CM74B_53 | reverse complement strand
CAGAGGAACCCGAGGACGAAGATACCCCGCCGTGGGAGGAAGATACGGAGGAATGAGAATGAATTTTACAAGCAGCCCTTTTGAACGAATGATGAAGGAAGTACCGCACCCCGGCTGGGACAATGACGATCCTTGTAAGGGATGCCGTTACTACAAGGAGTGCAAAGGAAAGAAAAAACAGTGCCGGAAGAAGTTCCGGGCGCTGATCGTGGAGCCCCGCCCTTCGGGCCATCGTGGCCCGAAGTCATAAATGGACGCCCGGGAGCTGACCCGTGACGAGAAGAAGAAAATCCGCACTCTGGTCACGGGGATGTGCGCCAACTATGACCGGGAAAGCGGCCTGTGCCTTCCTCTTGACTGTGCCTGCTATATGCTGCACAAGTGCTGGACAGGGGCGTACTGCCGTTATTTCCGTGAGGCTGTCCTGCCTCTTAACCCGGAGCTTCAAGCGTCGCTGACAACGGAAGGCATCTCCCCGGAGCTGCGGGCCTGTGCGGTCTGCGGAAAGGCGTTTTTGCCCGAGGGGCGTCAAGCCTACTGTTCCGACGCCTGCAAGGCCGAAGGGAACCGCCGGAAAAGCCGGGAACGCATGAGGAAAATGCGGGAGAAAAGGCCGGGCGGCTGTTACGATTTGCCGCCTCCAAAGGCTTGACATTCCGGGCTTTTTTGAGGGTGTTTCCGGGGTGGGAATATCTTATTACATTCCTCCCCGGTCTGCCCTCTTATTTCGTAACATCCAGCACTTCGGGTCATGTTGGCCCGAGGCACAGAAAGGAGGGATCTCTTGGAGACAGTACAAGGATATGTGATTTTGAAAGCTGCCACCTTTGAAACTGGACACGGCTTTGCGCTTGGGCATAATCCGGGAGCGCCGAGCCCCTTTGTGACCTGGCAGTTTACCGAGGGGGAAAACGGCCATCGGGATTACTACTGGGGCCGCTATGGAAACAGCCAGGCATGGGCGCAGCGGGATTTTGACCGCCGGGTGGACGATTATCAGCAGCTTTACCATGCGGCGGTCAAGCATACCGAGCTGGGACCGGAAGGCGTTTACCGCTATTATTCCACCCAGCGGCCCGTGGACATAGGAACTTACCCGAAGCCGCCGGATAACCAGCCTCTTTCCATTGTCAACTACGACGATGACAGGCGGCGTCCTGTGGCAGACGGCAGGCTGATGGCATGGGGCGAACTGACCTACACAAAGCCGCTGACCGAAAAGCAAATGGAGGATTATGAACTGAAACCAGCACCGGGCAATCCTGACCGGGTGCGCTCATCCATTACCGCCCGGCTCAAAGAAGGAACCAGAGGGCAGGAACCCCCGAAGGAGCCCGGCCAGAAGCGGAGCCATAAAAACCATGAGGAACGATAAAGGAGGATCGCCATGCACGAAAAAGACAACTATCTGAAAACCGCCGAGCTCTCCACGGAGCAGAACTGCAACATGATTGACGGCGTACCCAACAACACGCCCATCCAACCCACGCCCCCGGAGCTGGACGCAAAACCGCTGGATAAGGTAAAGGAACCCAAAAAGCGCCGGAAAGGCCGGGAGCTGGAACGATGATGGAGAACCGCAAGCGGAATGTCCATCTGCACGTCATGGTAACGCCGGACGAGCTGGCAGCCATCCATGAACGGATGGCCGAGGCGGGCATTTCCAACGCCGGGGCCTATGTACGGAAAATGGCTCTGAACGGGTATATCCTGCACATCGACCTTGCGCCCGTAAAAGAATTGATCTCTCTGCAACGGCGCTGTTCCAACAATCTCAATCAGGTCGCCGTACACGCACACACCTATGGCGTGTACCCGGAGGAAATCGACGGATTGAAGCGGGACTATGAAAAGCTGTGGGGCGAGGTGTCAAAAGTGCTGCGGGAGCTTTCCGAGCTGGTGGCAAAGTAAGACGAGGGCGGCAGGCTTCCGTTGTGGGGCTTGCCGCCCTGCTCTTTTTTTACCACTTCGGGCCAGCATGACCCGAAGCCCGTCATAAAAAATTCAGATTTTCAAGATTGTAGAACCAGCTCTATAATGATATAATAATTCAAGAAGGGAGGCTGATACCATGCTGAAAATGGTTATTCGCATGAATGATGATAAAATCACAGCCGAAAATAAGTACCGGCTGGATGGCATTTACAACACAATCAATCATACATTCCAAACCGTGGGCCTTCCCCGTATGGAGGATGGTTCCGGCGCTTTGGTATTCCGTGACTGCGGCAGAGCGAGGGATTTTAGTCTGTTCGGCCGGATCGTCAATACCTTGAAGCGGCAGACATGGTTCATGGATAATGTTTCTGTGTGGCGTCTTTGTGACAGTGACGATTCTGACAGTCCAGATGATTTCAATGAAGAAGATCTGTTGACCCACTATCAGGAAAAAACAGCAATGAGGGCTTGAGTTTTGGAGAGAAAATATTTCAAAGCCTTAAATTTTGATCTGGACACCCATCAATTAAAAGAGCATTACCCCGGAGCCAATTACCGGCAGGCGTATGACGACTTGCGCCGGTTCTTCAAACGGCATCGTTTTTCTCACCGTCAAGGCTCCGGCTACATATCGGATGATAAGCTGGCAACTGCTGATATATACGACTTGATGGATGAATTAAGCAGACAGTTTCCGTGGATTGGAATATGCGTGAATAAAATTGATGTGACCAACGTGGGACGGCAGCACGATTTGACAGAGCTCTTGAAACCAGCAGAGGATATTGTTATCGACACTTCGCTGCTGACAGTTCCCGATTGCCCGCAGCAGGAAACAGAATAGCAGAAATTTGGCAGGACATGAATGTGTCCTGCTTTTTCTGTTTTCGGGCCATCATGGCCCGAAGGTTTGGGACAGGATTCACTAATCTTTCGCAACATTTATGTCCCCGGGCAGGCATGATAAAATAGAGGTAGGAAGGATAGATAAAGGAGGTTTTGGAGATGAAGATACTGCTGAAAATATTGGTTGCTCCCTTTGCTTTAGCGTTGTCCCTTCTGGCGGCTCTGCTGGTATTCCTGTTTGATATTTGTGCCGTCCTGCTGACGATTGCCTCTGTGATTCTGGTGGTGCTGGGTGTCGCTCTCTTTTTCACGCCGACGCCCATAGGCGGGATTGTATTTCTGTTTCTCGCTTTCCTTCTTTCGCCGTATGGACTGCAAGCGGCGGCGGGCTCCCTTCTTTGGGCGCTGGACGGAGGCAAATCCGCTCTGTACCGGTTTCTGGCAAGTTAAACAGCCTCGGGCCATGTTGGCCCGAAGTCGGGGCGGTCTGGATGGGCCGCCCTTTTCTCATGGAAAGGAGGGATGATTTCTGGCTACCACAACTTTGTTGCAGCGCCATGCGGGCGAAGGCGAAACGATTGCCGAGGCAATCCGGGATTGTCTGGACTATGGCAAGGACCCGGAGAAAACAGAAAGAGGAAAGTATATCTCCGCTTATGAATGTGATCCGGCCACCGTGGCGGACGAGTTCCTTTTGGCAAAAGCCAGCTATGCCGCTATGACGGGCCGGGAACAGAAAAAAGAAAATGATGTGCTGTGCTATCAGATACGACAATCCTTCTATCCGGGCGAGATCACCCCGAAGGAGGCGAACCGTATCGGCTATGAGCTGGCTATGCGCTGGACAAAGGGGCGGCACGCTTTTATCGTTACCACGCACACCGATAAGCAGCACATCCATTGTCACATTTATTACAACTCCACCACCCTTGACTGCACCCGGAAATTCCGAAACTTTTGGGGCTCCAGCTTCGCCCTCCGGCGGCTCTCTGACAGGCTGTGCCTTGAAAACGGGCTGTCCATTGTAGAGAACCCGAAGCCCCGGAGCAAGGGCAAGTATCGGAATTATGGAGAATGGCAGAAAGAACGAAAAGGGCCGCTTTCCTATCAGGACAGACTGCGCCTTGCCATTGATACTGCGCTGGCGGAACGCCCCGCTGATCTGGACGAATTTCTCAATCTGATGAAGCGGGCCGGATATGAGGTCAAGACGGTTCGGGGCGGCGGTATCAGTTTCCGGCTGACCGGGCAGGGACAGGAACGCTTTACCCGTCTGCGGGCTTCCACGCTGGGAGACGGCTACGACTTGCAAGATGTTCTGTCTGCCATTGAGGGCAAAGAAAAACGCCCCGGGCGCTCGGAACGGAAAATCAGTCTGGCGGTGGATATTCAAGCAAAGCTGGCTGCCGGTAAGGGGCCTGGATATGAACGCTGGGCGAAGGTATTTAACATTAAGCAGATGGCCGCCGCTCTTGCCTATATACAGGACAATAACCTGACCGATTATGAGCAGTTGGCGCAGAAAGCCACCGAGGCGGCAGACCGTTTCCATGCTATTTCCGAGCAGGTCAAGCAGACGGAACAGGCTATGAAAACCAATGCCGGGCTAAAGGCTGCAACGGTTCAGTATGCCAAAACCCGCCCAGTCTTTGAGCAGTATAAGGCGACGAAGTACAGCAGGAAATTCCTTGCGGAGCATGAGGCCGACCTTGAACTGTACCGGGTTGCACAAGCGGAAATGCGCTCTCTGCTGGGCGGGGCAAAGCTCCCCAAAATGGATGTGCTGAAGGAAGAAGGCCGTAAGCTCACAGCAAAGAAAAAACAGCTCTATGGAGAATACCAGAAGGCACGA
>NZ_JAWQDE010000033.1:0-7820 GCF_036318045.1 Clostridium sp. CM74B_53 | reverse complement strand
CCTTCATTTCCCTCGGCGTAGTTTCCTTGCCGAAATACTTGCTCAGTTCCGCACCTGTCAAAATCACTTTGTCTACCTCCTTTTTGTCCTCCATCATAATGCCGTCGATCACATCCCCGTTGAGCAGCTTCTTTTCGTCCAGTTCCCGCATACGCTTTGCCTGCGCCTGTGAAGGCGAGGACTGCTGGCTGTCAATGGCAACGGCGATATAGTTCTGGTTCTTCTTGCCGATATAGGAAAGCTCCACCGCCGTAGTAAAGCCCAGTTTTTTTTCATCCATCAGCTTCATCAAGTCGGGAACCAGCTCATTGAGCCGGATATACCGCTGCACCTGTTTGACCGCCATCTTATTACGCTCGGCCACAATTTCGTTGGAGCGTTTTCCTGCGTCCTTCGGGTCAATCTGGCCCGAAGTGCGGGAGCCCTGGTGCTTGATAGCCTCAAGCTGCATTTTCAAGGCTTTGGCCCGCTCACTGGGGAGGATTTCTTCACGCTGGTTGAGATTATCCTCGACCATCTGCGTGATGGCTTCATCGTCTGTCAGGTTTCGGACGATACAGGGCATATCCGCATATCCGGCAAGCTCGCTGGCTTTCTGGCGGCGGTGGCCGGACACGATCTCATAGCCGCCATCCTCACGGGGACGGACGATAGCGGGCTGGGTCACGCCCTTGTCCTTAACGCTGGACACCATAGCCCGCATTTCTTCATCGTCCCGGACTTCAAAGGGATGGTTCTTGAAGGCGTGGAGTTCGTTCAGCTTGATATAGACGATCTGCTCCTTGCCCCGGCGTGGAGCATCCTTCGGTTTTTCGGGTTCCTTCGGAGCGGGAGCGGCCTGTACCGTTGGAGCCGTTTTTTTCTCCGGTTCCTTTTTGACCGCCTTTTCCGTTTTCTGTGCGGGAGCTTTGGATTTCGAGGCTGCGTCCTTGTCCTTATCTGCTTTCGGGGGACGGCCCCGGCGCTTCGGCTGTTCCGGCTCTTTGGGTTTTTCCTCTGCTTTTTTCGGAGCCTCCGGCTGCTTTTCCGGTTTCTCCGCTTTTGCCGGGTCAGGCTTTTCCACGCCGGGAGCTGCCGCTCGTTCCTCGGCTTTCTTTTCCTTCATAATTTCAGCGAAGTTATAGACAGAAACCTGTGGGGTCTTTACCTCTGGTTCCGTCTTTTTTTCCGGCTCCGGGGAAACGGAAACCTTCTCCGGCTCTTTTGGGGGATTAGGCGGTGTTTCCTTGCCCGGCCCGCTATCCGTTACCGGCTGTTCCGGCGTTTTTGTGGTTTTATCATCTGCCATAAGCATTTACCTCCTGTTTTTTGGCATGAAAAAAGGGGCTCAACTTTTCAGTCAAGCCCCCGTGGGAAGTTCCTCCTTTCTCCGCCATGATACAAAAATACCGCCCGTAGTCTCGTTTGGGCGGTACTTTGTGTAAGATTGGCAGTCCATTATTAAGTTTTTTATTATGTTCCCTTTGTACACCGTTGCAACATGTGCATGATGAACAAATTATAAAGATATAAGTAATGTTGTATTGACAAAAAGCATAATAAGATGTATATATTTAATTAGACATAAACGGAGGTGAGAAAATGCCTGAGAATGTTGTTGTAGACATTTACGGAAAATTTGCATGTTTTACCAGAAGCAATGCCAAGGTAGAACGAGTGAGCTACGATGCACCGACTCCATCAGCATGTCGCGGTGCATTGGAAGCAATTTATTTTAAACCCGGTGAGTTTCATTATCAGATTAAAAAGATCGAGATCATGAAACCAATTCGCTATATTAACATTAAGCGAAACGAGGTAAATAAGAAGGCTGTATTGGATGGAGAACCGATCATTGTAGAGGAGTCGCGGACGCAAAGAAATAATATCTATCTTCGGGATGTATACTACAGGATCCATGCAGAGATCATAAAAGAAAAAGGATGTGAAGAAAGAGTCACGCAGCAGTCATTGATCGACCAGTTTAACAGGAGAGTGAAAAGCGGAAAATGTTTTCATCAGCCGTATCTGGGATTGAGAGAATGCATGGCGTTCTTTACACCGCCAGATCCTGACATACATCCAATCAGTGAGTCAGAAGACCTTGGAATTATGCTCTATGATAATTTTGACATTAAAACCCATACCCCATTGGATACAGCGAAAGGAGAAGGAAACGTGTATCGTACCTTTTATCATCCTTATATCTGTAATGGAGTGATCAATGTTCCGGACTTTGCAAGCAGGGAGGTGTGGAAGGAGGATGTATAAAGAAATATATGATTTTGCCATAAGTCGGGGAATTGGATCTGCCGGAAATACAGAAAAAAGAGATGTTGCCGCTTACATAGAATTGGATCGTGAGGGAAATTATCGTGTTCTGGAAGCGCGCAGTAAAGATGAACGGAAGCAAAAAGTATTATGCCCCAAAACCCCGAAGCACCTTGCAATTTCCCCTGTCTGTGAAAAACTCAAATATATATGGCCGGAATGTGCAGGAAACATTCAGGGAAAAACGGAGAAGATCAAACATGAAGAGTGGATTTCATGCATGAAAAAAGGTGCAGAACGGTCTGAGTCGATAGCGATTGCTTATAAATTCCTAAATAAAATTGAAGATAGTCCGGAAATGGCACAGGAATTGTGGATCAAACTGGAAAGCTTCAAGATCAAACCGGGAGAATTTGTATCTTTTCGGATTGACGGAAAAAATCTTGAAAACGAAACGGATTGGAAAGAATGGTTTGAAGAATATTGTGATGATATTATACGTTCGGGATCGGATGAAAAAATGCCTGGAAAGAAAATAGTTTCCTGTATTACCGGACAGAAAGTGGATCCGATCGTGGGAAAATTTCCAAAGATAATGGCTCCTCAAACAGGAAGCGGAGTTCCGGTCTTTTCGAACGATCAGAGTTCTGTAACGGGGGAAAGGTGCTCGTTCCATTCATTTGGAGACAGCGGAAGCACGGCGTGTCCAATGTCAAAGGAAGAGACCGAGATCATTAAAGCAGGAATTGAATATCTGCTGACCTCAGAAAACAATCATGATAACAATTTTGAAATCATGTACTGGTTTGATAATCCGGATGCATTCGATCTGATCAAAAAAGCTATTTCGATCGGGGATACAGATTTTGCTAAATTGATGGATGAACTGGAGGAAACCACAGAGAGATCTCAGGGAAAAGAAGAAAAATATTCCGCAGCTCTTCAGACATTAATAACAAAAGAAAAAGAAATAGAGTTAGGAAAAGTCAGCGGAAATTACTATATTATGAGCTTTGATGTTCCGGCAAAAGGCAGGCTTTATTTATCTGATTATCATAAAGATACATATCAGAACCTTAAGGCAAGTATAAAAAAATGGTATAAAGACACGACGATCATTGATAGCCGATCGAATTTTGAATATCGGATCACAAATCTGTATGCAATTTTATTGGGACTGCTTGAAAAAAAGGACGTCAAGGACAAGTTCAATCAGGCAAAAAAAGAGCTGGGTATGGATATTAAAAATCTGCTCAACGCTGTAATTTCTGATCAAGAAATCCCTGTAAGGATCTTACATAAGGTGTCTCATCGCGTGGACAGGGATATATTAGAGGGGAAAATCATTCCTGATATTTTTTATCTGCAACTTATAAAAGCATACCTGATAAGAAAAGGAGATGTTGAGATGGAAAATGCAATGAAGCTCAATAAAGAGTACAATGGGATATATAGTAAAGGATATCAATGTGGACGGTGGCTTGCATGTATGGATTATATTCAGTTCCTTTCGGCACAGAAAGGCGTCAATGTATCTATAGCAAAAAAGTATTACAAAGCGATGAAAAAAAGCCCGGCTAAGATTTTTACAATGGTTAACGACAATAAAGAACATTATCTGGGTAAATTAAAATCCCGCAGTATGTTTGATAAAATTTTCGGGGAAATTTCTAATTCACTCAATGGAGATATCCCTGCGCATTTCTCCATTGAAGAACAGGCGGCATTTGACCTGGGTTATGCGCAGCAGCGTATGGTCTTTATGTCTACTAAGAATAAAACTGCAGAAAACAAGGAGGAAAATGAGAATGAGTAATGTTGTGAAGCTTGCGGAAGCAAAAGAAGTTGTAAAAAATACCTATACATTTACGATGCTTGTTGAAGCCAAACTCGCAAATCCAAATGGAGATCCAGATATGGGAAATCTGCCAAGACAGGACATTGAAACAGAAATTGGGATTATAACTGATGTAGCATTTAAGCGGCGCATAAGAAATTATATTGATGTGGCGTATGCGGGAGAAGATGGAATGGACATTCTGATGCGCAATGGGGTCAGCATCAATAAGGAAATCGCTAAAATTGTATTGGAAGTAAATGGGAAAGAAAAATTCGCAGAGCCCTTTAAGAATAAAAAAGTTCCTGAGTCTGCCGCTGCATTTTGCAAAAGATTTTGGGATGTAAGAACTTTTGGAGGAGTTCTGTCAACAGGACGAAATGCAGGTCAGATCACAGGACCAGTACAGCTTGGAATGGCTGAATCGGTAGATCCGATACATATCGAAGACATGACGATTACAAGAATGTGTTATACAGATGGAAATGATTTTTCAACCATTGAGGATTACGAACGAGAAGAAGCTGAACATGATGAACAGACGAAGAGAACCATGGGTGAAAAGAAAGTTGTATCATATGGTTTATATGTTGTTCAGGGAACGATCAGTCCCAGTTTGGCAATCCGCACAGGTTTTTCGGAAGATGATCTGAACAAACTTTTCGAAGCACTGTTGCAGATGTATGAATTCGACAATTCAGCATCAAAGCAGGGTATGCGGGCAGCCTCTCCATTAATTATTTTTAAACATATTGGTACCCATCCGGAAAATCCGGAGCAGAATGAGAAAGAGGCACTGCTCGGTTGCATGCCGGCGCATAAATTGTATAACATGCTTCGGATAACAAAAAAAGAAGGGGTTGAATATCCGAGAAAGCTGGAGGATTACGACATCGCTATGCAGATTCCGGAAACAATGCGTGGGATCAATATCGGAGTCAAGGAAAATCCATTCGGCGACATTATCTGGAGAAATGAATCGACAGATGAATTTTCACAGACACTCGAAAATAATGGCATACAGGTAAAATGATCATGGATGATGAACCCATCTTATTATCCTGGATATCGCAATGGGTGTTCTGCAAACGAAGATTTTATCTCCAAATCGCAGAGCAGAACTTTATTGAAAATGTTTTTACGGCAGAAGGAGCCCGCGATCACAAGCGGGCTCATGAATGCAAGATCGAAAGACGTGGGACTCACATAAAAGTGACAGGACTTCAAGTAGTTTCTGAGAAATATCATTTATTTGGAATTTGTGATTCGGTTGAGTTCGAAGTTATTTCGGATGGCTGTTATATTCCTTTCCTAGAGGAAACATGCAGAATATACCCCGTTGAATACAAACATGGAAAAAAACGTGATGAGGAAGAGTATAATCTTCAAATGGCGGCGCAGACACTGTGTTTGGAGGAGATGTTCCATACAACGATTACAACCGGCTATATTTATTACACAGGATCGAAAGAACGATTTGAAGTAAACATTTCCGATAAAGTCCGGGCGGATGCAGTAAAGTTTATAAGAGAGATCAGCAGTTATCTGGAAAATCTACATCCAATCAAACCGGAACTGAGAAAGAGATGCAATGGCTGTTCTTTAAACGATCTCTGCAATCCGCGAAAAATACTTGTTCAGGATTACATGGAATGTATACGAAAGAAGTATATCGTATAATATTTATGGAAGAAGTGGTGATGTGATACAGGTAAAAAAAGTCTTATATATCCTGAATCCAAACACATATATTCATTGTGAAAATGATGTGTTTGAAGTTATCACAAAGATGATAGATTCAGACGGTGTGGAATCAAAAAAGATAGTAAATGTTCCTGCATTGACAATCGAGCAGATTGTAATATTCGGTCCGGCAACAGTTTCGGATTTCCTGGTGGGATATTGTTCAAAACATAAGATACCGATTTCTTATGTATCTCAATATGGCGTATACTACGGAAGAATGTGCGGAAAGAATGTGGGAAATGTGCTTCTGCGAAGAAAACAGTATCAGATTTATGACTCTTCTGAAAAGCTGGCAGTTGCTAAAAATATTGTTCTGGGCAAAGCAATCAATCAAAAGAATCTGCTTGAATATATGGCAAAAAGCATAGAAGAGAAAAAATATCAAAAATTGTCTCAGGCTTCGCAGACCATATCCGGGATGTTGGGAGACATTGCTGCTGCAAAAACAGTTGATGAGATCAGAGGATTGGAGGGGAGTATCGCTTCTAATTATTTTGACCAGTTTGACAATATGATCAAGCAAAAGTCGACCGGGATGGAGTTTGAAAAGAGAAGTAAGAAACCGCCGGAAAATAACTGCAATGCACTGCTTTCATTTTTGTATACAATGCTTACACTCAACTGTACGGCAGCTTTAGAATCTTTCGGCTTGGATTCAGCAGTAGGATATTTACATGAACTTCATCCGGGAAGAGATTCCCTTTCCTGTGATCTGATCGAGGAGTTTAGAGCGCCATTTGTAGACCGTTTTGTACTTACGTTGATCAACCGCAAACAGGTTACTCAAAAAGACTTTGAAAGTGTGAGTGGAAATATACAATTGAAGGAGATGGCGAAAAGGAAAATATTAACAGAATGGGAAAATTCTAAAAATGAAAAGGTTCCATTTCCACTGTATAAAAAAGATGTGCAGAGAAAGCTGATCCCGTATTTGCAGGCGCAGTTACTCGCGCAATATATTCGTGGAGATATTCCGGAATATCCGCCATACATTTGGGAGGGGGATTGACAGTGTTTATTTTGCTTTCATATGATATCGCAGATAGTCCGGAACGACTTAGAAAAGTTGCAAAAATATGTGAAAATTATGGGGTACGTGTTCAGAAATCTGTTTTTGAACTCGATATCAGCATGGCAAATTTTGTGCAATTAAAGGCCGAGTTATCCCGCCTTGTTGACAGAAACGCCGATACGATCAGATTTTATCGCTTAGGGAAGAATTATAAAAATCAGATAGAGGTGATTGGAAAACGTGAGGACATTGAACTTAGCCAGGATAATTCCATTATTTTATAGTGGAAAAAGGGAGGTGCACATAAAAAAGAAGAGATGAATTAAACAACATGCACAAAAGTTCAGCGTACAGATTGTGCATGATTTAATATTGAAATAAGCATGTTATTTACGATTGTGGTTTGAATTGTGAATGATATAAAATATGCGGCAATTTTTAGCAAATAGTTTGTTTGAAATTGCTGTCAGGGCTCGTAAGAGCCCGTGGATTGAAACAGAAAATGGAGATCCATATGATTTCCCCTCTTGTCAGGGCTCGTAAGAGCCCGTGGATTGAAACAAAACATCATCCGGAACCGCAAGATCCTCATAGTCAGGGCTCGTAAGAGCCCGTGGATTGAAACTGTCAGTCCCTGCTTAATCATCGAATAGACATCGTCAGGGCTCGTAAGAGCCCGTGGATTGAAACGATCAGAAGCAGATGGAGGCGCTCGGCCATCTGAGTCAGGGCTCGTAAGAGCCCGTGGATTGAAATAGGGCTACCGCAATCCCACTGGCTTTAGACGGTGGGTTAAGGTAGCCGGAAGCGGAGGTTTGTGCTATACTTGCGTTATGGAAACGTGGAAGTCAAAAACAGACACAAATATTTGTTACAGTATCATATTATTTTCGTATGCAAGTATAGAAAGAAATTGCTGATGTCAAAACAAATATCAGATGATATAAAGCAGTTTTCTTATGAGATATGTCAAAA
>NZ_JAWQDE010000032.1:0-7852 GCF_036318045.1 Clostridium sp. CM74B_53 | reverse complement strand
TGAGGATTGTACTCCATCCAATTCTCCGACTTCTTTTTCAATTTTTGCGGAGCAGTTCGGACAGTCCAAGCCCTTTAACAAATAACTCTTTGTAACGGGGATAATTGTTTCTTCCTGAACCTCCACATCTGGCTCATGGCTGTGGACAATCGTTTCAATCTGACTGGCTATTGTATTTGCGGCAGCTGGAGCAACATTGATTGTAAGCGTCTGCTTCATCAGATTTACCACTGAGGATTGCACTCCATCCAACTCTCCGACTTCTTTTTCAATTTTTGCGGAACAATTCGGACAGTCCAACCCTTTTAATAGAAATATGCGTTTCATGATAATCTCCTTATAATTTGTTTAATTGTTCAATTACTCAACTATAATGTTAAAAAATATTATTTCTGCCAAAGATGCTCAAATCCCTTGTCAATAATCTCTTTCACATGATCATCTGCCAGCGAGTAGTAAACTATCTGTGCTTCTTTACGGAATTTTACCAGATTCGCTAGGCGTAATGCCTTTAACTGATGCGAAATTGCAGATTTTGTTACCCCCAGTAGCACTGCAAGATCACATACACACATCTCACTCTGTTCTAGAGCGTGTAAGATTTGTACTCTAGTTCCATCTCCAAATAGCTTAAACAAAGAAGCCAACTGGATATAATCATCTTTTGGCTGCATCTTGGATTTCACATCATTCACAATATCCTCATGAATTACATCGCAATTACAAATATAAGACGTTTTTGACATATATTCACCTCAAAATAATAATAGTTGAACAATTACTCAACTATTATTATACTTATTTTTATATTTATGTCAATAAGCTGATGTTAGTTCCCCATAAATTTTACAATTAAAACCAGCTCTTTATTCTTTTCTTAATCTTTTTTTCCCAGTATACCGTTTTGGCTTTCTTGTCACACTTCCTGTAAATTCCGAGTTATTACGCTCTTTCTATCACCCATCTTCCAGCCATCCAAACAAGAATCATCTCCCGCTCAACACCCC
Organism: Clostridium sp. CM74B_53; assembly: GCF_036318045.1. Lineage (NCBI taxonomy): Bacteria > Bacillati > Bacillota > Clostridia > Eubacteriales > Clostridiaceae > Clostridium > Clostridium sp. CM74B_53. The sequence continues at coordinate 6,845 of NZ_JAWQDE010000032.1, read as the reverse complement.
CTGTCAGCTCCGCGTTTCCGCGATCTTCTCCATCGCCCTCCGGTACGCATGTACAAAATACAGGATCTCCGCGAGCGCCGTGAGCGACCAGGAACAGCTGTAGAGCAGATACAGGGACGGGATCGTCTGAAAATACGCAAAGACCGTATAGACCCACGCGATCCGGAATACGCAGGAACCCAAGATCACGATGACCATCGGTGCCAGACTCTTTCCGAGTGCCCGGGATGCCGCGATCGTGCAGTCCATGAACGCGGAGATCCCATAGGAAAATCCCATGATCGTCAGGCGCTTCATTCCCGCTGCCATGACTTCCGGGTCATTCGTAAATAAGGACAGAAACTGCTTTCCGAACACGACGAGAAGAAGTCCCATCGCAAGTCCGATCCCGAATGAATATGCAAGACTCACAAAATAACTGTCCCTCACACGCTTTTTGTTTCCGGAGCCGTAGTTCTGCCCCATAAAGCTCGCGCAGGCCGTATAGAACGCCGCCATCACATCGTAGATCAGCGCATCCGCATTCGCCGCCGCGGAATTTCCCGCTACCATCACGGCACTGAAAGAATTGACGCCGAGCTGGACAAACAGATTTGCGATCCCGAAGATCGCATTCTGAAAACCAGATGGGATCCCGAGCCGCAGGATCGCCTGCGCCTTATCCTTCGAAAGCCGGAGCTTTGCAAGATGCAGTCCGAAATCTTCATGACTCCGGAACAATGCCATCACGATCAGAAACGCCGAAAGGCACTGAGACAACGCACTCGCAAGCGCCACTCCAACTACATCAAGCTTACAGACGATCACAAAAAACAGATTCAGGATCACATTCACGATCCCCGACAAAAACAGATATCTCAGCGGACGCCCCGTATCCCCGGCCGCACTGAACACCGCGTTTCCGAAATTATAAAGCGCAAGCGCCGGAATCCCCAGGAAATAGATCCGGATGTACAGAGCGGCCTTGTCGATCAGCTCCTCCTTCGTATTTAAAAGCACCAGCACACCGCGCGATGTAGAAACTCCCAAAATCAGCAGGATCAATCCGACCACCAGGCTGACAAGAAACGCCGAATGTACCGTCTCCGAAACCGACTTCCGGTTCCTCGCCCCGATATAAAGCGCCGTCAGCACATTGATCCCACCGGAAAGTCCGATCAGAAATCCCGTATACATCGAGATCAACGTCGTCGTAGAACCAACCGCCCCCAGAGACATCGCCCCCGCAAACTGCCCGATCACCGCAATATCCGACATGTTGAACAGAACCTGCAGCAAATTCGAAAGCATCAGCGGAATACTGAAAAACAGGATCTGTTTCTTCAAAGATCCCCGCGTCATATCCATACTTGTCCGGCTCATAAAAACCCCTCCAAAAGTATCATAATCTTCCAAAATTATACTGGATTTTCCATGAAACTTCAACAAGTGAAAACACGCTTCGCGAGTTTCCCCTTGTTATCGCGACAGTCGCCAATGTCTCACGCAAGCGCAGACCTTGGCTCATTGTTCACGTAAATCATAGTATGCCGATTTTCCCCTGTACCGCAGCTAAAACCACAGTCTTCACCTATCCCTCCCACCTTATCCTGCGGTCAATGCGCCTGCAGCCGGTGAGCTTCCGATCAGGAGTGCCTTGATCACGGAATCTGGCTTCCTCTTGGCTCGCGGGAGAATGCGTTGAATGCCAGGTGACACTTGTTCGAGCGCAGCGAGTTGTGTCACCTGGCATTCGCCCTTAGCAGTCTCCTGCAAGCCTAGAGGAACCTTCCCGCGATCACCTTGCACTCCTGAGCGGAAACTCACCGGCCCCGCCCGAAGCCACTCAGCTCCCTCTTCACTCCCGAGCGGAAACTCACCGCCCCGCCCGAAGCCACTCACTTCTTAACACGTTTTTAACGCTTCCCTCGCACCTATTTCCTTGACTTTTAAAAAATCCAGCGCTAAAATATCACCAGCATCGTGTAGAAATCGGCGTAAATCCAGGTACGAAACGGGTTTATGCCCTTTTTCTTTCTGTCGGTGCAGACCCGATAAATCACTATCACGAAAGATCAAATATATGAAACAATTACTCATCGGAATCGATGTCGGTTCCACCACTACAAAAATCACGGTCCTCGACAAGACGACCGAATCACTCTTATACTCTGACTACCGCCGCCACCACGCAGATCAGCTTGCAAGCGTCCTCTTCGCGATCCGGCAGGCGGCAGAAAAATTTCCTGACACAAAAGCCAGGATCATACTCACCGGCTCCGGGGCAAAACCAGTCGCAGAAGCAGCCGATACCCCTTATATCCAGGAAGTTGTCGCAAACTCCATCGCGTTAAAGAAGACATACGAGACCGTCGGCACCGCCATCGAACTCGGCGGCCAGGATGCAAAGATCATCTTCTTCAAGACGGATTCAAAAACCGGCGCGTTAAACGTCGCCGACATGCGCATGAACGGAAGCTGTGCCGGAGGAACCGGCGCCTTCATCGACGAAGTTGCTTCCATTCTCCAGACCCCGCCGGAAAAAATGAACGAACTTGCCTGCAAGGGAACCTGCGTCTACGATATCTCCGGGCGCTGCGGCGTCTACGCAAAAACCGATATCCAGCCGCTCTTAAACCAGGGAGTCGCAAAAGCTGATATCGCCCTCTCCTCCTTCCACGCGATCGCCAAACAGACGATCGGCGGACTTGCACAGGGACTCGATATCAAACCTCCGGTCGTCTTTGAGGGAGGTCCGCTGACCTTCAACCCGAAGCTGATCGATGTCTTCTCTGAACGTCTGAACCTGAAAGAAAACGAGCGCCTAGTCCCGGAACACCCGGAGATCATGGTCGCCTACGGTGCAGCACTCTCCTTAAACGGCATGTTCAAAGAGGCAGATCCGGAAGCCTCGGACGCTCCGGTCACCTTCCTTCCGCTCACTGAGTGGGTCTCCCTCCTGGAACAGGTCCAGGAGGACACGAAGAAAAAGCAGCATTCCGGTCAGGAACATGCAGCCCTGCTCTTCTTCTCCTCCAAAGAGGAACATGACACCTTCTTAAAAGAACATCCGAAGGGAGACTTCACTCCGGCAGCACTCACACCCGGAACGACCATCCGCGCATGGCTCGGCATCGACTCCGGCAGTACCACGACAAAATTTGTCCTGATGGGCGATGACGGAAAGCTTCTCGACTTCTTCTACGCCTCCAACCAGGGCGATCCGCTGACCGTCGCAAAAAATGCCCTGATCACCATGCGGAACCGTTACCGCGATGCGGGCGTAACTCTGGAGATCTTAGGCTGCGGCTCCACCGGATACGGTGAACTTTTATTCTCCAGGGCATTTTCCACCGAATACCATGTCGTCGAGACGGTTGCCCATGCGAGAGCCGCGTTCCAGTACATGCCGGACATCACGTTTCTTCTCGATATCGGCGGCCAGGACATGAAGGCCATCTGGCTCGACCACGGCATCATCACGAACATTCTCGTCAACGAGGCATGTTCCTCCGGCTGCGGTTCCTTCCTGGAAAACTTCGCTTCCACGTTGAAGATCCCGGTGACGGAGATCGCAGACGCCGCCTTTTCCTCGAAAAATCCGGCGGTCCTCGGCAGCCGCTGCACCGTTTTCATGAACAGCAGCATCGTCACCGAGCAGAGAAACGGGAAAAAGCCGGAAGATATCATGGCCGGCCTCTGCCGTTCCATCATCGAGAATGTCTTCACGAAGGTCATCCGGATCTCGAACCTCGACTCTCTCGGGGATCACATCATGGTCCAGGGCGGAACCTTCCGGAATGACGCCGTTCTGCGCGCATTTGAACAGTACACCGGAAAGACCATCGTACGCGCCCCGTATCCGGGCATGATGGGTGCGATCGGCGCCGCGATCCTCACAAAAGAGGCGATGGCGGATGGAACGAAGAAGCGGACCTTTATCGGACTCGACGCAATGGATTCCTTCTCCTACACCCAGGAGGCGAATGCCCCGTGCCCGTTCTGCACGAACCACTGCAAACGAACGATCGTCCGCTTCCCGAACGGCCAGTCCTGGGTCACCAACAACCGCTGTGAGCGCGGAGAGGTCCTCGGAGACCCGAAAGATCCGGCTGTTCAGAAACTTCAGCGCGAGCGCATGGAAAAGCGTGACAAAGTCCCGAACTGCTACAAACTCCGGGAATCCCTGCTGTGGAAAGATTACCCGGTCCCGGAACACGTAACCTCCAGGAATCTTGTGATCGGGATCCCGCGTGTCCTCTCCTTCTGGGAGACCATGCCGTTCTGGTCCACATTTTTCCGCTCTCTCGGCTTTACCGTCCGTGTGTCCGCCCCGAGCAGCCACAAGCTCTACGAGTCGGGACTTTCCGCGGTTGCCTCCGATACGGTCTGCTTCCCGGCGAAGCTCGTCCACGGACATATCCGCAGTCTCGCGAACATGCATGTGGACCGGATCTTCATGCCGTCCATCACCTCCGTCCAGTCGGAAAACAAGGAAAAGACGAGTGAATGGATGTGTGCGATCGTAAAGGGATATCCGCTCGTCATCAAAAACTCCGACAATCCGGAGCATGTATTCGGGATCCCGTTTGACAATCCGCTGTTCCACTGGTACACGAAAGAAGACCGGAATGAGCAGCTCACAAAATATATCCATGAGACTTATCAGGTTCCGGAATCCGAGATCAAAGAGGCAATCTGCTATGCCGACATGGCGGAGGATTCCTTCCACCAGGAGCTCTTAGCAGAAGGCGAACGGATCTTAAAACAGGTCACGGAGGAGAACCGCTACGCCGTGATCCTCGCCTCGAGACCGTATCAGAATGATCCGCTGGTCAACCACAACCTTCCGGAGATGTTCACGAGTCTCGGCATCCCGGTCCTCACCGCAGATGCCGTTCCGGGCGTCAACGACGTGGATCTCACCAACAGCCGCCTCGATGTCGTCAACAACTACCATGCGAGAATGCTCGGATCCGCTGTCATTGCCGCTGAAAATCCACACCTGGAATATGTCCAGATCGTAAGCTTCGGCTGCGGCCATGACGCCTACCTCTCCGATGAGATCATCCGCCTCATGAAACAGGTATCCGGGAAGATCCCGCTCGTCTTAAAGCTCGACGAGAGTGAGATCCAGGGACCGCTCCGGATCCGTGTCCGGTCCTTTATCGAGACAGTCCGGATGCAGAGAGAAAAGCACGAGGAAGCTCCGGTCCATGCCCTCACGGATCCGTACCCGGTAAAGTACGAGAAGAAAGACAGAAAAGAGCGCATCGTTCTGATCCCGAATACCTCCCACGCGTTCTGCCGCGTCATGTCGGCAGCGATGGAAAAACAGGGGCTCCGCGCGGAGCCGCTGCCGATCGGGCGGGACGAGGCGATCCGTCTCGGCAAAAAATATGTCCACAATGACATCTGCTTCCCTGCCCAGATCGTGATCGGTGAAGCGCTGGCCGCTTTAAAGAGTGGAAAATACGATGGAAAAGATGTCGCGATCGCAACCGGAAAATATATCGGCGACTGCCGTCTGACGCATTACAGTGCACTTTTAAGAAAGGCGCTCGATGACGCAGGATTTTCCGATGTTCCGATCCTCACAAACGACGATGCGGATTTCCACAACCTCCATCCAGGCTTCCGCTTAAGTCTCCTCTCCGCACTCCGGATCGCCTACGCGCTTCCGATGATCGATATTTTGGAGGAGCTGCTCCGGAAGATCCGTCCTTATGAGCTCACAAAAGGAAGTGCCGATGCCGCCTTTGAGCAGGCGATGGACGCTGTGATCAACGGACTTTCCAGGCATGGCGTAAACGGCGCAAAACACGGCTTCGCAAAGGCGATCGGGATCATGAAACAGGTTCCGTATTACCGCTCTCATCCGAGACCGACTGTCCTGATCGTCGGGGAGTACCTCTTAAACTTCCACCCGGGTGCAAACCATGACATCGAGGCGTTTTTAGAGCAGAACGGCTTCGAGATCATCGAGGCGAGAATGTCCGATGTCATCCAGAAATCCTACTTCTACCGGGATATGCAGGTCCGTGAGTATCATTTACATAAGCCGCTCCAGGAAAAGCTCTGGTACCGGATGGCGGATCTCTTCTTTGATCTCGCCCACGATGCGGCGGACAAGATCGCGAGTGCTCACCCTCTCTACGACCGCCCGGCGGTGCGCCTTCCGGAGCTCGTAAAGGAAAGTGATCCGATCATCCACCACACCTTCGATGCCGGAGAGGGCGTCCTGATCCCGGGAGAGATCCTGCACCATGCCGCCCACGGCTGCCGTGCCTTTGTGATCCTGCAGCCGTTCGGCTGTCTGCCGAACCACGTCGTCGGCCGCGGAATCTCCAAGCGCTTAAAGGAGCTCTACCCGGACGTCCAGATCCTTCCGCTCGACTACGATCCGGATGTCAGCTTCGCAAACATCGAGAACCGGCTTCAGATGCTGATCATGAATGCGAGGGAGCAGGAAGCGGAAAAGAACGAGGCAACCATGTAATTTCATCAATGGATATCTGCGATCCGATTTGACTGCCTGCTGATTGCTTTTCGCAATCGAAGCAGGCAGCTTCCTAAATTGCAAAAAAGAAGGGGCTGTCGCATTAGCAAATATTTTTTGCTGGGCGGCAGCCCTGCTTTATGCCCAAATGGCATCGAAATCGGTCACGTTTTCGATGCCATTCTTTATAAACGCAGTTCATTCCCAGGCATCCCTTTCGGCATGCCTGATTTCAGGCTGTTTTGTTTTCAACTATCAAAATCTATGCCCTTTTTAATGGAAAAAGATAACTTCCCGTTCTTCCGGTCTGAATCTTGCAATGAAGCTTATTGATATTTCGTCCCATCGCCAGAAGGATGCTCTCTGC
>NZ_JAWQDE010000031.1:0-11231 GCF_036318045.1 Clostridium sp. CM74B_53 | reverse complement strand
ATAATCTCTCTGTATTATTTTGTTTAGTCGCATAAACTGATTATACCACGAACGCCGGGCTTTTCGAAGCTCGGCGTTTTGTGTTGGGAATATGAAATGAGCTGCCGCACGTTAGTGCGACAGCCCCCTTTTTGTTTTTCTTCTCTATTCTTCTTTCAGCACCCCGTTTATCCCGCGGATCACAAGCATCGTGATCACCATCAGCGCGATCGCGATCGGAAGTGCGATCCAGGCGGACTGGACGAAGCCTGCGATGATGTAGGAGATAAAGGATACCACCGCAGCCACGATCGCATACGGAAGCTGGGTCGTCACATGGTTTACATGCTCACACTGGGCACCGGCAGACGCCATGATCGTCGTGTCAGAGATCGGGGAACAGTGATCCCCGCAGACAGCTCCTGCCATGCAGGCGGAGATGGAGATGATCATGAGATCCGGATTGCTGTTCTCAAATACCGCAACAACGATCGGTATCAGGATTCCGAAAGTTCCCCAGGATGTTCCCGTCGCAAATGCCAGGAAACAGCCCACAACGAAGATGATCGCCGGAAGGAAATTTAAGAAGGAACGGGCGCTGGACGCAACCACAGTCGCCACATAGACATCTGCGCCGAGGCTGTCCGTCATCGCCTTTAATGTCCAGGCAAATGACAGGATCATGATCGCCGGGACCATGGACTTAAAGCCTTCCGGGATACATGCCATGCACTCGGAGAATTTCAGGACCCGGCGCACCTGATAGAGACCGATGGTGATCAAAAGTCCAAAAAAGCTTCCCATCGTAAGTCCCAGGGACGCGTCACTCTGGGAGAAGGCTGTCACAAAATCCTCTCCCGAGAAAAATCCACCCGTATAGAGCATGCCGATCATGCAGCAGATGATCAGGGATATGATCGGGATCAGAAGATCCAGAACAGTTCCCCTGACAGAGACCTCCGGCTGTTTCTCCGTGTCATACGGACGTCCCGGCGTGGTATAAAGGTCCCCCTTGAGCGCATTCTTCTCATGAAATTTCATAGAGCCGAATTCTGTCCGTAAGAGTACCATTCCGATCATCATCACGATCGTCAGGATCGCGTAAAAGTTGTATGGGATCGCCCGCACGAAGATAGAAAATCCGTCCTCGCCCTCAACAAATCCGGTAACCGCGGCCGCCCAGGAAGAGATCGGCGCGATAATGCAGATCGGAGCTGCCGTCGCATCGATCAGGTACGCGAGTTTTGCTCTTGAGACTTTAAATTTGTCTGTCACAGGGCGCATCACGCTTCCCACAGTCAGGCAGTTAAAATAATCATCGATAAAGATCAGACAGCCCAACAGGATCGTCGCAAGCTCCGCGCCCACGCGTCCCTTAATATGATCCGCCGCAAACTGGCCAAATGCCGCCGAGCCGCCCGCGCGGTTCATCAGGCACACCATCGCTCCGAGGATCACGAGGAAGATCAGGATCCCCACATTGTAGCTGTCAGAGAGAACGCTGATCATTCCGTCCTCAAAGATATGGGTGATCGTTCCCTCAAAGCTGAAACCGGAATACAGGATTCCACCCATGAGAACACCGACAAACAAGGAACTGTACACCTCTTTTGTGATAAGTGCCAGCCCGATCGCCACGACCGGCGGAACGAGCGCCCAGAACGTCGCGTAGACCGCCGGCACATACTCTTCCGTCTGCTCTGCGCCAAATACGGTTGTCGCGAACATCAGGATCAGCACCACGGAAAGCACTGCTGTCCTTTTAATATTTTTCTTCATATCCGTCATAACGGATTCCTCCCTCCTGTCTCCGGAGAGTTCCACGCTCTCCGATTTTCCTGTTACATGAAGAAATCCCCTCTCATCAGTACAATTCTGGTGAAAGGGGATCACAACATACACAATTACGATTCTTTATTCATCCCAGTTGTGGTATACAGCCTGTACGTCATCATCCTCGTCAAGGAGATCAAGGATTCTCTGCATCTTCTTGATCGCTTCCTCGTCAGTAAGTTCTACCCAGTTCTGCGGGATCATAGTAATATCAGCCTCTACCATCGGGATTCCGGCTTTCTCGAGAGCCTCGCGGACCGCACTGAAGTTGTCCGGATCTGTGATAACCTCGTAGCTGTCCTCTTCCTCGGAGAAATCCTCAGCGCCTGCATCAAGTGCAGCCATCATGAGCTCGTCGGCATCCATATCACACTCTTCTTTGTCGATCACGATCTGGCCCTTGCGGTCGAACATGAAGGAAACGCTTCCCTGAGCACCTACGTTTCCGCCGCCCTTTGTGAAGGCGCTTCTAACATTAGCTGCAGTACGGTTCTTGTTGTCAGTCAGTGTGTCAACGATAATCGCTACACCGCTCGGGCCGTATCCTTCGTATGTTAAGTTCTCGTAGTTTACAGAGTTTAAGTCACCGGCAGCTTTTTTGATACCGCGGTCGATGGTATCGTTCGGCATGTTGTTTGCTTTCGCTTTTGCAATTACATCACGCAGTTTGCTGTTGTTAGCCGGATCAGCGCCGCCCTCTTTAACTGCGACAGCGATCTCTCTTCCGATTACGGTAAAGATTTTACCCTTTGCTGCGTCGTTTTTCTCTTTCTTGTGTTTGATGTTGGAAAACTTATTATGTCCTGACATCGATTTATCTTCCTTTCTCTTCGCATCTCGCTCTTTTTTATCTCTCGTGCACCAGTCCCAGGGATCTTTTCGTGCGCATTATACATAGTCTAAAATATTTTAACATCATTTTTCTGATATGGCAAGCGCTTTTTCCGGATACCCTTGTTTCACTTTTCCTTGACACACTCCACTCTGAGTATTTATACTCATTTCATAGCGATCCAGTGCCTTTTTGTGTAACAGGGAATTCCCCGGAATTTCCTATTACAAAATATTAATTATGGAGGACATGACGATGAAGAAGATTGAGATCGACACATTCCTGAAGTTCCGTTTTCTGAGCAACCCACATTTCTCACCCGATGGAACGAAGATCGCCTTCACGGTATCCGTACCGGACCGGGAGACCAATGGCTATCTGTCTGACCTGTACCTGTATGATCTCGGGAAGAAGACTGTCTCCCGTATCACCTGCGCCGGTGACGCGAAGATCTGGTCCTGGACAGCAGAAAATACGCTGATCTTTACTGCGGCCCGGACTGCGTCCCTTAAAAAGGAAAAAGAAAACGGCACTTCTTTCTTTTATGAAATCTCTCCGTCCGGCGGCGAGGCCTCATGCCGCGCATCGGTTCCGGCTTCCGTCACAGGAATCCGTCTTCTCCCGGACGGGCGTTACCTCCTGACGATCCGCCATGATAATTACAAGGATACAAGGAAGAAATCTTACGAGGTCTTCGACGAGCTTCCGTTCTGGGGCAATGGCCAGGGATACACGAACGCGAAGAGAAACCGTTACGCTGTCTATGATATGGGATCCGATAAGCTCACTTACGTGGCGGACGAATGGACTGACTGCTCCCAGTATTCTGTCCTTGGAAAACTCCTGCTCTACAAGGCATATCCGTGGAAACAGAGTGTCATGGGAATCCGTCCGGGCGTTTATCTCTATAACCTCTCCACCGGAGAGACAAAAACCTTGATCACGCCGGATTCCATGCGCACTGGAGTTGTCTCCCTCTTAGACGAAAAGACTGCACTCATTGCGGCAACGGATGACTCCTATAAGGATACGACGAAATACTGTGACTTCTACCATATGGATCTCGCGGACGGATCCATGAAGCTGATCCATCCTTATGAATCTTCCATCGGCGGCTCCTCCGTGGGCTCCGATTCCAGATTCGGCGCAGGACAGACATTTAAGGCTGTGGACGGGGAATTTTACTATATTTCCACCGTGGAAGATTTTTCCCATCTCTATAAGATCTCCCGGGGCGGCACTGTCTCCGGGCCGCTGACGGCAGGAAGCTCCTGCGACAGCTTCGATCTTGCGGGCGCACACATCGCCTCCATGGAATTCCACGGCGTCCACATTGCGGAACTTTTTGTAGACGGCGAGCAGGTGACCCACATGAATGACTGGCTCACCGACGAGTACGATGTCCAGACTCCGGAAGCCTTCACATTTACTGCCAGCGATGGGTACGAGATCCACGGATGGGTATTAAAACCGGCAGGTTTCGAGGAAGGAAAGTCCTATCCCGGTATCTTAAATATCCACGGCGGTCCTAGAACCGTTTATTCAGATGTCTACTATCATGAGATGCAGATGTGGACAAACCGCGGATATTTTGTGTTCTTCTGCAACCCGAGAGGATCTGACGGACGGGGCACGGACTTTGGAAATATCAACGGAATCTACGGAACTGTGGACTATCAGAACCTGATGGATTTCACGGATGAAGTCCTGAAACGGTACCCGATGATCGATCCGGAACATCTCGGTGTCGCAGGCGGCTCCTACGGCGGCTTCATGACAAACTGGATCATCGGACATACTGACCGGTTCCACGCGGCGGCTTCCCAGCGTTCCATCTCCAACTGGGTATCCTTTGAGCACAACTCCGATATCGGACACACCTTCATCTTAAACAACCAGGGAGCCAACACGAGGACCGATGTGGAGCTTCTCTGGAAGCAGTCCCCGCTCCAGTTTGCGCCGAACTGCAAGACACCGACACTCTTTATCCACTCCGATGAGGACTACCGATGCTATATGGCGGAAGGACTCGCCATGTTCAGCGCCATCAAGCGGAACGGCTGCCCGTCGAAACTTTGCCTGTTCCATGGAGAAAATCATGAGCTGTCCAGAGGCGGAAAGCCGGAGAACAGGATCGACCGGATGACGGAGATCATTGACTGGATGGATACATATTTAAAAAATTAAAAGAAAAAAAATTTCCTGTTACATAAAAATAGCCCGCCTGAGACTTTTCAAAACAGAATCAAACCTGAATTGAAAAGTCCCAGGCGGGCTTTTAATCTCTGTAGCTATTCTTTTTACTCGTTCTTCTTGTCTGCGTTATGTAACCTTATTTTTCTTATGCTCTTACCGTTCTTCCCTGAAATACGGCAATCCAAGACCTGCCGGCGGCTGATTCTCTCTCTTTCTTCTGAAGCTTGTGAGGATCAGAACGATGATTGTTACAAGGTACGGCAGCATCTTGAAGATCTCCTGGGTACTTCTTCCGACGCCCGGAATATAGAGATACAGGATGTAAAGACCGCCAAAGAGGATGGAACCCCAGATGGCATTTAATGGTTTCCACAGGGAGAAGATCACAAGGGCAACGGCGAGCCAGCCGCGGTCGCCGAATCCATTGTTTGTCCATGTTCCGCCGGAGTACTCCATAACGAAGTACAGTCCGCCGAGGCCGCTGATTCCGCAGCCGATGCAGGTTGCGAGGTACTTATATAAAGTAACATTGATTCCCGCCGCGTCCGCGGTCGCCGGATTCTCACCTACGGCGCGAAGGTTCAGTCCTTTTCTCGTCTTTGAGAGGAAGAACGCCAACACACATGCCAGGATGATGCAGAGATATGTCATAAATCCGTAGGAAAACAGAACCGGTCCGATCACCGGGATCCTGCTGAGTCCAGGGATCGTCTTTGCGTAAGCAGCTCCTGTGGAGGCAACTGAGATCTGACCCACACCGCCAGCCAGCGCAGAGAGGGAACCCCCGAAGAAGTTTCCAAAGCCTGTACCGAAGGTCGTCAGGGCAAGACCTGTCACGTTTTGGTTCGCGCGCAGGGTGATCGTTAAAATACTGTAGATCAGACCGCCAAGGATTCCTGCAAGGAATGCGCAGAGGAAGGAGATTACAAGTCCCACAAATCCGTTCGAAGCCGGATTTCCGTTTTCGTAAAAGAAAGCGCCCATGAGCCCGGCAATGCCACCCATGTACATGACGCCCGGAACGCCGAGGTTTAAGTTGCCGGATTTCTCCGTCACGATCTCACCGAGCGCGCCGTAGAGCATTCCGATGCCCTGGGCAATGGCTTTCTGAAGGAAAATGATGATCACGCTCATTTTGTATGTCCCCCTTCCTCTTTCTTCTTGAACTGAATCCTGTAATTCACGAAAAACTCGCTGCCGAGGATAAAGAACAGGATGATTCCCGTGATGACCTCGGAGGCGTTCTCATTTAGGTTGAACTGGGAAGCGATCTGACCTGCCCCCTGCTCCATGAATACAAGGAAAAAGGAGATCACAACCATGGTGAATGTATTGAATTTTGAGAGCCAGGCCACAATAATAGCCGTAAAGCCGCGGCCGCCGGCCGTGCTTGTGGAGATCGTGTGACTGGAACCGCTGACGATGATGAAGCCCGCAAGTCCGCAGATCGCGCCGGAGATCGCCATCGTACGCATAATAACTTTCTTTACATTGATGCCGACATACTTCGCCGTATTCTCGCTCTCACCTACGACAGAGATCTCGTACCCCTGTTTGCTGTACTTCAGGTAGCCGAACATGGCGGCAGTGAGCACCAGAACGATCAAAACGATCCATCCGTAAGCCAGTCCGGAAAGAGCCGGAATCCAGCCAAGCTTTGTCTTGGAGTTGATAATCCCGACGGTGTTGGAGCCTGCCGGGTTCTCCCAGAAAACGATACAGAAGGTGATGATTTGCATGGCAACGTAGTTCATCATTAAGGTAAACAGAGTCTCATTCGTGTTCCAGTGTGCCTTAAAAAATGCCGGGATCAATCCCCAGATCATTCCGGCCGCGATGCTGCCGACAACCATCATCGGAATGAGCTGTGCTGTGCCGAAATGCTCCGCACCGTAGATCATGATGGCCGCGGACACGCAGCCGCCCATGAGGACCTGTCCTTCCGCCCCGATGTTCCAGAACCGCATTTTAAATGCCGGTGTCAGGCCGATGGCCACGCAGAGCAGGATCAGGGAATCCCGAATCGTCACCCAGGTACGTCTTGTTGTTCCGACCGCGCCGGAAAAGATCGCTTTGTAGACTTCCACCGGATTCAGTTTCGTGAGTGCTACGATCACCACCGCACAGACCACCAGGGACAGCAGGACGCCGATCAGGCGGATCATAAGTGCCTTTGCAAACGGCATTCCGTCCCGCTTGGAAATATGGATACTACTCATCTTTCTTCTCCTTTCCGGTCTTTGTCATAAGAAGTCCGATCTCCTCTTTTGTCGTGGTCCTCGCGTCCACGATTCCGGAAATTGAACCGCCGCAGAGAACAAGGATCCTGTCACAGAGCTCTAAGAGTACGTCGAGATCCTCACCAACGCAGATGACCGCAACACCTTTTTCCTTCTGCTCGTTGAGCAGGTTGTAGATCGTGTAGGAGGAGTTGATATCAAGTCCGCGGACCGGATATGCCACCATGAGGACTGTCGGGTTGGAGGAAATCTCACGTCCAACGAGAACTTTCTGGACATTTCCGCCGGAAAGGCGTCTTACCGGGGTCGTTGTTCCCGGTGTCACGATCTCCAGCCGCCGGATCAGATCTTCCGCAAGTTTTTTCGGAGTATTTCTGTCCACGAAGAAATTGTGTCCGTTGTTGTAACCGCGAAGCATCATATTGTCCGTGATGTCCATGGAACCTACAAGTCCCATGCCGAGACGGTCTTCCGGAACGAAGGAAAGATGGATTCCGAGATTCCGGATCTCTGTGGCGTCCTTTGTGGCAAGGTCAATGCCGATGCCGTCCGGCGGGTAGTACATGACGGAACCTTCTGTCGTCCTTTCAAGTCCCGCGATGGCTTCCAGAAGTTCTTTCTGTCCGCTTCCCGCGACACCGGCAATTCCAAGGATCTCGCCACCGTAGGCGCTGAAGGTCGCGTGGTTTAAGGTCATGATACTCTCCTGATTCACACAGGTGAGATCCTGCACGAGGAGACGTCTCGTGAGATTTTTCGGCGCAGAGCGCTTAATGTCCAGATCCACCTTCTGCCCCACCATCATCTCGGTGAGGGATTCGGAGGTGGCGTCCTTCGTCTCAACGGTTCCTATATAGCTTCCTTTCCGTAAGATCGCCACACGGTCAGATAAGGATAACACTTCATGGAGTTTATGGGTAATGATAATGATGGAGTGGCCATCGGCTCTCATGTTCCGAAGCACCGCGAAAAGTTTTTCTGTCTCCTGCGGAGTCAGGACCGCCGTCGGCTCGTCCAGGATCAAAATGTTGGCTCCGCGGTACAGCACTTTGATGATCTCAACGGTCTGTTTCTGGGAAACGGACATCTCATAAATTTTCTGATCCGGATCCAGCTCAAAGCCATACTTATCCACAAGTCCTTTGATTTTCTTCCGCACCTCATCCATCTTTAAAACTTCCTTGCCGGGGAGTCCGAGGATGATATTCTCCGCTGCCGTGAGAATATCCACCAGTTTAAAATGCTGGTGGATCATACCGATTCCCAGAGCGAAGGAATCCTTCGGGGACGCGATGGTCACCTCTTTGCCGTCCACATAGATCTCACCGTCATCCGGGAAATAGATGCCGGACAGCATGTTCATCAGTGTCGTTTTTCCACTTCCGTTCTCACCGAGGATCGAAAGGATCTCACCTTTTTTGACGGTCAGGCTGACCTTGTCATTGGCCACGACACTGCCGAACCGCTTCGTGATATTTTTTAATTCAATTGCGTTTTCCTGCGCTGCCACAAACAGACCTCCTATGATTTATTTGTTCAAACATGCGTAGCAGAAAAAGCGAAACTGTCGTATTCCAGCAGTTTCGCCTCTGTTTTTTTCTTTATGAGACCGGAACCGGCACCCGATGCTCTGTTCTTCACAGTGTTTCAGGTGCCGGCCCCCTCATACAGACAGAAGCTTCCAAAAAGTTCCTGCTGCCTCTTTCTTCATTAAGCCTTGCTCTCGATTCCGTCGATGATGATATCAAAGGACGGAGCGGACGCTTTCTCGGACTCGTGGAAGTAACCATCGTAGATGTAATCTTTGTACTTCTCCATGAGTTCCGCGTCATCTTCCGCTTTCTTTCCGTTCACAGTCCATGTGTCAGTCGCAAATACCTTGAGGTCACCGCTTGCGATGGAATCCTCAACCTCTTTGACCTTCTCCGCTGTTCCTGCTGCTACCGCCTTCTCGTTTAACTCTGTGAGTTTGTCTGCGCCATCCGCGAATCCACGGCACCAGTCAACGTCGATCGGTGTTCCGTCAACCACACTCTGTGCTGCATATGTGTAGTAGATGCCCCAGTCCATGGATGCGGATGTAAGAGCCTGTGTCGGAGCTGTCGCGATCATGGAGATGTTGTAGCCTACGCACGGAACGCCAGCTGCCTCACATGCGGTCGGAGCGCCTGTTGTATCCGCGTGCTGGGAGATCAGAACACAGCCGTCCGCGATCAGAGCCTCAGCTGCCTCTTTCTCAAGATCGAAGCTTGCCCAGCTGTTTGTGTATGTAACTTCCATATGAGCCTCCGGGCAAACGGAACGCGCGCCGAGGAAGAAGGATGTGAATCCGCTGATAACCTCTGCATACGGGTAAGCGCCGACATAACCGATCTTAAGATCCATGGACGGATCTTTCTCTTTCATCTCGTTTAATTTCATTCCCGCAACTACGCCGGAAACATAACGGGACTCGTAAATATTTGTAAAGAAGTTGTGGAAATTGTCAAGTCCGCTGGATGCCGCCTGAAAACCGGTCGCATGGCAGAACTGGACATCCGGGAACTCTTCTGCCGCCTGCTTTACGTAGTCTTCCTGACCGAAGCTGTTGGCAAAAACAAGCTGGCATCCCTGATCCGCAAGATCGACGGCCGCATCATAAGCAGTCTCATCCTCCGGTGTGTTCCACTTTACAATTAACTGATCATCCGAAAGGCCGAGTGCTTCCTGCATCTTCTTCGCGCCTGCGTAATGCGCTGCTGTATAGCCCTCATTCTCATCACCGATAAAGATAAAACCGACCTTCAGATCTGCCGGATCCACACCCTCGCCTGCTGCTTCTGCTGCTGCGCTTGTCTGGTCTGCGGCTGCCGCTGCGGTAGTATCTGCCGCTGCTGCTGTTGTCTCCGCGGTCTGGCTGCTGCCTCCGCATGCTGTCATGGAAAGTACCATGGATGCCGCAAGGATGACACTTAACTGTTTCTTCATAATAATCCTCCTCATTATAAGATCGCTTAATAAACGAATACAGTAGCATTATCGCATCTTATAATGTTTTTTTCAACTGTTTTTGCCATTTTTTTACTTTCTTTCCGGTTACGAAGATAAACGCCCGGATCATGAACCCGGTGCAGAGGACTATCGATTCACATAATTCAGCACCAATGCAAGAAGCAGCATATGGACCGGATAAAATGCATAGCAGCTATACTGGAAGACTTTCGTATGACAGCCCTGCCGTCCACGATACAGCCAGATCGGAAGCAGCGAAAGCAATGCAAGTCCCTGCTGGCAGAGTTCAAAGTCCATGCCAAAAAGCCGGATGGGGTACATCAGACCTCCCAGCAGCTCTACGTTGACCCAATAAAGCGCCAGAAGCTGTCCGGAAAAACACCACCATTTTCTTCCCCGGAAAAAGTAAAAAATAAACAGCGTCAATACACCTGCACCGTAGTAATCTGCCATCCCTACCGTCCCAAGTGCACTTCCGACCAGCACGACCAGTACCGCCGTCGGCAGAAAGATCCACAGCTTCCGTTTTTTTCGAACTTTTTCCATCAGATAGATTCCAGAGAGTCCTATCAACAGCGTCCAGATCACATTCTGATGAAACGGATAAAACCAGGTTCCGCCATACATCAGATCAAAGGGGATCTCCGACAGCACCGCAAACAGCAGCAGCCGGAGAATGTACTTTTTAAAGCTGTGCGTGTGAAAATATCCTTCCACTGCCATAAATGCAAAGATGGGAAACGCGAGTCTTCCTACGCAGGTCAGCCAGTCCTGCGCCGGAAGAAGCGTAGCCCAGAGATGATCCATCAGCATAAATGTCATAGCAATGATATGGAGCATTGCTGCACTGATGTCAAAGGTTCCTGTCTGAGATGAATGTACTTGATTTTTTACCATATTGTCACTCCTGTTGTTTTCTCTCAATCCAATTATACTTCCATTTACCATCTCTGGTCAAATCCTTATCAGTGGCAACGTTTCTTCCCTAAAATGAAAATTTAAATTCCACTTCTCCAAAGGGCGGTGGAGTTTGCTCTTGCACAGTTGATATTTACTCATGCATACTGATATGATACTTTAATCGTCCTTCTGACAGCAGTAGAAGGAGTTTGACTATGAGTAAATATATCCCAGGCAACCAGAAGCATCTCACCATAGAG
>NZ_JAWQDE010000030.1:0-11910 GCF_036318045.1 Clostridium sp. CM74B_53 | reverse complement strand
TATATTTTCTCAACATCTCTTCTGATACATTTCCTACACTGCAGACAAAATATCCGTCCGTCCAAAAAGTATGTTCTTTCCAGAAATGTTTTCGTAGATAATCCGGATATCTTTTCCAAATATGATATGTTGTATAACTCTTCATCAGATTTACTATTTTACTGATAGACATTGTTGGTTCTGTTTCTATCATGTAATGAATATGATCTTTATCTGTCTCCATATATCTGATAATGACCTTATGCTTTTGACATATCTCATAAGAAAACTGCTTTATATCATCTGATATTTGTTTTGACATCAGCAATTTCTTTCTATACTTGCATACGAATATGATACTGTAACAAATATTTGTGTCTGTTTTTTGATTTCCACGTTTCCATAACGCAAGTATAGCACAAACCTCCGCTTCCGGCTACCTTAACCCACCGTCTAAAGCCAGTGGGATTGCGGTAGCCCTCTTTCAAGTCGGACGTCCGTGGGACTTAGCGCGTGATTCTTGTCATCGAAGCATTTCTCTCAATCGGAGACCTAACTCCCTCTGAGACAAATTTGCTGTTACATAAGAAAAACAGGACATTGGGGGTAGTTCCATTGTCCTGCTTTCTTTTATTTGTCTGCTTTTATCATTGTTTATAATTCATCAGCACCAAGAAGCAAGCTACATTTATTATAGTGTGTCTCCCAGTCTGATATTGGGGGCCGCTTTAGATATTCATTGCAGTTATATAGAATCTGATATCCATATACATATCCATTTGATCTCCTGGTTCCCTGATCACAATCTGTCCCGCTTTCAGTTTGACCGTTTGTCCATCAAGGAACGTAATTTCTGTATGCCATTCATCAATCGGCACCTTTGGATTAGCCTTCCCGGTCGCGATATAATCTGTCTGAATCTCTGAATAGTATGCTCTCAGATTTGTCCAATCGGCAGCCACACGCGCCTTGTGAAGCTGCACGCTGAAAATTGGAATTCAGGATTGTCTTCCGCTCGTCAGATCGGTGCCGGCGTCTGTGCCAAAATTGAAATAATCGCAACTGCTGCCAAAATACCTGCGATGACTGCCACCGCAATGATGATTTTTCTTTTCATAAATGTTCTTTTCCTCACTTTCCAACCCTTATACTTGCTCTTTGTAATCGTAGCGAAACGTATCTATCATCCTTTTATGCCCGCCAGTGCCAGAAACTTTTTATCCGACTGAATGCCCTGAGTCAGAAACTCTCCATCTCGGAACAGAGCATAGGTGGTGACCGGCGCAGGTACATTCTGAGCGGCTTCTTTGTCGGTGATGTGGATCGCTTGAAATGGGATCCCGTGTTCCTTTGCCGCCTCCTGTACCTTCGGCACCCAATAATAGGTGAAAGGGCACTGGTCGGTGTAATAGAGGACAAAGCCCGTTTCGCTGACTTTCGGGTGTCTGGCACAATCTTTGAATCTCGGCTGCTCTGCATCCTCTGCAAGGGGCAGGTACATGAGGTTGATCCCGCTGTCGGATAAGTCCGCGACCTTAAAGCCTTTATACTTCAGGAATTTCGGATCAGCTAAAAATTCCCGCTTCCGCCCCTCGGCGCACAGAATGCAAACGCCTTTCTTTCCCTGTTCTTTCGCGTCCCGGATGCACTCGGAAAGCAGTTCTGAGGAATAGCCGTGTCCCTTCATGGAGCCGGAAACCCACAGGCAGTTGATGTAAAGCCAGCCGCCTGCTTCAAGGGGCACCCATGCGTTTTCCGCCGGAATATATTCGATAAAGCACTTTCCGCGCTCCTCGCTGCGATAAAAGACAAGTCCCTCATCAAATCGCTGCTTCAGCCACTCCTTTTTCGCAAGAGCCTGCTTGCCGGACATGGCGCAGCAGATGTGCTCCTTGTCGACGTTCTCTTTCGTGATATGGATATATTTCATCGATCATCACCTGACTTTCTCCATAATTATTGCATGATATCGGGATCAAAAGCCCCCGATTTTGATGCCTGCATAATTATATCTCTCCCCTCTGGAACAGCTGCCCGGAAAGCTTTAACTTTTCTTTTTTCGGGAAGGTCGCTTCAAACTGTTCAAAGGCTTCCGGATTCTTCTCACAGGCAAAATATCCCTCCGGATCCTTATAAGTACCGGTAATGCTGTCCAGAAATCCGGGAATCAGTTCCTTGATAAGAAAGTAATCGGCCTCCGGGTCATCAGCGTAGCGCACGCCCTTGGTCTTTGCTGGGACAAAGCCGGACTTGCCGTAAAAATCAATATTGCCGGTAATGGCAAGCGCCCCTGCGCCCATTTCTCCTGCTTTTTCCATGGAATAGTCAAGCAATTTCTTTCCGTAGCCCTGCCGTTTGTATTTTGGTGCAATGCCGATGGGGCCGAAGGTCATAAGCGGCACCTTTCTTCCATCATCGCATTCAATTTCTGACCGCACATAGATGATCTGTCCGATCAGCTCTCCATCCAGCTCCATCACGAAGTCCAGCTCCGGCACAAACGCCGGATCATCCCGATAACAATGCAGTACATAGTGTTCCATACAGCCGGATCGATAAACATTCCAGAATGACTCGCGAGTCAGGTTTTCGACAGCTCTGTAATCGTCTTTGTTTTCTAAGCGAATCGTAATATTCTTTTCTGACATTTTTCCTCTCCTTTTATTATACGCTTTCTTCCTCCATCTTCTTGCCCTTCGTACAAGAAGCATCCCTCGGTTTAAAGAATTTGGTCCATTTTGCTTTACTTCCACGGTTTTCCTGTGACATATCCTTTCTCCAGCCAATAGGCATCATCAATCGCAGACATTTTCTGTTTCTTATGTAAAAACTGATAGCATATAAACAGGCATCTCACCTTGAATGATGGCGTTAGATGTTCGGCCCTGCGCCGGACATTCCGTGCAGTCCGCACCACCTTCCTTTCTGCCGATCTACGGAACGATGCAGGCAGATCTGTCCAGTCATGATCCCACACTTTCTGCGAAAGAATATGCGTTCTGGCGATCCCCCAGTAGTCGGTGCTGTCTTTAATTTCCCGGACGGTGGATCTCATGCCTCCACCTCCGGCTGTATTGATCACGACGGCCTGCTTCTTTATGAACGACAGATCCGGCCGGTGGATCAGCCAACGATACGCGAAATGATCCAGCAGTATTTTCATCTGTCCCGGAGCATGGAACACATACGTTGGGGTGCAGAAGATGATCAGCTCAGACCGTTCCATGGCAGCAAGGATCGGGGCAAGTGCAGAAGCTCCGCCGCATTTTTGCTCCTGTCCTTTGATACAGGCATAGCATCCCACGCAAATGTGGGGCATGTCCCGTGGCAGCTGAAACTCAAAAAGCTCATCGTCCGCCAAAAGCTCCCTGATGAGCAGCCGGGCAATGTTATAGGTACATGACTGTGCCTTCCGGCCAGTGGAATATATAACGGTAATATTCATGTTGTTTTTCCGTTCTTTCTGTAACCAGACTCCACCTTGGAAATAAAATGGTCGATATGGGCGGCCAGCAAGGAAGATACCGATTCTTTTTCCTCTGCCCCGTCGTAAACGCTGTAAAGAAGATACATCGGACCATAGAATTCCAGAGCTAACTGCATGGCATCCTCATCAGAATCGGTCATCTTTCGGAAGATCGCCGCCATGTACTCCAAAGGCCCGCCGGCAAGATAGTCGTGATGGAGCTGTGCGAGCTTTGGATCACGGTATTGCTCCAGTGTCAGCATTTTGCGGAAATTGGAGGAAAACGGTTCCTTTGTCCAATGGTCAAACTGCGCCATGCTGTATGTGCGGATTTTTTGAACCGGCGTGTGAAGATAAGCTTCCGCAAAGCCGTCCGGTTCCGTTTCCGGCATTTCATATTCCGCGGCACGCTCATAGTCCATCCTGTTCATCCGTTCCACGATCTTATCCAGAATTTCCTGTTTGCTGGAATAGTGCTTATACAGGGCCGCTTTCGTAAATCCCAGCTGCCCCGCGATATCATTCATAGACGTCCCTAAGTAACCGTTCTGTGCAAAAAGCTCCAGAGCAATCCTTAAAATCCGTTCCTTCGTTCCTTCAATCATAATGTTCTCCTTAAGCAAAGTAACCACTTGGTAACTTTATTATAGTTACCGAGTGGTTACTTGTCAAGAGCCAATATAAAATTGTACTTCTATCGATTGCGGTTGGGCAAAGGCAGACTGGAAGTTATTCTTCAAATTTTTTATGACACTTTGGACATTCTTTAGGGATCGGCCTATAACCAACAAGCGAGCAACCGCAATAAGGACATTTCATCATGGTGAGGTGATATACAATACCACCAATAACAGCCATTGCACCGATTAGCAGGCATAGGTTTACTCTGTACTCCTTTGCCGTCATTGCTCCTATTACTGCGAGCAATATTCCTATCATCAAAATGATCCAAGAAATGGCAGCCTGCTTTTGTGGGCTATTGTTTTTCATATAATCACACCCCCTCTACAAATTCTAATTTATCTGCGTGTTCCGTCATCATTAAAATTTTTTTTCAAAGCTTGCTCTGTCGGATAAATTGATACAATCAAAATAATACATTGAATTGTTACAAGGATTCCCCCTGCAACCCCAATCGTATTTTCATCACTATGGTATAACGGAATATGTACCAAAGCAGATGGTATAATCATTAACCATCCTATTTTCCACCAAAGTTTTCCACAATAGTCGTGGGCAAATTTCCATGTATCCATATTTTTCATCGAACGAGTTGTTCTATATCCATACATACCATTTATATGCTTTGGACAATGTTTCCACATCATTCTTCCTACAATAACCATAACAATGGGAATTATCATATCACATATTAACATAAACCACCAAAAGCACATAAAATTCACCACCATAACTCCCGATTATACTCTTTCTCCTGCCCATCTTCTTAATCCTTCATTTCCTACATATTCACATAGCTTGAAGTATCTTCGGTTACACTCGTGATCTTTACACGATCCGCTTCCACATGACAACTATAACAGACGATCTGAACCCCTGCCTTCGCAGCCTCCACAAGCGCCTTCTTAAACTCCGGCTGTGCCGCCTCATTCGGCAGCACCCGATGAATTCCATTCATCTGAATCACAAAGGCGATTGCTGTGCGGCAGCCTTCCTTTGCCGCCTTTGTCAGCTCATGTAAATATTTTACCCCTCGCTCCGTTGGTGCGTCCGGAAACAATCCGATGCCCGGATGCAGATCATCCGCCAGCGTGCAGCCCTTCACTTCCGTCAGAAATTTTTCACCGTTTTTTTCCATGTAAAAATCAATTCTGGAGTCTCCGTAAGTATATTCTGCCTTCACAAGATCATAATTCAGGCTCATGTACAGCTGCTTCATCAGAGCATTCGGCGCCAAACTGTCAATATTCACCCATTTTAACTTTGGCTTGTATACAGAGATCAGATCGTATGCCGTTTTTCGATTCATATTCAATGACTTCTGCAGCGTCACCTTCGCTTTCGGCACCAAAAGCTCCCGCAAACGACCCGTATTTTTCACATGAACCAGCTCCGTCTCCCCATCGATCAAAACCTCCGCTGTGAAACGATTGATCCTGCGGACAAAGCTTCCTGGGACGGCATTCTCATAAATAATTATCGGTTTCTGTTTCATCATATATCATCCTCATGCCTGCAAAAGCACCCATCCTCATGCGACCAGATCACGCCGACGGCCTGCAGATAGGCATAAACCACCGTGGTTCCCACAAATTTCATACCATGCTTCTTTAAGTCTTTGGAAATTGCATCCGATAATTCCGAACTTGTTTTTCCGGTTTCCCGGATCACTCTGCCCTCCGTCCAATGCCAGAGATACTCTGAAAAGCTGCCATATTCCTTCTGAATTTCACGGAATGCCTGTGCATTGGTAACGGCAGCCTGTATTTTCAGGCGGTTGCGTATGATGCCGGGATCATTCCGCAGGGCTTCCAGCTTTTCCTCCTTGTAGACACAAACCTTTTCAACATCAAAGCCGTCAAAAGCTTCGCGAAACGCATCGCGCTTATTCAGGACACATTCCCAGGACAGTCCTGCCTGAAAGCACTCCAAAATCAGCATTTCAAATAGCTTTCGATCATCATGTACCGGGACGCCCCATTCCTCGTCGTGATAACGGATGTACCGTTCGTTTTTCGGATTTGCCCAGCAGCACCGTATTTTTCCATCTGCCCAATTCATTCGCATCTCACCTACTTATTTTTCCTGTCACGATTTTCCGTACACTCTCAACAAACTTCTTCACCATCGGATTCTCTGAGTTCTTCTTGTAATAAAGATATGTCTTCCTTAAATTATATGGCGGGTCCGATCTCCGGAATAGCAGATTGTCGTATCCCGAGCTGGATTCCAGTGCATATGATGGGAGCCATGTAAACCCAAATCCGGCATTGGCCATCACCAGTTTTGAATTACAGGAATTCACATAGACAGCATCTTTAAAGGTAAAGAATCCCTTAAATTCAATCTTTAACTCCGATTCAGGAACAGACTTCATCGTAATCATGTTCTGCGTTTTTAATTTATCCAGCGGCACCGGATCATATGCTGCCAGAGGACTATCCTTATGTAGCACCAGAACATACGGGCTTTCATCTATGATCATGGAGCCCATATTCCTGAGTTCCGACGTTAAAAACTTGTGAGAAAACGAATCATTACACAGGATAACGTCAAATAATCCGTCCTGAAAATCTTGGATCAGTGTGAGGGTATGTTCCTCCATACAGGTAATTTTAACTTTCCCTTTATTTTTCTCCATAAAGGAGTTCATAAATTTACTAAGCAGGGCATGTTCATAAATCCCGATTCCAATTTTTAACTCAGACTGTGAGTCCTTCTGAACATTCTGTATTTCTTCCACCGTCTGATGGTACATTTTTATTATCTCTTTTGCCTGACTGTAAAATCTTGTTCCCGCATTTGTAAGAAAAACCTGTTTCGTATCCCGATACAGCAGCTTAACTCCTAATTCTTTTTCCAGAACACTGATCTTATGACTCATAGTTGTTTGCGTGATGTGTTCCCGCTCTGCCGCTCTTGTAAAATTAAGACACTCTGCCAGACTGATAAAGCACTGGATATTCTCAATATTCATTCTCAATCTTCCCTCATATAATCCAAATTTGCTTCCTGATATCTCAATATAGACCTTCCACATTCATTGTCTTCCAAAAACATCTTTCACTTTCATATCATTGTTGAAATTATACCTTTATTACACTTCATTATCAATATTTTTAATAAACTAACCAATTTTTTTCGTTTCAAATCTTCTCGTAAGATTGTTATAATAAAGACAATCAATCTGGTCGCGCGAACAGAACAATACAAACACAAATACAAACCTTTTACAGGAGGGACTTTTATGGAATTCACAGAAGAAATCAGACAGCGTTTTATGAAAGTATCACCGGCAAACATCGGACATCAGATTACTGGCGGATTCATGAAAATGGAAATCAAACCGGTCGCTGATGAGATGAAAGTATGCGGACCGGCTTATACAATTCAGGGATTTGAGCGTGACAGCACTTCTCTATACTACGCAATGCAGAAAGCACCAAAAGGATCTGTTCTCGTGATCGACCGCGGAACAGAGACCACATATGCCTGGGTCGGCGAATTCGTTGCAATCATGGCTCAGCAGTGTGGCATGGCAGGTATCATTATCGACGGACCGGCAACCGACAAGCTTGCTCTTAAAAAAGGAAACTTTCCGGTATTTTGCACCGGTTTCTCCCCGATCACCAGCATGGTAACTGGTACCAGTAAGGGTGCAGTACAGATTCCGATCTCCTGCGGCGGCACAGTAGTAAAACCTGGCGACATCATTCTCGGCGACGCAGACGGCGTAATTGTTGTTCCGGAAGACTTCCTGCCATACCTTGAAACAGCAGAAAAGAAAGAGGCAGTAGAGATTGCCCGCAGGGAATTTCTCGCAAACGGCGGCATCTACAACAAGCGCCCGGACTTCGATGTTGTAAAACTCTTTGAGTATGATATGGATAAAAATATCCAGAATATCAAGAACAATGAGTGTAAATACGATTAATCGCTTTACTTTTACCGAGGAGGAATCAATATGTCAGCACAGGCCATTATGACACTGGTATTGTTCTTAGCAGTGATCGTTCTTTTAATCTGGCAGCCGGTCAGCCCAATCGTCATTGGTGCAGGCATTCCAGTTATTCTGGCTGTCTTTAACGTTGTAGAACCTTCGAAAGCGTTCTCACAGTTTTCCAACACAACTGTCATCTTCTTCATGAGTCTCCTTGTTGTTGGCGGCGCAATCTTTAAGACAGGTCTCGCCGATTTCATTGGAGAGAAAGTCATCAATCTTTTAGGTACAAATGAAAAAGGCGTAATTGCCGGAACTGCCCTTATCGTTACTGCTCTTTCTGCATTCTTAAACGATACCGGTACTACTGGCTGCCTTATCCCGATCGCCAGCGCGGTTGGTAAAAAATCCAAAGTGTCTTTATCAAAAATCTACATTGTACTTGCCTTTTTCGCAAGCCTCGGCGGTATGATCACTCTGATCGGCGGCGGCGGACATCTCGTAGTCCAGGGATTCCTCGAGGAATCCGCTTATGAAGGATTCACATTCTTTGAATTCGTCCGTATCGGTCTTCCGATCGCATTGATCTCCTTCATCTGGTTAATGTTCTTCGGCATCAAGGATCTCGCTGTCCGTGAAGTTGATGAGAGCAATATCCCGGATACTGCAGAGCGTAAACCTGCTAAAATGGTATTCGTTGCATTGATCTTCTTATTCATCGTTTACTGCATGGCAACAAAGCTTTTGGCAATGCATGTAGCTGCCGCACTCGGTGCTTTCCTTGTAGTTATTACCGGATGCATCAGTGCTAAGGATGCTGTAAAGTCCTTCAGTGTCAACACCTTCTTTCTGGTAGCCGGAATCTTCACATTAAGCAGCGCAATGTCCTCCACAGGTGCAGCCCAGTACCTTGTAGACTCCATGTCCGGATATATGTCTAACATGCACCCGATCGTAGTTGTTGCTTTAGTAACCTTGATCTCAGTTGTAGGAACAAACTTCATGATGGGAACTTCCCTCTGTGCGATCTTAACACCTATGTCGATCATGATCGGTGAAGCCTGCGGAATCAGCCCGCATGCACTTGCAATGTGCGTAGCGATCGGAACATCTGCTGCTTTCTGCACACCATTTGGTACCGGTCCAAACCTTCTTGTATATGAAATTGGCGGATTAAAATTTAAAGATTATACAAAAGCCGGCCTTCCTTATGCAATCTTTACATTCGTGATCTGCACAGCTGCAGTTTACTTCTTCTACCTTGTATAATCCATAAACCTTGAAATCCGCCTGTTATGCCGACAGGCGGATTTTTTAACAGCATCCATTGTCAAGCGGATATTCGCAATCCGCTTCGCTACTTGCTCATAACCGAATAACTGCTCCGCAGTTTATCAGAAGGAGCTTGCACTCCTCCTGATACAAGCAATTCCCCACCCACTGCTTATTGCTTTTCGCAATTGAAGCAGGGGACTTGCTTGATTCGGTTAAATTTTATCATTTGGAGGTAAATCCATGACACTTCTTGAAAAAATCGAACAGAATAAAGAAGATCTTTTAAACATTCGTCACCAGATTCACCGTCACCCTGAAACAGCCTTTGAGGAAATTGAGACAACAAAACTCATCAAAAAAGTTCTCGATGATGCCGGTATAGAAAACCATCCGAACGGAGATTCCACAGGAGTCATCGGCCTTATCCACGGTGCAAAAGAGGGGCCTGTCCTTGCGATCCGTGCAGATATTGATGCACTTCCGATCAAGGAAAACACGGGACTTCCCTTTTCTTCTGAAGTTTCCGGCAAATGCCACGCCTGCGGCCACGATCTCCACGCAACCGTCCTCATCGGTGCAGCAAGATTATTAAAAGAATACCAGAATGACCTCTGTGGAACCATCAAACTCATCTTCCAACCAGCTGAAGAAGTCATGACAGGAGCCGCAAAGACCATCGCAAATGGTGCTCTTGAAAACCCGAAACCCGATTTCATCCTCGCCTGCCACACATGGCCGGATATGCCGGCAGGTTCCATCGGGGTGAGAAAAGGCACCATGTTAGGCGCATCTGATTCCTTCAAGGTAAAGGTGATCGGTAAAGGCGGTCATGCTGCACATCCGCAGAAAGGGATTGATCCGGTCGTGATCGCTGCGCATATTATCACACAGCTCCAGACCATCGTTTCCAGACGTGTAGCAGCAATCGATCCGGTTGTTGTCACTGTCGGACATCTCGAGGCTGGAACCGCAGCAAATATTATCCCAAATGAGGCATACTTTGAAGGAACGGTTCGCACCCAGAGCAATGAGACCAGAAATCATGTTGCTGAAATTCTGAAACAGCTCGCTATTGGAACTGCCCGGGCGATGGGTGGAGACGCAGAAGTCTCCTACACTTTCGGCGTTGGACCGACGATCAGTGAAGACCACCTTGTGGACGAGATCAGCGAGGCTGTGACAGAGCTTCTCGGAAACGACAAGCTTCTTCAGGTTCCGTCCCCGTCCATGGGATCCGAAGATTTCGCAAGATATCTGGAGCACATCCCGGGTGCTATCTTCCGCCTTGGTACCCACAACGATACCCCAGAATCAAAATTGGCCCTTCACAACGCTTCCCTCTTATTTGATGAGAAGGCAATTCCTGCCGGTGTTGCCACAATGGTTGGCGCCGCATTTAAGATCACCGGCTCCGACATGAGCGTTTTACTGAAATAGCTTTCTCTCACAGGCGGGTCGCCTGCGACATCATTCCATTCCGCCGCAGTGCGATCCCCCGGAGGGGCTTTTTGCTCTATAGGAATCATAGATTTCGCACTTTAACGTAACATTATCTTTCCTATTAGAGCAAAAAAGACCACTGAACAGGATTATCCCCTTCAGTGGTCTTCTGATTTATCTCAGCCCTTCATTCGATCATCTGTAAAACTTAAAATCCATTTTCATCCAGTTTTAACACTGTCTGATACAGAACATCCGCTCCCATATCTATATGTTCCGGTTTTGTATATTCGTCGCCCTGATGACTGATGCCCTTGACACTCGGGACAAAGATCATACCGATCGGAACTCCTTCGTGGGCCATCGAATTTGCGTCATGGCCTGCACCGCTTCATGCCTTTTACCGTTGCCTTATAGTCAATGATGCTGACGATTCTGCTGACGACTCCCACATCTATTCCCGTATGATCGAGTTTATCGCCCTGTTCGATATGATATTCCAGATAGCACTCATACTTGCTGATATCTCGCTTTGCTGCCTTTTTGCTATTACTCACTACCTAAAGAGGTGAGAGTCTTCTCGACTGAGATAAAAAACGCGGAAACCCTTGTAAAGCAAGACTTCCGCACTATTTAAAAAAGCACAAGACGTCGCAGGCGAACGTCCGGAGCGAAGACAAGACTTCAAACCGTTCGAGCCCGGCAGGGCTCGAACATGCGAATCTTCATTTTTCCGACAAACTTCATTTTTGCACGAGTGCACATCATTAGCACATCGTGCTTTTTTTATTTAACAGAAAGTATCGAAGACCTTCCTGATAAAAAAATGAAAACACACTTTGCAAGTTTCCTCTTGTCATATCGCGACAGTCGCCAAGGTCTCGCGTAGGCGCGGACTTTAGCTCGTTGTTCGCGCAAAATAAAAAGACCAGACATCTCTGCCTGGTCTACTCACACATACCTTCAAAACCACATATTGAACATCATCAACCTTCGAATCTTCACTTGACCTTCCTGGATAAGCCCTCGACCGATTAGTAACAGTCAGCTCCATGCATTACTGCACTTCCACCTCTGCCCTATCTACCTCGTCGTCTTCAAGGGGTCTTACTTCTTTCGAATGGGATAT
>NZ_JAWQDE010000029.1:0-14486 GCF_036318045.1 Clostridium sp. CM74B_53 | reverse complement strand
AAAGGGATGCCTGGGAATGAACTGCGTTTATAAAGAATGGCATCGAAAACGTGACCGATTTCGATGCCATTTGGGCATAAAGCAGGGCTGCCGCCCAGCAAAAAATATTTGCTAATGCGACAGCCCCATTTCTGAACGGAATCAGCGTATAATTCAGTCAGCAGCAAATGAAAAGAAAAATATTTCTATTCGATTTATCCGCGTATGTGAATATTTTGACGCTGGGAAATTATTTGTAGACCAGCATCTATCAGTGGAAACTTATTACAGGTTGATTATTCCGGAAATTATGCCAAATTATCATAAAATTTTGTATCTGGATTGTGATATGGTCGCTGATCGAGATGTGGCAGAACTTTATGATTTGGACTTAAAGGGAGCAATCATTGGAGCGGCAAAAGATATCGATGTTGCAGGACAGTTAAACTTAAACCAAAATAATTGGCAGGCTTATGCGGTCGAAACACTGAAACTGGATAGTCCATATGATTACTTTCAGGCAGGTGTTTTGATTCTTGATCTTGATGGATTTCGAAAGATGACATCATCTCAGAAAATGATTCAATTGGCACTATCCCACTCATTCCGTTGCCATGACCAAGATGTTCTAAACATTGTTTGCAAAAATAAAGTTACATATATTCCGCAGCAATGGAATACGTTAATGGATTGGCAGGAGCCGGAAGCCAGTCGCATGCAGATCCTTAAGATGGCGCCAAGAAAGCTTTTTGAGGAATATTCTATTGCTCGCAAGCAACCGTATTTAATCCATTATGCCGGCTATCAGAAACCATGGGATGTTGTTGACTGTGATTTTGCAGAATATTTTTGGATGTATGCAAAGAAATCACCGTATTATCCGATTTTACTGCGGAGAATCCGGAGATGTTTTGATGATGAAAAAAATGCAACAGTTGTTTCTAACGAACAAGTTGTTTCTGATGAACAGATTGTTTCTAACGAACAGGGGATTCACTATATTCCAAAGCGGTCGGGAATATGGTGGATTATAGATATTATTCTGCCTTACCATAGCAATAGAAGAGAATGGATTAAGAAGATTTATTGGAACTTGAAAAAATAATATTTGTTTATATAAAATAAAGAGAAGAACAATTCGTGAACTTAAAAAAATATATAAAGCTATTAGCAAGTAATTATAAAAGAAAGGATAGTAATTGATTTTCAATTGGGATAAAATTTATGGTAATTTCGGATTATGATGTTTCAAAAAACAAGGAAGAGTTAATAAAAAAATCACTGAGAACGTATAAAACCGCTATTAATACATATGCAAAAGAAAATGCCTCTTTACATTTAGAATTAAGAGAAAAGAATGATGAATTAAAACATTTACAAGATGAATTAGCTTTTGAAAAAATGCGAGCAGATGCTATTGAAAATGCCACATTTTGGAAAATAACTAAACCAATTCGACAATTAATTGATATTGTTAGAAATGTTCCTAGATTGCAATACAGACCAATAAGCAGCGATACAAAAGAAAATTGTATAAAAACTTTTTCTGATTTATGTAACAACATCCATCAAATATCTAAGAACGCAGAAATATATTCAGAGAATAAACTGATTACATATGATAATATAAAAGATAAATCTGTTCTAATATTTGCACATGAATTAAGCTTAACGGGGGCTCCTGTTGCAATGCTTTATTTTGCGCAAGAATTGGAAAGACAAGGATATTTTCCGGTTATTATTTCACCAAGAAAAGGGAGTTTGTTAAAACAGTGTACAATTCCAGTTATTGTGGTTGATGATTTATTAGAAAATTGCAAATTCGATATAATCTCAAAACTTTTTAATATTGTTATAGTTGGAACAATAGTTGGAGCACCATTGATAAATTCACTAATGAATACAGGAATTCCGACTATTTGGTGGATTCATGAGGCTGAAACTTCTTATAACGTAAAAGAGTGGATCGACAAAATGCCAAAACAGCTGAATGATAATATTCATGTTTATGTTGTTGGTCAATATGCGCAAAAAATGTTGAAAAAATATCGTCCGTTATATTACAGTCAAAATCTTCTGTATTATATACCAGAGATTTCTACTGAAGAAAGTACCAGATATATTTTACCAGATAACGCAAAAGACAAAACGGTGTTTGCGTTGATTGGGTTGCAAGAATATAGAAAAGGTCAAGATATATTAGCGGAAGCAATCAATCGCCTTCCTATTGAATATTTAAAAGCGAGCTATTTTATATTTATAGGAAAAGAGTGCTATAAGCCAATAAAAGATGTGATTGATACATTAGTTGTAAATTATCCACAAAATATATTATACATAGAAGAGCTAGATAAACAAACATTAGCTTCATTATATCAAGATATTGACTGTATGATTTGTGCTTCAAGAGATGATCCAATGCCGATTGTAGTGACTGAGGCATTACAATGTGGGAAAATGGTTATATGTTCTGAAAATACTGGGACTGCTTCGATTTTAAAGGCTGAGAAGTTTGGATTGATTTATTCAGAAAATAGTAGTGTGTATTTAAAGGATCAGATAGTTCAGTATTTAACAGATCGAAAAAAATATGATAATAAGGTTGCAGCACGAAATATTTATAACAAGTTTTTTTCACGAGAAACTTTTGCAGAACAAGCATCAGAGATTATTAAACAAGTTTTCTATCCGTCAAAAAGACCATTGCAGTTTGCAACTAATTCAATAAAAAACATTTTAATTATTTCTCATGAATTGTCATTGACAGGTGCACCGATTGCGTTACAAAATTTGGCAAAATCTTTAATAAAATGTGGTTATAATGTAAATTTGCTTTCCCCATTCGATGGTCCACTAAAAAAAGAACTTATTGCAGATAAGATTAATGTGTCTGTTGTAACACCAGAAAACTTATATGGTGAGGACTCTTGTTTGAATGCCATTGCTTATAATTATGATTTAATTATACTTAACACAGTAGTTACATACCGAGCAGTTAATATACTGGCGAATAGTGGAATACCGGTATTTTGGTGGATACATGATAGTTTCGCTTCTTATTCAATGGGGGGATTTGCCGGAATCATGCCGGAAAAATTACCTTCAAATGTTAAAGTGTTTTGCGCAGGCGAATATGCGAAACGAGCATTACTTTCCTATTATCCCAAGTATGCTACACAGACAGAACTTCTGTACTACTATCTGCCAGATATGCATATTGATTATAACAATAATGATAAGTTTTTACTACCAAATTTGCAAAAAGATAAAATCGTGTTCGCGGTAATTGCACAGCAAGATGAACGAAAAGGACAAGATGTCCTTGTTGATGCCATAGCTTTACTGCCAGAAAATATTAGATCAAAAGCAATTTTTTATTTTATCGGGAAACCATATGACAAACCTATTTATGATTCCATTCAGAAAGCTGTTTCAATATTTCCTAATACAATATACTGCATTGATGAAATTCCGCATGATCAAATTTTTTCGGTGTATGAACAATGCGATTGTATTATTTGCCCTTCAAAAGACGATCCACTTCCAGTTTTTGTCGCAGAAGCTATGATGATGTCAAAAATCATCATTTGTTCGGAAAATACAGGAACGGCACCTATTATTGAAAAAAATAAATGTGGAATAGTATACAAGAAAAATAGTCCGAGTGATTTAGCGCAAGCAATAGAACAAGTAGTAAGCCATAAAGACTCTTTAAATTATATGAAAGAAAATGCCAGAAAGACATATATAAATTGTTTTTCTGAAACACATTTTCAGACATATTTTTCTAATATGATGGAAAGTATAGAGGGTGAAACATGCTGTTCAAAAATATATGTAGATAAAAAAATATCAGTAGTGATTCCTACTTACAATCCAGGCAAGAGTCTTGTGAAATTAGTTAATCGTATATTAAAACAGAAATTAGTTAAAGAAATCGAGTTGATTATGGTTGATTCTGGAAGTTCAGATGATTCTGTAAAAATTGCAAATGATTTAGGTGTTACCGTTATTGAGATACCGCATGAAGAGTTTTCACATTCATATGCAAGAAATTTGGGAGCACTTCAAGCAAAAGGGGATATTATCGTGTTTATGACCCAGGATGCATTGCCAAGCAGTCATACGTGGTTGAATGAATTATGTGCGCCACTTATTTCTGGAGAAGCTGTTGCTACTAGTTGTACAGAAATAAACCCAGATGGAACAGAAATGTTCTATAGGGTACTTTCTTATGGATATGCTGAATTTCGAAAAATAGATAATGGTAAAAAAACAATAAATTATAAGGAAGCGGGGGATGACAGGTTAGAATTAAGGAAAAAGGCATCTTTAACAGATGTATCAACTGCTATTCTTTCAGAAATATTCAAAGACTATTATTATCGACATGATTATGCAGAAGATCTTGATTTAGGTATACGTCTTTTGAATGATGGTTATAAAATTGCCCTATTAGGAAATGTTGGAACAGTTCATGGACATAATAGGCCAGCTTCATATTATTTAAAAAGAAACTACGTGGAGGCTTTATCATTTGTCACAATTATTGATGAACCATATTGTCCGGAAGAAGATTGGTTAATTGCAAGTAAATCTTTATCTGTGTGTGCAGCTGTATTTGGTGCCTTTTATAAAATTAATAAAAATAATGTCAAAAATTGTATTCTTGGTGAATATATACGTAAGTTTAAAGAATACATGTTCGACATAAAAAAAAGTCAGTTTATTATGCTTGAAAATTGGGACTTTTCTTTTGCTGACGAGGAGCTGATTAGATATATTGATTTATACAAAAAAATGTGTCAATCTATTGACGGGGATTATTCACTGATAAATAATATATTATATTATTTAGATTATGCGTTAGTCCCATACTTAAAGAAGGAAGGAGTAGTGTTAGTAGATCATACATGGAAAAATACTATTAATATATGTATTACCAAATATCTTGCAGGAGTATTAGGAACGGAATTGGCTAATATAAAAGAAAATTCTTTATTTTATGATACAGTTTCTAATATGACTACTGGAGTATAAAATTATTGCTATTACATTAATAAATTAAGATTATAGAGAAGGAATATATGATAATTCCTTCTCTATAAATCAAATGGAAAGTTATAGTAAATTTAGAAATATTGTATGAGTGATATTTTGATACTTATAACAAAAGGCTTATTGACAATTAAGGCAATGTGTCTATTTAGCGCTATAAGGAAAATTTATAGATAGGAGATGCGTACAAGTAGTACTGCACTAACGTAGATATGGTATTCAGTTCGGCAACTTTCTTGCTTTTGTTTCTTCCCGTTACTTTTGCTTTGAATTTTCTTGCAAAGGAAAAATATTCAAATGGTTTATTATTAATTGCCAGTTTAATATTTTATGCATGGGGTGAGCCCTATTTAGTGATGCTGATGGTAGCGTCAATCTTTATAAATTGGTTAATAGGTTTAGGGATTGAAAATAGTAATGGCAATAAAAAAAATTTTGCTTTAATTTTTGGAATTGCATGTAATTTAAGCATATTAGGATATTACAAGTATGCAGGTTTTGGATTGCAGATCTTAAACGGTTTGTTTAGACGAGAGATTTTTTCTGTGCCGGGAATTACATTACCAATTGGTATCTCTTTTTTTACATTTCAGGCAATATCATACATTACCGATGTCTATATGGGGGGGGCAAGCGGCACCAAGTATAATTAACGTTGCGCTATATATTTCGTTTTTCCCCCAATTAATTGCAGGCCCCATTGTTAAATATAAAGATATAAATAAACAAATTGAGGGACGTAGTATATCCTGGATAAAAATTTCAAAAGGTTTCAAGAGATTTGTTTATGGTTTAGCAAAAAAAGTCCTAATTTCTAACACGCTGGGTTTATGCGTTGATACTATTTATGCGTATGATATTGCTCAGATCGACTGCAAAACAGCTTGGATTGGTGCATTAGCATATACATTTCAGATTTATTATGACTTTTCCGGTTATTCGGATATGGCTATTGGCTTGGGATGCATGTTTGGATTTACTATTCCGGAAAATTTCAATTATCCATATTTATCAAGATCTATTACCGAATTTTGGCGCAGATGGCATATTTCATTGGGAACATGGTTTAGAGAATATGCATATATTCCATTGGGGGGAAATCGAAAGGGGAAGATTAGAACATATGTAAACTTATTAATTGTCTTTTTCTTAACTGGGCTATGGCATGGAGCAGATATGTCATTTGTTATTTGGGGATTGTACCATGGTTTTTTTGTAGTTGTTGAACGTTTAAGCAAGATGAAAATCTTAGATAAATCTAAGGTGCTGTCTACGATTTATTGCTTTTTGGTTGTGAATTTCGGTTGGGTATTTTTTAGAGCAGAGAATACTATCATTGGAATTCGTTATGTCACTAGGATGATAACACCATGGAGACATATTAGCGCAGGAATTGCGTCATGGAATTACATGGATGTAAAGACGATATTTATTGGTGTGATTGCTTTTTGTGGCATGGGTTTAATTAGAAGTGCAACCTCTGAAAAAATTATAGAAATATGGAACGATTCAGCGATAGAAGCAGTTTATTGTACGATATTGTTGATTCTTTCGCTGGCCTCAATAGTTAGTAATACTTATAATCCATTTATTTACTTTCAATTTTAGGAGATGAGAACTGGTGACTAGAAAGAGAATTGGTCCAATAATAATCATTATAGCTTTTTGTGTAATAATATGTTTTCCATGGCTGTTATGGATATTTTTTGAAAAATATGTGGATTCTACAAATCATGAGAATCGCGAAATGAGAACTCGACCAAGGCTAACGCTTGACACATATGGAACTTTTTCGAAAGAATATGATGCCTATTTTAATGATTCTATACCATTTCGAAATAATTTGATTACGCTTAACTCAGCCATTGATTATTTTTGCTTCAATAAATCAACAAATGATTCTGTTATTGTCGGAAAAGATAATTGGCTTTTTTATTCAAAAGTGTCTGATGGTGATCCTTTGAGTTGCTATTTAGGAACAAATTTATATTCAAAGAAAGATTTAGCTTTTATAGCTGAAAATCTTGTTAATCAAAGAAATTTTTTGCAGGAACAAGGTGTAGAATTTGTCTTATTTATAGCCCCGAATAAGGAGCGAATCTACTATGATGCAATGCCAGATCAATATGGAAAGCCTGCTGATATGTATGCAACAAGGCAGCTTGTTGAATATCTGAGAAACTATACAGATTTGAGAGTTGTATATCCGTATGATGAATTGATGAATGCGCGAAATTTACTTTATGAAAACATATATTATAAAACTGATACACATTGGAATGATATAGGTGGTTATATAGGCTCACAATTATTATTAAATGAGTTGGGAATCAAAATGCCTAGTATTGATGATTTAAATATTGAATTGACGGATACTTATGCTGGAGATTTAGCCAATATGTTGAATTTGACACAGCAATTGAAAAATAATGATCAAATATATACAGTGTCTGGCTATAATACAAATAATATTCAAGTTGTTTCGGAGGATTTTTTTGATGTGTATTCTTACACAGCCGAAAATGCAGATCCAAGGAGAGTCTATATAAATCGAGATTCGTTTTCAACGGCAATGCGATTGGTTATAGGAACTCAGTTTAAGGAAACATATATGCGACACTTTAATTCATACTCATACGGTGATTATTTAGCGTATAAGCCAGATGTATACATATATGAGGTGGTTGAACGGAATATCGATAGGCTGAAAAATTTTTCGGTACAATAACGATGACAATGAAAAATTGAATACGAATTGCGCGATTCGTGCTCACTTTAGCCTGGAAGCTTGTCTCATGAATGCCAGATAAAAATTTCACTAGGTCCATCTTCAGAAATGGACAATCCGCCTTGCTGAGCAAAAGGTCAGTGGAGCTATCGTCAAACAATGGTGTGCCCCCTTACAATGTAAAGGTCAAACCACTCGCCTTTCACTATAACCATTTTTAGTGCATACTTGAGAAAACCAATAGATTTTTCAAGGAGGACTAAAGACTATGGATCATTGTACTCACGAAGTCCGTGCAGAGTACTGGCGAAAGATCATCCAGGCTTGTGGGCAGAGACCCGCTGGACAATCAGCGAAACAATGGATGGACGAAAACGGCATCCGGGAGCAAAGCTACTACCACTGGCAGAGGCGCTTTCGGCAACAGGCTTATGTGGAAATGAAAAAGAACATTTCTGTTCCTGCCACAGCGGAAAAATCGGAGCTGGATTTTGTTGAAATTCCGTGTACTGCTGTTTCGGAAACAAATATTCGTCCGCTCTCCAATGAACCGGCTGCTGTTATCCGGACCGCATCATTTCAGATTGAGATCTCCAATGATATTTCAGACACTCTTCTGAGCCATATCTTACGGGAGGTGTCCCATGCTTGAAGACGCAGCCGGGATCCGTCGTGTAGTCCTTGCGTGCGGCACCGTTGATCTGAGAAAAGGGATCGATGGTCTGGCAACAATCATCGGTGATCGGTATGGGCAGAATCCTTTCGAGAAAGGAACCCTGTTCCTGTTTTGTGGGAAACGTTCTGACCGGTGCAAGGGGCTTTTATGGATGGGAACGGGGTTTCTGCTTTTGTACAAAAGATTTGAGGACGGAAGATTATCCTGGCCAAGAAATATCCAGGAAGCGGCAGAGCTTACAGAGGACCAGTACAGGTACCTTATGACAGGATTAAATCCTCTGGATCCCAGAATTAAAGATGTTGATCCGAAGCATATCTATTAAACCGTTTGTGAAAAACAGAGAAAATAAAACGCCAGTCTGACCGCCAAAAAGGGCGGTGTCTATTAATGGAATCCTCTCCGATGAGAGGAACCGTTTGTCCTGTATGAAGATAAAAAAGAGAACTTTTGATTTTAAACGCCTTGCATTTCAAGTGACTGGAACAGGGCATCTGGAGACGTTCCGGGTAGGTAAAAATGACGGACCGGTATGGAAACCGGATTGGCATTTATCACCGATTTCTGCTATACTTTCCTTAGAAAGAAAGGCGGGCATCATGTGTAAAAAATTCACTCCGGATGAACTGAATCAGATGGACCATACAGCTAAAAACGATGTTATTTTCCAGATGCAGGACCGGCTCGACAAGCTGGAACAGAACTATGAAACCCTCATAGAACAGGTCCGGCTTGCAAACCAGCAGCGTTTTGGCCGCCAGACAGAAAAACTGGATGATATCGTTGGGCAGCTCTCCTTTTTTAATGAGGCTGAAGCGAATTACGATGAAACCGCCCCTGAACCGATCATGGAAGAGGTTATCGAACCCGCAAAAAAGGGTTCCGTAAATCTAAAAAGAAAGGACAGAGGGAAGAAGACCTGAAAGATTTCCCGCAGGAAGAGATTTCTCATGATATACCGGAGCAGGAATTAAACGAAGCTTTTGGTTCGGGGAACTGGAAACGCATGCCGGATGAGATCTTCTGGCAACTCCGGTTCGAACCGGCCAGATGGATCGCGGAGAAACATGTCATCAAAGTGTATGTCGGAACGGATGGGACACATCAGGACGAATTCCTCCGTGGAGATCATCCGGCAACCTTATTTAAAGGCAGCATTGCGACCCCTTCTCTTGAAGCCGCGATCATCAACTCTAAATATGTAAACAGTAACCCACTCGACCGGATCTCCAGGGATTTTGGAGCGAACGGATTGAATCTGTCCAAGCAGACAATGTCCAATTGGACTGTATGGACGGCAGAGCGCTACTTATCAGTCGTATACGAGATGATGAAGCAATGTCAGCTGAAAGCCCATGTAAACCAGTGCGACGAAACGACCGTGGATGTGATCCATGATGGAAGACCCGCAGGCAGCAAAAGCTATATGTGGGTGCATATCACCGGGGAACTTGGCAAGGTACCACCGATCATCATATATGAATACCAGAAAACACGCTATAGTGACCATCCAAAGGCGTACTATAAGGATTTTTCCGGCATTCTTATGA
The DNA here is from genome assembly GCF_036318045.1 of Clostridium sp. CM74B_53. NCBI lineage: Bacteria > Bacillati > Bacillota > Clostridia > Eubacteriales > Clostridiaceae > Clostridium > Clostridium sp. CM74B_53. Next base: position 4,495 of record NZ_JAWQDE010000029.1, on the reverse strand, counting down.
CGGATGGGCTGGAACAGTACCACAAGCTGGAGCGGGATCTGGAAGGGATAAAGAACGCAAACTGCATGGCACATGCAAGACGCCATTTCGCAAACGCGATCAAGGCAATCGGAAAAAGCAACCCGGAAGCAATCCAGTCATCTATTGCGTATAAAGCACTGGTAAGGATCGGTGCTGTCTATGATCTGGAAGGTGGGCTGAAGGATCTGAGTCCGGAAGAACGGTTAAAAGAGAGGCAGAGATCCATCAAGCCCCTGTTGGAAGAATTCTTTACGTGGATCCATGAAATAAAGTCAGATCAGACAGTCCTTCCCAAGGGCGAAACCGCAAAAGGGATTAACTACTGCCTGAATCAGGAAAAATATCTGAAGGTATTCCTGAGTGATGGGGAAGTGCCGATCGATAATCTTGCCAGTGAACGCGCACTGAGAACCTTTACGATCGGCCGTAAGAACTGGATGACGCTGAATACAGTATGTGGTGCACAGGCAAGTGCAATGATCTACAGCATTACCGAAACAGCCCGGGCAAATGGTCTGAATGTTTACTACTACGTAAAGCATCTATTAACCGAACTGCTTGAGATCATCCGTATCGACGGAAGTGTCGATGAAAAAGAGTTAGAGAGTCTTATGCCATGGTCAAAAGATCTTCCGGCTGAGTGCTATAGCAAGCGCCGCAAATGAGCGGCGCTGTATTTGGCGTGGGGCGAAGGATTTGACCTTTACGTTATTTAATTATACGTTTTCTGAAATAAAAATGGGAAGGTAAAGGTACATATTGTGGTTGCAAATTTAAGAGAGCACAAAAACAGAATAGAGTGGATTGACTTTGCAAAGGGTCTAACAATTATCTTAACGATTATCGGGCATACAGTTGGTGTTGACAAGAATGGAAGTAATTTAAGGGGAATCATTTTTTCGTTTCATATGCCGTTGTTTTTTGTATTAAGTGCAACAACCTATAAATTTTCCGTTGATTTTTCAGATTTCATTAGGAAGACTAAGAAAGCTGCATATCATTTATTACTTCCTGCTACAGCTATATTTTTCTTGAATTTTTTGATTCAGTCAATTTTGAACAAACATTCATTATTTGATTGTTGGCTTTGGAGAGACATTATCTATACTTATCTTTTCGGTAGTGGAGTACCTACTCAATTCAATGATATTTATATACCACAAATGGGAATTCCATGGTTTTTCTTTGCGCTGTTTGCGGGACGTACTATATTTGATTATCTTCATTTATACTTTGCACAAACTGCGCAATTATTTGTAATGACGATTGTGGTTGGACTGTGTGGAATTAGTTTCGGAAAGTTACAGTGGCTACCGTTTTCATTGGATATAGCGCTTGCGATTATGCCACTTTTCTTTTTTGGTATGCACTTGTATACAGTCGATATAGTGGGAAATATTAAGATGGCATGCACGTTCTTGATTATATGGATGGTAACTTTAAAAATTACATTTCCAGACTATAATTCATGGACATATCTGGAGCTTGCATGTCGGCGATATCCGCTATTTCCAATATGCTACTTAACAGCAATTTTTGGAATTTTATTTATAGCAGAAATAAGCATTATGTGTAAGAGAATAAAACCGATATTTTCTATAGTGACATTTATAGGAAAAAATTCACTTTACTTATTGTGTGTGCACATTATGGATGGATGCTGGTGGAAAGCCTATACTATGGATGGACAATTTAGAATGGCAGTAAAAAGGACTGTGGTTGATTTAAGTGTTTTTATGGTAGTCCTATTGGTCATTAGAGCGTATCGGATGGTAAAAATGAAATTAGTTGCAGTACAAATTAACAATAAGTGATATATGCAGATTTTTGAAAAAATATTTGTATAAGAGAAAACGAAGAGCAACTAAGCGAAGTAGATGAACAAATTTATATAATTAGACATAAAGAAAATAAAGAATTTTTGAAACAAAAATTACAGGCATTGAAGCAACAACAAGAAGTTATATTATGTCTGTTGGTGTGGACGTATGAGAGCCATTAATACTAAGAATAAGGCAGGAATTACAAAAGAGTGGAAGCAATGATCTGGATTGCAGCGGCGATCACAATATATTTTACAGGTACCGGAAAAAAACAGGAGAGGGAAAAGACACGGAAAAAGAAAGTTTATCTTGGATGTTCATTATTCGCAGCGCTATGCTGTGAATTTGCGATCAAGGTGGTGTTTCATATCCACTACCTGTCGATATGGCTAATCCTGACGTACGCGCTGATCGCGGCGCAGTGCAGCCGGATGTTGTGGATCTTCATTTGCATACCGGAGAAACGGAACCAGGTTTATTCCATGTCGATCAAGATGGCGGTCGGCATGGGGATCCTGGCGTTTTACTATGTGAATCTTTCGCGTGATGTGATCGGCGTCACGAAGATCGCAAATCAGTTCCCGCCGGTGAGTACGGGGATGGCGGATCTCATGATTCTTGCGGCGACTGCGATCTGGATTTATGGAACGGACGTGCTCCGGCGGTTTCCGGAGTGTGCGAGAGCGCTCTACTGGATCTTCCTGGCGATCACTCCGTTTCTTGCGTTTTTCCTCGAGGAACTCTGTTGGAACCCGTCGGTGACGGGGATCAGCCTTTTAAATGGGGAGCTGAATGTCCTGATCTATCTGATTCTGGAAGTCCTGTTTGTGTGCCTGATGCAGAAAGGGATGCTCGGGCTTCAGGCGCTATATATCTTTGCGTGGTTTGTCGGCGCGCTCAATTATTATCTCCTGAAGTTCCGTGGACAGCCGTTCCTTGCAACGGATATTTTTGCACTGCGGACGGCCATGTCGGTCGCAGGGCAGTATACGTTTGAGGTCGCGGAGGAGCTGGCGTTTACGTTTCTGATCCTGTATTTTCTGTTTACCTGCATGTGGGCGCTTGGAAAGATGGATATTTTTCAGAAGAGAACGGGAAAGAAACGGATCCTGATAAAGGGCTGCGGAGCGATCGGGGCAGCTGCGGCGTTGTTTTTCTGGATTGGCAGCTATGATTTCCCGGATACTTACAATATCGGCATTGATTTCTGGTGGCAGGCGAATACATATCAGGCGACCGGTTTTGCTCCGGCATTTATCTCGTTCTGGCAGAGGATGAAGATCAGTAAGCCGGATGGGTATACGGAGCAGAGTGCGGAACAGATTTTTGATGAGTACGGGGCGGTGGAAGCTCCTACGGAAACGGAGAAGAAGGACACCGGTGAACAGCCGATGATCATTACGATCATGAATGAATCGTTCAGTGATCTGAGTGTTCTGGGACCGCTTGCATGTACAGAGGATGATCTTTCGTTTTTCCATTCGCTGAAGGATGATCCGCATACGATCGAGTATGGATGGGATTATGTTTCGACCCGCGGCGGCGGAACTTCTACGACGGAGTTCGAATATCTGACGGGGGATTCGATGACCTATACAAACGGGATCAATCCGTACTCCAGCTTTGATTTTACGAATGTGCCGTCCATGGTCTCGATCCTAAAGGAGCAGGGCTACCACACGATCGCGATGCATCCGGAAAATCCGGAGAACTGGCGAAGAAGTGTTGTGTATCCGAAGCTTGGATTTGATGAGTTTCTGTCGATCAGTGCGTTTGAGGACAGTGAGCGGACGGTCTGGAACCGGGTGTCTGATCTTGGGGATTATCAGAAGCTGATCGAGGTCTATGAGGCGCAGACGGAGCCGACCTTTATTTTTAATGTCACGATGCAGAATCATGGCGGATATGACGGGATCGGGGAGCTGAAGCCGGAGGAGATCGTCGATGTCGATGAGGAATATAGCGGGTATTCGGATCTTCAGATGTATGAGTCACTGATCGCAAAGGCGGATCAGGCGCTCTCGTATCTGATCTCCTATTTTGAGCAGGTGGACCGGCCGGTACTTATCTGCTTCTTCGGGGATCATCAGCCGGCGCTGAATGGGGACTTTGAGAATGCGCTCAGGGAAGCCGGGAGAGGGGACACGGATACGGATCTTACGATGACGGAGAAGATCTATATGGTGCCGTATTTTATCTGGAGCAATTATGAGATCCCGGAGGATTATTCGATGAAGAATTCCCGGGGAGAAGATGTGATCAGCACGAATTATCTCGGGACGCTGGTCCGAAAGTATGCGGGGCTGGAGCTGTCCGCGTATGACCGTTACCGGATGAACCAGAGAGAGCAGATCCCGGTGTTTAATTTCGCGGGATATATGACCGCGGATGGGGACTGGTATGATCTTTGGGCGGAGAATAGTTACAGGGAATGGATCGAGAGGTACCGGACAGTGCAGTATTATGCGTTGTTTGATAGGAAGAGGAATGGGAGGTATTTTGTGGGGGAGTGAGGTCCACTGCGTTTGCTGACTTGAAAAAGTAAATTCCAGTGAAAAAGTAAATTCCACCGCTCTTTTAAAAGTTGCTTATAATCTAGTGATTTTTAAGAAGAAAAGCGGAATCTATGCTATAATACAAGTAATCTATGG
>NZ_JAWQDE010000028.1:0-15385 GCF_036318045.1 Clostridium sp. CM74B_53 | reverse complement strand
ACCGGTCAGCCGAGATCCGAAGAACCACAGCCTGTGTGTTTTCCAATCTGGAAAACAGTATAACTGTGATCTGTCAGCATCCTACAATATCGGAGCGAGATACTGGATTCGGGAAATCATAAAAACCTTACCGGAAACGGAAAGGTCTTCACTGGAGGCAAAAGTACCTGCGGTGAAGCGCAGAACCTCATGCGTTTATGCTGACCTGCTCATCCTTCAGAATGAGTATGGATGTTCGAAAGCTGCATAAACACAGGCAGATATCCGGAGGACTACCTGTTATGTGGAACCCAGCCGTACCCGGCATGGCGGATGCGCATATCTGCGCAGTTCTAAGTTTCAGGCGTATCCGCCGGTATCCGGTCTTGCCGTTTAAAACGGCTGAGAAGCATGTGACTTTAGTCATGTGAGGTTCACAGAGGTGACGCGCTATGCAAAAAAAGAAATATTAACGCTTTATCAAGATGAATATATGCATTGATAATGTATAAAACATTGAAAAAACTGCATGAAACAATATAATTATGCACCGAATATTGTATAAAATGCATAATATGTAAAAAAACATAAAAAAAGTGCTTTACAAAAGAATAATTATACATTATAATGCGTATCAACATCACACATGTGAGACATAGAAAAAGATAGAAACAAAGAGGAGAGGATCGATTATGAAGAAGAACATCGTTTTAGCTATGACAACAGCAGCGGTCATTGCTGCTCTTACAGGATGCGGAAGCTCCAAGACCACTGAGACAACGGCAGCAGCTACAACGGCAGTTGAGACAACAACAGCCGACGCGACAACAGCGGCTGAATCAAAGGAAGCAGATAAGACAGAGGCAGCAGCCGCAGCGGAAGGTTCCTTAAAGGCACTTGAGAATGTAGATCCGAAGGGCCATCTCGGAAAAGTTCTTGCGGCAGGAAAGATCACAATGGGAACATCCCCTGATTTCGCTCCGTGGGAATTCAAGGATGTCAGCAGTGGAACAACCGAGTATGTCGGTGCCGATGTGGAGCTTGCAAAATACATCGCTGAGAAGCTTGGCGTAGAACTTGAGATCAAGCCGATGGAGTTCTCCGCAATCCAGCAGGCAGTTACTTCCGGAAACATTGATATGGGTATCTCCGGCTTCGCTTACACAGATGAGCGTGCAGAGGCTATGGGACTTTCCGAGCGTTATAATGTAAACACGAAGAAAGGTCAGGGCCTTTTAGTTAAGAAGGAACTTGCTTCCCAGTACAATACAGCAGAATCCTTCGCAGGCAAGAAGGTTGCTACCCAGAACGCAACCTTACAGAACAAGCTTGCTACAGAGCAGCTTCCGTCTGACGTTCAGATCCAGTTAGTGACAAATATAACAGACGGTGTTATGATGTTAACAACAGGCAAGGTTGACGCACTCGCTGTATCCGGTGATAACGGTGAATCCCTTGCAAAGACATACGACGATATCGCAATGGCAGATTTCATGTTTGACTATTCAAGTGAAGGTAACGTTATCGCAGTCAAAAAAGGCGATGATGATCTCTTAAATGCGATCAACGAAGTGATCGTTGAAGTTAACGAGAAAGGTCTCTATGAGCAGTGGAGGGAAGAGGCAGTTGCTCTTGCTGATAAGCTCGGTATCGAGACGCACTAATTTCGGAGCGGATCGTTTCGTTCCGTGATGGAAGATCAGCGCAGGACGGAATCGGTTATCACTTCAGGTTACAGAAAATACAGAGCTCGGTCTTTCCGGTGAAAATGCCGGAAAGACCTTTGTCTGTTTTCAAGTTTTATCTACGAAAGGAGTTTTCCAGATGGAGTTTCTTAACGTCATGTTAAAAGTCTGGATGAAGTACTGGAACTTATTCTTACAGGGTCTTGGAATGACACTGTTTATGGGTCTCCTCACCGTCCTCATCAGTACCGTTTTCGGTTCTCTGATGGCACTGATGCGCCGCAGCAACGTGGGCATCGGAAAATTTAAGCCGCTCCGGCTGATCGCTACCGTTTATGTCGAAATTATCCGCGGTACGCCGATCCTGCTGCAGCTATATTTCTTCTACTTTATGCTGCCGACCTGGCTCCCGTTCCTCAACTTAAGCGAGTTTACATGCGTTATGACTGCATGCTGCGTAAACTCTACCGCTTATGTCTGTGAGATCGTCCGCGCAGGTATCCAGGCTGTCGATGTCGGACAGACTGAAGCTGCCCGTTCCCTTGGCTTAAACGCGCGCCAGACCATGATCCATATCGTTCTCCCGCAGGCAGTTAAGAATATTCTTCCGGCACTCTGCAACGAGTTCGTAGCGATCGTCAAGGAGACATCTCTGGCGTCCACGTTCTTTATCGGAGAACTTATGACCCAGTTTAAGACCATCAACGGTCTTACATTCCGTGTACTTGAGCCGTTAACCATCGTTGGTATCATTTACTTCGGCGTGACATTTATCATGTCCAAGCTGATTGCTTTACTGGAGAGGAGGATGAACGCAAGTGAGCGCTAATGAAAAAGAATTGATTCGTGTAGAAGATCTGCATAAATCCTTCGGCAGTCTTCAGGTATTAAAGGGTGTTACCGAGCATGTCAATCATGGCGAGGTCGTTTCTGTTATCGGACCGTCCGGCGGCGGTAAAAGTACATTTTTACGCTGCTTAAACCTTCTTGAGACACCGACATCCGGAAAGATCTATTTCGAGGGAACCGATATTACCGACAAGAATGTGGATATCAACCTGCATCGCCAGAAGATGGGAATGGTATTCCAGCACTTTAATGTATTCAATAATCTTACAGTTGGAAAGAATGTAACGCTCGCCCCGGTCCTTCTCGGAAAGAAAACACAGAAGGAAGCCGACGAGATGATGCGGGAGCTTTTAAACCGCGTTGGTCTTGCGGATAAGGAGAACCAGTTCCCAAAGAAGCTTTCCGGCGGACAAAAACAGCGTCTTGCGATCGTGCGCGCGCTGGCGATGGAACCGGATGTTATGCTTTTTGATGAGCCGACTTCCGCCCTTGATCCGGAGATGGTAGGAGAGGTTCTTCATGTTATCAAGGACCTTGTAAAGACAGGAATGACTACTGTGATCGTAACCCATGAGATGGGATTTGCGAGGGAGGTCTCCGACCGCGTATTCTTTATGGATGGCGGCGTGATCGCGGAGAAAGGCACTCCGGATGAGGTCTTCAATCATCCGCAGAACCCGAGGACACAGGAATTTTTAAGCAAGGTATTATACTGATGAAAGAACAGCGGGAAAAGCTGTTTTAACAGGAGCCATATCCCGCTCAGGCAGACTTTTGGAGTCTTGCCTGGCGGGATTTTTGAAAGGAGAACATGACATGTCAGCATCCAAACAGACAGCATTCGATTATATCGACGAGAAATCAGGAGTGATCACCGACGTATCCGATAAGATCTGGGACTATGCGGAGCTTTCCCTGAGAGAGTACAAATCCGGTGAACTTTACGCAAAGGTATTAAAAGAAGAAGGATTTACTGTCGAACATCCCTTTGACAACATTGAGACTGCATTCCGCGCTTCCTACGGTTCCGGAAAGCCGGTGATCGGTATTCTGGCTGAGTATGATGCTCTGACAGGTCTTTCCCAGATCGCCGGATCTGAGACCAGAAAAGAGCTTGTCGCAGACGGAAACGGCCACGGCTGCGGCCACAACCTTTTAGGTGCGGGTTCCATGGCTGCGGCTTTTGCTATAAAAAAATATCTGGAAGAAAAAGGTGAGGGAAGCGGTAAAGTGATCCTTTACGGCTGCCCGGGCGAGGAAGGCGCTGCGACAAAGGCATTCATGGCAAGAGACGGCGTGTTCGCGGAGTGCGACGCGGCTCTCACCTGGCATCCGGGCAATGTGAACCAGGTCACATCCGGAACCTGCAACACCTGTATCCAGAGCGAGTATAAGTTCACCGGAGTTGCCTCCCATGCAGCCGGTGCACCGGAAAAGGGACGTTCTGCTCTCGATGCGGTGGAGCTCATGAACATCGGCGTCCAGTTCTTAAGAGAGCACATGCCGGACAGCTCCAGGATCCACTACTCGATCACGGATGCCGGCGGAGATTCTCCGAACGTTGTCCAGCCGAGAGCGCAGGTCCTCTACATGGTCCGTTCCATCTGGGTCAAAGATGCCCTGGAGCTTCAGGAGCGGGTTGACCGGATCGCGCTTGCGGCATCCATGATGACGGACACAAAGATGGAGAAAAAGTTCATCGACGGCTGCTCCAACACAGTCCCGAACAAGGTCCTGGAATCCCTGATGTGGGAAAACTTCAATGACCTTGGCGTCTGCCATTACACAGAGGAAGAGTTAAAGTATGCGAAGGCGCTTTACGATTCTGTTGAGATGAAGTCTGCGGATCTTCCGGGAGATGCGACGAAGGACAGCGATGAGATCTACGAGTTTGTGGATGAGAAGTCCAAACATGGCACCGTGCCGATGAATGAGTTCCTTGTTCCGTACCTGTACTCCGAGAAGCCGAGAATGGGCTCCACGGATGTCGGTGATGTGAGCTGGTGCGTTCCGACCGCGCAGATCAACACTTCCACATTCCCGGCACAGGCGCCTGGACATTCCTGGCAGAATGTCTCCTGCGGACGGACATCCATTGCCCACAAGAACATGCTACTGGCAGGAAAAGTCATCGCAGCGACGGCGATCGATCTCATGGAGAAGCCGGATGTTCTTCAGGCGGCGAAAGATGAGTTCAATAAGAAGATGAAACGCTACGGCGGCTACATCTGCCCGATCCCGAAGGACGCGGTTCCGGTCGTTCCGGGCGAGAAGATGTAATTGTGCAGATAGTCACGAAAACAAAATAGACTGGTCGTAAGTCCGGCCGGACAGATCATGCAGCAGACGTTTGCTGCACAGAGCTGTCCGGCTTTTGTTGGTTTGGCCAATTCCGTAAAATGAAACCATATCTGCAGATTTCGCCAATTTACAGATTTTTTACACATTTTTCAGCGAAAAGATAGGAATCGCGGTTCTAAAACACGCAAAAATGTGGTATAATATAAAAGTATATTTTCAGATAGGAGAACAAATGGTTGCTTTCGGTGGCGGAAATTTTCTGAATTGAAGATTCCGTAAAATGTCGCTGCGGTCGTGGAGCCTGCTGATGTGTTTTCACGGCAGAAAGGAGCGGATGGATATGAATATCAGGGAAACGATGGAACAATGGGAACGCCAGAATCTCAGCCCGTATGCTGCTCTGAGCAGTGAGACGCTGGGGCGGGACCGCGAGGAAGTCCCCTGTGATGTCCGTCCTGCCTACCAGCGGGACCGTGACCGGATCCTGCACAGCAAGTCATTTCGCCGCCTGAAAGACAAGACACAGGTCTTTCTGGCCCCGGAAGGCGACCACTACCGCACGAGGCTGACGCACACGCTGGAGGTCTCCCAGATCGCCAGGACGATCGCAAAGGCGCTTCGGATGAATGAATCCCTGACGGAGGCGATCGCGCTGGGACATGATCTCGGACATACGCCTTTCGGACATGCCGGCGAGTACATATTAAATGAGATCTGTGAGGACGGTTTCGCCCACTTTAAACAGAGTGTCCGGATCGTGGAGGTCCTGGAGAAAAAAGGACAGGGATTAAACCTCACGAAGGAAGTGCGCGACGGGATCTTAAACCACAGAACGTCAGGAAACCCTGCGACGCTGGAGGGAAAGATCGTCCGCTTCTCTGATAAGATCGCGTACATCAATCATGACATCGATGATGCGATCCGCGGGAAGATCATCACCGAGAAAGATATCCCCAGAGAGTTTGCGGATGTCCTCGGTGATACGGTAAAGGACCGCCTGAATATCATGATCCATGATATCATCAACAACAGCATGGACAAGCCGTCGATCTTCATGTCTCCGAATGTGGAGCAGGCGATGCGCGGGATGAGAGAGTGGATGTTCGAGCATGTCTACCGGAATCCGGCCGCAAAAGGCGAGGAGGGAAGAGCGCAGCAGCTGATCGTGACGCTCTATGAATATTATCTGAAACATGTGGACGAGCTTCCGGAGGAATTCCGGATGATGATGGAGACCCGCGGTGAGAAGAAAGAGCGGGTCGTCTGCGATTATATTGCCGGGATGAGCGACGGATACGCGATCGACCGGTTTGAGGAATTATTTGTGCCGAAGGCATGGAAGATATAAAAAATACGCATTGTGGGAGGGATGAAACGTGTATTATCCGGAAGAAGTGATCGAGGAGGTACGGACGAGGAATGATATCGTGGATATCGTGTCCCAGTATGTAAATCTGAAGAAAAAGGGCGCAAACTATTTCGGCCTGTGCCCGTTTCATAACGAGAAATCCCCGTCGTTTTCTGTCTCCCCATCGAAGCAGATGTACTACTGTTTTGGCTGCGGAGCAGGAGGAAACGTGATCTCCTTCGTGATGGAATATGAAAATTATACCTTTGTGGAGGCTGTGAAGATGCTGGCGGACCGCGCCGGGATCGCGCTGCCGGAGATGGAATATTCGAAGGAAGCAAAGGCCCAGGCAAGCTTAAAAAATACGCTCCTGGAGATCAACCGCCTTGCCGCAAATTTCTTTTATTACCAGCTAAAGCAGCCATCCGGCAAGATCGGATATGATTACCTGAAGGAAAAGCGGCGGCTGAGCGATGATACGATCCGTCATTTCGGACTTGGATATTCCAGCAAAGTGCCGGATGATCTGTACCGGTATATGCGATCGAAAGGGTATCACGATGATATCTTAAAAGAGACAGGCCTCTTCTTTATTGATGAGCGCGGGGCAAGGGATAAGTTCTGGAACCGCGTCATGTTCCCGATCCTGGACGTCAACAACCGCGTCATCGGCTTCGGCGGACGTGTGATGGGGGATGGGGAGCCGAAGTATTTAAACTCCCCGGAGACGAAGATCTTCGATAAGAGCCGGAATCTTTATGGACTGAACTTCGCAAGAACGTCCAGGGCGAAATATATGCTGGTCTGCGAGGGATATGTCGATGTGATCGCGATGCACCAGGCGGGTTTTACGAATGCCGTGGCGTCCTTAGGGACCGCATTTACGTCCCAGCACGCGATGTTGTTAAAGCGATATACGGATCAGGTGATCCTGACTTACGACAGCGACGAAGCCGGCGTGAAAGCGGCGCTCCGGGCGATCCCGATCCTGAAAGAAGTCGGGATGTCCATCAAGGTTTTAAACATGAAGCCGTATAAAGATCCGGATGAGTTTATCAAGAACCTCGGAAAAGAGGAGTTCCAGAAGCGGATCGACAACGCAGTCGGGAGTTTCATGTTCGAGATCTCGGTGATCCGGAACCAGTACAACATGCAGGATCCGGAGTCAAAGACAGGATTTTATAATGCCGTCGCGAAGAAGCTGCTGGAATTCCCGGAAAAGCTTGAGAGGGATAACTATACGGAAGCCGTCGCAAGGGAGTATATGATCCCGGAGGCAGACCTCAAAAATCTCGTGAATTCCATGGGCGGACTCATCGGAGTGACGACAAGAGAGCGCGAGTATGACAAAGAGCGGATCCGACAGAAAAAGGAGAAGGAGGACGGGATCCGGAAGTCCCAGCGACTGCTCCTCACATGGCTCATCGAGCGGCCGGAGCTGTTTGAAAAGATCCGCGGCATCATCACGCCGGAGGATTTCGATGATGAACTCTATCGGGAAGCAGCGTCCATGGTGTTTGAGGAATATGAAAAAACAGGAAGCGTTAACCCTGCCCAGATCCTGAATCATTTCATCGAGGGCGAGGAACAATACAGGGAAGTAGCTGCCCTGTTCCATGCGACACTCAGTGAATCCTTAAATAATGAGGAGCAGAGGAGAGCGTTTTCCGAGACAGTCAAAAAGATCAAGAAACACAGTCTGGATGTGAAGGGAAAGACTGCAGACATCAGAGAATTACAGGAAATTATCAGGCAGCAGTCGGAACTTGCTGCCCTGAATATCACACTGGACTAGAATCCAGCCGGGAAGGATGGAATTATGGAGGAAAAGACACTTACATTTGACGAGAAGTTATCAAAACTTCTGGAACTCGCAAAGAGCAAAAAGAATGTCCTGGAAGAGAAGGACATTCACGATGCGTTTGCGGGGGAAGAACTGACACCTGAGAAGCTGGACCGCATATATGACTTCCTGGATAAAAAGCATGTTGATGTTTTAAAAATGTCAAACGATGACGATATGGATCCGGATCTGTTCACAGAGGATGAAGATCCGGACCCGGAGGATGAGATCGATATGGAACATATCGACCTCTCAGTTCCGGAAGGAGTCAGCGTGGATGACCCTGTCCGGATGTATTTGAAGGAGATTGGGAAAGTGCCGTTGCTCTCCCCGGATGAGGAGATCGAGCTGGCAAAGAAGATCGAGCTTGGGGATGAGGCGGCGAAAAAGAAGCTCGCCGAGGCCAATTTACGTCTTGTGGTCAGCATTGCAAAGCGCTATGTGGGACGCGGGATGCAGCTTCTGGACCTGATCCAGGAGGGAAATCTCGGACTCATCAAGGCCGTGGAAAAGTTTGATTACCGGAAGGGATACAAGTTCAGCACTTACGCGACCTGGTGGATCCGTCAGGCGATCACCCGCGCGATCGCGGACCAGGCGAGAACGATCCGGATCCCGGTCCATATGGTCGAGACGATTAACCGGCTTGTGAGAACACAGCGCCAGCTGGTACAGAAACTCGGAAGAGAGGCAACGCCGGAGGAGCTTGCGAAAGAGCTCGATATGCCGGTAGACCGCGTGAGAGAGATCATGAAGATCTCCCAGGATCCGGTGTCCCTGGAGACGCCGATCGGTGAGGAGGAGGACAGCCATCTTGGAGATTTTATCCAGGATGACAACGTGGAAGTGCCGGCGGATGCCGCGACGTACACACTGCTCCATGAACAGCTGATGGAGGTCCTTTCAACGCTCACGGAGCGGGAGCAGAAGGTCCTGCGGCTGCGGTTTGGTCTGGATGACGGGAGACCGAGGACGCTGGAGGAGGTCGGAAGACAGTTCAATGTGACAAGGGAGCGGATCCGGCAGATCGAGGCGAAGGCACTCCGGAAACTGCGCCATCCGAGCAGAAGCAAGGTTTTAAAGGATTATCTGGACGAATAAGCGAAAAAAGAATGGAGAAAACATATATGAAATTATCAGAACGCCTGGAGATGGTGCTCTCGTTCGTGGAAACGGGAGAATCCGCGGCAGACGTTGGGACGGACCACGGGCATGTGCCGGTGGAACTTGTCCGGAGAGGAATCGTAAAAAAGGCAGTTGCGATGGATGTGCGGAAGGGACCGCTTTCCCGTGCAGCGGAGAATATTGCGCTCGCAGGACTTTCGGAGAAGATCGCGACAAGACTCTCAGACGGGGTGGCAAAGCTGCTTCCCGGGGAGGCGGACTCGGTCGTGATCGCCGGAATGGGCGGTGAGCTGATCATTAAGATCCTGGAGAACGGAAGGCACATGTGGGATTCCGTGTCCCAGTGGGTGCTGTCCCCGCAGTCGGAGATCTTTAAGGTCCGCAGATGGCTTCTGGAAAACGGGTTTGAGATCCGCAGGGAAGATATGCTCTTAGAGGACGGGAAGTATTATACGGTGATGGATGTCCGAAGAAGAGGTTCCGGTGACGCTGATCAGGCGGCAGATGCTCTGAAAGGTGCAGATCAGGCAGATGGGAATGCGCAGGATGCAGCTTCCGCCAGTGGGCTTTCCGGACTTTCTGAGGACAGCCGGATGCTCTACGGGGATTATCTGATCCGGACGAAAAATCCGGTGCTTCTTACATATCTGAAAGAGGAAGAGGAAAAGCTCGCTTGTTTTATCGGGGATCTTTCCGCAAAGGCCGGTTCTTCGGAGCGGGCGGCTGAACGTCTTTCGGAGTTAAAAGTACAGTTGAGGGAAAATCAGGAGGTACAGCATGAAATGCAGGGAGATCATTGAGATTTTAGAGACGCTTGCGCCGAAGTCCTGTGCCTGTGACTGGGACAATCCGGGACTTCTTGCTGGGCGTATGGATAAGGATGTAAAGAAGATCCTGCTGACACTGGACGCGGACGATGCGGCGGTGGAGAGGGCGAAAGAGATCGGTGCGGATATGCTTTTGAGTCATCATCCGCTGATCTTTAAGCCGGTGAAGCATGTTTCCGATGAGGATTTTATCGGAAGACGTCTTGTCTCCCTGATCCAGGCGGATGTGTCCTATTATGCGATGCACACGAATTTTGACTCGGCCCCGGGATGTATGGCGGATATTGTCGCGGACCGGCTGAATTTTGTGGATCAGAAGCCGCTGGAGCTTATGGGAGAGCTTTCGGGAACTGCTTATGGAATCGGAAAGACCGGAACTTTGAAGAAGCCGATGACGGGGCCGGAGCTTGCGAGAGAAGTGAAGAACCGGTTTGGACTGCCGTTTGTCACGGTCTACGGGAGTGAGCTTTATGAGAATGAGCCGGTGACGAGAGCGGCGACTTGTCCGGGTGCCGGAGGAAGTGAGATCCGGGAGGCGCTTCGGGCAGGAGCGCAGGTGTTTATTACCGGGGATATCAGTCACCATGAGGGAATCGATGCGGCGGCCCAGGGGATGATGATCATTGATGCGGGGCATTATGGGCTGGAGCATGTGTTTATGGACTTTATGGAGGGATTTTTGCGGGATAAATTGCCGGAGGAAGTTGCGATCAAGAAGATGGCGGTGAAGTTTCCGGCGGTGGTGATATAGGATGGATTGGAGGCGGTTTTATGGCAGTTGTGAAGGCGAATGGAATCGGGAAGGTTTATCCGGAGGGGACTACATATCTGGAGATCGCGAGGGATTTTCAGGATCAGTATGAGAATGACATTCTGCTTGTAAGAGTGAATGGAAAGCTCAGGGAGCTGGATAAGACTCTGACGGAGGATTCGGAGATTTCGTTTATCACGGCGGAGGGGAATGCCGGGTATAAGACATATGAGCGCAGTGCGATCTTTCTGATGCTGAAGGCGTTTTATGAGGTAGTCCCGAGAGAGAAGATCAGGAAGATCCAGATCGATTTTGCGCTTGGAAACGGAATTTACGGGGAGCTTGTCGGGGATGTCCCGGTGGATGAGAAGCTGCTTTTAAAGGTAAAGGCGCAGATGGAGAAGCTGCGGGATGCGGCAATCCCGGTCAAGAAGCGGAGCATCAACACGGATGATGCGGTGGAGCTGTTCGGGAAGCATGGGATGCATGATAAGGAGCAGCTGTTCCAGTACCGGCGGGCATCTCGGGTGAATATTTACAGTATCGGAGAGTTTGAGGACTATTTTTACGGGTATATGGTCCCGGACACGAGTTATGTGAAGTATTTTGATCTGGTGCCGTGCCATGCGGGATTTCTGCTGCTGCTTCCGGTGAAATCGGATCCGAAGCATGTGGAGCATCCGGCGGTCAGGGAGAAGCTGTTCTCGATCCTTCATTCATCGTATCGCTGGAGTGACAGTCTTGAGGTCCCGAATGTCGGTGCTCTGAATAAGATGATCGCGGACGGGAAGGGACAGGATCTGATCCTGATGCAGGAGGCACTCCAGGAGAAGAATATCGGTCAGGTTGCGGAACAGGCCGTGAAGGATCCGGACCGCAGGATCGTGATGATCGCAGGACCGTCTTCTTCGGGAAAAACAACATTCAGCCACCGGCTTTCGACGCAGTTTGCAGCGCTCGGATATAATCCGCATCCGATCTCCGTGGACAATTATTTCCGCAACCGGGAAGAGTATCCGCTCGATGAGAACGGACAGCCGGATTTTGAGGCGCTCGGGTGTGTGGATATTCCGCAGTTCAACGAGGACATGAATGCCCTGCTTGCCGGAAAGGAGATCGAGCTCCCGAGGTTTAATTTCAAGACAGGAAAGCGGGAGTACAAGGGCGATCGCCTGAAACTCGGAAAGAAGGATATTCTCGTCATTGAGGGCATCCACTGCCTGAATGATGCGATGTCGGCCGAGCTTCCGAAGGAGAGCAAATTTAAGATCTATATCAGCGCCCTGACGCAGTTAAATGTGGACGAGCACAACCGGATCCCGACGACAGACGGGCGACTGATCCGTCGGATGGTACGCGATGCGAGAACGAGGGGAACTTCGGCGTTAGAGACGATCGAGCGCTGGCCGTCGGTCCGCCGCGGCGAGGATAAAAATATCTTCCCGTTCCAGGAGAGTGCAGACGTGATGTTCAACTCGGCGCTTGTGTATGAGCTCGCGGTACTGAAACTTTACGCGGAACCGTTATTGTTCAATATCCCGAGAGACCGGGAGGAATACGATGAGGCGAAGCGGCTTCTGAAGTTCCTCGATTATTTCCTTGCGATCGACAGCGACGTGATCCCGAAAACTTCGATCCTGAGGGAATTTATCGGGGGAAGCTGTCTGAATGTGTAGGAAAAATGTGGAAATCTTCCTATCCTATCTGGACATAAAAAAAAATATATGTTAAAATAAACAGGTTCTGAGTAGGACAGATGGTCGCTGCTGCAATTCTCAGGGATGCAGGAGAGGAAAGTCCGGGCTTCAAAGGGCAGGGTGCCGGATAACGTCCGGCGAAGGCGACTTCAGAGACAGTGCAACAGAAATAAACCGCATGGAAACATGTAAGGGTGGAAAGGCAGTGTAAGAGACTACCGCCTCACTGGTAACAGGGAGGGCACATGCAAACCTCACTCGAAGCAAGGCCAAACAGGAAGCATAAGGCGGCCCGTCTGCTTCCGGGTAGGCCGCTTGAGCCGTCCGGTGACGGACGGTCTAGATAGATGACCATCCAACGACATAACCCGGCTTATCGTCTTGCTCAGAATTGAATAAGAAATTAAGACCGTCTTTTGAAACTTAGCGGAAACGCGAGATTTTGGAAGGCGGTCTTTTTACGTCTTAACGATGAAAAAAAGTTATGTAATTAGATAAATAAACGAAATTTTACTTTATGATAGCCGGATGATATGATGAATTCAGAAAGAGAAATGGTTGATCAGTCAGACAAGATCATACACAGGGAAAGGATGAAAATTATGGGATTCTGGAAGAAAGCAAAAACTGCCGATACTCCCGGAATATGGGAAGGGACGGAAAAATACGGACCAGTGAAACTTGCGTCGGTGGATTTCCGCGACGGTCAGCAGTCTGTAATCGCAACGAGAATGAGAACGGAGGACATGCTTCCGATCCTGGAGCAGATGGATGACTTCGGATACGAATGCATCGAGATGTGGGGAGGAGCAACATTCGACTCCTGCATCCGCTATCTGAATGAAGATCCGTGGGAGCGCCTGAAGGCATTCAAGAGAGTCTGTAAAAAAACACCGCTGCGCATGCTGCTCCGCGGTCAGAATCTTTTAGGCTATACTCCGTATCCGGATGATGTGGTCGAGAGATTCGTGACAAAGACGGCTGAGGATGGAATGGATATCTTTCTGATCTTTGACGGCTTAAACGATATCAGAAACTGTGCATGTGCTGCGAAGGCAGCGCTGAAAGCCGGAAAACGCGTGGAAGGAAATATTCAGTTTACTTCCAGCCCGGTACACACTGTTGAATCGTTTGTACAGACAGCAAAAGATTATGTGAATATCGGAGCGACCGCAGTCCACCTGGAAGATATGGGCGGTATGATCGATCCGACGACGGCGGCAAAGACAGTGGCAGCTGTGAAAAAAGCCGTCAAAATGGATTTGGAAAAGCAAAACCGGAGACAGAGATCGTTTACGGTCCGTCCATCAAAGACTGGCCGAAGATGCCGGCACTGACCGAGAACCTTCTTCTTCAGGTTGCCAGCGTGATCCGCGATGAGGTGACAACAACGGATGAGCTGATCCCGTCCGGTGAGACAGCTTCCTACCGTTCCAACCCGTACAAGATCTCTGAGTTCACCCTGATCCGGAAGGATCCGCAGTATGTGGGACGCGCGAAAGCCGCACAGGAGTTCGAGAAGGCGAGAGTTGCAGGCGATAAGGAGAAAGCAGGAACCTTCTATCAGGTACTCAAGGCGGTCGGTGTTGACACTCCGGTCGAGGAACTCATGAAGACAACCGGGATCGGATCTGTCCTCTACGCAAAGAGACCGGGCGATGGTTCTGCGAGAGAGTACGCGGCAAGCTGCCAGAAAGTACTCGGTGGACTTGCAAACATCTGCATCGAGTATGCGACAAAGAGATACCGCAGCAACTGCGTCAACTGGGGAATTCTGCCGTTCACATGTCCGGAAAAAGAGATCGTTCTTGAGCCGGGTGAGTACCTGTATCTTCCGGGAATCCGCAAAGCAGTGGAAGACGGTGCGACAAGATTTACGGCAAAAGTGATCGGAAAAGACGGCGCAGTCCGCGACCTTGAGTTAGAGCTGAACGGCGTAACCGAGGCAGAGAAGAAGGTTCTTTTAGCGGGAAGCCTGATCAATTCCTATAAGGAAGCGTAAATATTAAAACAATACAATACTGCAGGTCCGGTCAGCGTGAAATTGCGCGCTGACCGCGGGCTGGAAAAACAGGGGTATCACGAATATTTGGAGGTATTACATATGAAACTGGCAATCATCGGCTTTGTACTCATGATCGTCTTAATGTACGTGCTCATTCGGGAAAAGATGACTCCGCCTGTGGCATTCATCCTTCTCCCACTGATCGCAGCGGCATGTGCAGGATTCGGAATGGAAGATATCGCGGGTTTTGTGAAAACAGGTATGAATTCCATGTTAAGCACAGAGATCCTGTTCGTCTTTTCTATCTCATATTTCACATTGATGTCCGATAAAGGACTTTTTGATCCGATCATCAATTTCCTGATCAAAAAAGCGGGAACGAATGTGACAACGATTCTCGTTGCGGCAGTGCTCACAACCTTCGTTGCACACTTAGACGGATCCGGCGCGACTACATTCTTAATCGTAGTTCCGGCGTTCTTACCAATCTGCAAGGAGATGGGAATCCGCCCGAAGGCTCTGCTCGGCGCAATGTGCGGCGCTTACGGCGTGATGAACATCGTTCCGTGGGGCGGTCCGACGATGCGTGCAGCGAGTGTTGCAGGTGTGGAAGCCGGTGATCTCTACAGTTTTATCATTCCGGGAATCGCATGTCTGGTTCTCATGGCATTTGTGATCGTATTTGTAGTTGCCATGATCGAAAAGAAAAACGGCGCCGGAAATGCGGCAAAGATCGAATCCGAACAGAAAAAGGCAGAGGAGAAGAAGGTAACCTATGACGCCATCTACTGGTTTAACAAGAATCAGCAAGAATTCTCCCACCTCTATAGGTGGTGAGATGAATTGCTATCTCTTGCATAGTGCCATAGTTGGCATGTAAATATCAGATTATTGCACATAGTTGTGCTGTGTGTTGTAAACTTCTCATATATTGATTTTTGCAGTCGTGCTATATCATCAATCCTGCATACAATG
>NZ_JAWQDE010000027.1:0-18162 GCF_036318045.1 Clostridium sp. CM74B_53 | reverse complement strand
CCCTTGAAGACGACGAGGTAGATAGGGCAGAGGTGGAAGTGCAGTAATGCATGGAGCTGACTGTTACTAATCGGTCGAGGGCTTATCCAGGAAGGTCAAGTGGAGATTCAAAGGTTGATGATGTTCAATATGTGGTTTTGAAGGTATGTGTGAGTAGACCAGGCAGAGATGTCTGGTCTTTTTATTTTGCGCGAACAACGAGCTAAAGTCCGCGCCTACGCGAGGCCTTGGCGACTGTCGCGATATGACAAGAGGAAGCTTGCAAAGTGTGTTTTCATTTTTTTATCAGGAAGGTCTTCGATACTTTCTGTTAAATAAAAAAAGCACGATGTGCTAATGATGTGCACTCGTGCAAAAATGAAGTTTGTCGGAAAAATGAAGATTATTGGAATCGACCGTGTGAGGCATCCATGAGATCAGCGGCATCAATAGACATCCGACAGCAGCAAAAACCACAGAGGCAGAGGGGATGCACTGAGCAGATTTACATGCTGTCTGGATATCTGGAAATTATTTCTGGATAAATCCTTTTTGGATCGCATCCTGGATCATCTGATCGGCAAGCTCGTACAGGCGCTCAGAGCCGAGTTTTGTCTTTGCATGGCGGCCATAAACCTGTGCGGAAGTGGTCTGGTGCTGCTTCCAGTCATCGCCGTTGTTACTGTGGTTTAGGAGGAGCGGCTGGATATTATCCATGGCGTGAGCGTATCTGGACTCTGGAGTTTCGCAGTATTCAAACTCATCAAAGAGTGCGGTGAGATCCTTTTTCTGGTCGTCCGGCAGAATAGAAAAGATCCGTTCCTTTGCGGCATCTTCGCGGGCTTTTTGGGACTTTAATCCTTCTTCGTCGTATGCGAAAGTATCTCCGGCATCGATCTCGACGATATCGTGGATCAGGCACATCAGCATGACTTTTGCAATATCAACGGGTTCATTTGCATATTCGCGCAAAAGATATGCCATGATCGCCATATGCCAGGCATGTTCAGCATCATTTTCACGTCGGCCGTGACCGGAAAGATGCGTCTGGCGGAAAATATTTTTCTCCTTATCGATCTCCAGTGTAAAGTCGAGCTGCTGCTTTAAACGTTCATCCATGATTGATCTCCTCCATATATGTATATAGAATTGCTGTTGGGAATGACCGGTAAACCTGCAATGCTTACCGGTAAGTTCCTTTTATGATATCAGCATATCCGAAAAATGTACAGCATGAAATCATGTACTTTAGTGGGAATGGTTCGCGACCAAAGCAGAGTACAGTAATTCTGAGAAGAATTGGTGAACTTATGCCGATTGAAATTACACATCGGATTTCATGTGTGTTCAGCGTGAATTCCAGGCAGGAGAGGAGTAGCGAGCTGATGATCCGGGGCTGGAAAGCTGCAAAAAGAAAGTGTAGAAATTTTTCAAAAAATATGAAAAAATGGGTTGACAGATGCGAAATCATATTATATAATAGCACTGTTCTTAAGGAACAGCTCAAGAACAAAGGAAATATTCCTCGATAGCTCAGTCGGTAGAGCACGCGGCTGTTAACCGCGCTGTCGTAGGTTCGAGTCCTACTCGGGGAGTTTTTATTTTGCCAGTTTCAATATTGAGCTGCTGGTACAAATAATGAGAACGCGGCCCCATGGTCAAGCGGTTAAGACATCGCCCTTTCACGGCGGTAACAGGGGTCCGAATCCCCTTGGGGTCATTGATGTGCCGATGTGGCTCAATTGGCAGAGCAGCTGATTTGTAATCAGCAGGTTATCGGTTCGAGTCCGATCATCGGCTTTCAGTCCTAAACTTATGGACCTTTAGCTCAGTTGGTTAGAGCAACCGGCTCATAACCGGTCGGTCCCGGGTTCAAGTCCCTGAAGGTCCACTCTACCTGGTAAAAGGTTCATACTATTGATAAAAATATTTTGGCCCGGTGGCTCAGCTGGTTAGAGCGCCGCCCTGTCACGGCGGAGGTCGTGGGTTCGAATCCCATCCGGGTCGCTTCCTTAGAAATAAGGATTTTAAATTTCATATCTGGGATCTTAGCTCAGCTGGGAGAGCATCTGCCTTACAAGCAGAGGGTCATAGGTTCGAGCCCTATAGGTCCCACTCGATGGGAAACCATCATTGACATATTTATATGTCTGCCGGTGTGGCGGAATAGGCAGACGCAAGGGACTTAAAATCCCTCGGGGGCAACCCCGTACCGGTTCAAGTCCGGTCACCGGCATGAAAGAAGCTTGTATTTACAGGCTTCTTTTTTTATTTAATAGATCAAGCCCTCTTTCCTTTTACACATGGAAAGAGGGATTTTTGTGCATCGGATGAGGGTGTGAGGTTAAAAAGAGACAGGGAGCGTTGTCGGAGACAATCTGTTTTTAACGCATATTCTTAAGTCTGGCGATATCCGCATCGGTGCGGTTTCCGTGAATCGTGATTTCGGAGAGTGCCTCCTCGATCCGCTTAAATTCCTGATCGGTCAGTTCCACATCGGCGAGATTTTCGATGATGCGCTCCATCATCGAATATTCACTTCGAACGGCGGTCAGCGGAGTAACGGCGTGAGCACGGCGGATCACGATCGGCACACTCACTGCTTCGTCCGTGTAAAACAAGCGTTGACCTGTGGTCGTCTGTCAGCAGGGACTATCCGGGGATCCAGCTTCAGATCGTTCCCTTTGATGACACTTATCCGGAGTGGCTGAATGTGTTAGAAAATCTGGGAAAAGATCTTGATATTGTGGCGGGGATCTATCCATCTACCAGATGGAAGCGCCGCTGCCAGATCTTACCGTTGACGGAGATCCCGCTCTGCTGTGCGGTTTCCAGGCAAAATCCGCTGTCCTCCAGGAAAAAACTCCGTCTGCCGGATCTCTACGGCGAAAATCTTCTGATGGTAGAGCGTGGAGACACGAAATTTATAGATGCACTGAGGGATGAGATCGAAAAAAATCATCTGCAGATCCACATTCAGGATGTTGCATCTTATGGCACCGGAGTATTCAATCAGTGCGACCGGACCAACAGTGTCATGGTCACGATCGGAACCTGGGCAGAGCTTCACCCATCGTTAGTCACGATTCCCTGTGAATGGGATTACACAGTGCCATATGGGATCGTGTATGCGGAGAATCCATCAGCACTGGTTCTGGAATTTATCGGTATTATGAAGAAATTTTCAAAGATCGGATAGATTATAGTTGCATTTTACAATGGACGGAGTTATAAAAATTACAGAAAATTCCGATAACTGTCATGCCGGCGGATAGAGGGAAAACGGACAGACGTGATTGTGAGATAAAACAGGAGAAGAAAGATGACATTTCGGTATGCATGGAAGCGGTCGATCCCGGTCATGGCGGGCTATATCGTCCTGGGAATGGGATTCGGAATGCTGCTCGGGGCAAAAGGATACGGCGTTTTCTGGGCGATCGCCATGAGCGTGTTTATTTATGCCGGATCGATGCAGTATGTGGCGATCGATCTGATAACGGGAGGTGCGTCCCTGATCTCGGCGGCGCTTATGACACTTATGGTCAATGCGCGGCATTTATTCTACGGGATCTCCATGGTGGAACGGTACAAAGATACGAAACCGTATAAGCCGTATCTGATCTTTGCGCTGACAGATGAGACGTATTCGCTGGTGTGCAGCGGGGATGTGCCGGAAGGCGTGGAGGAGAAAAAATACTTCTTTCTGGTATCGCTGCTGGATCAGATCTACTGGGTATTCGGAACGGTGCTTGGCTCAGTACTCGGAAGCGTGCTGAACATTAATACGGAGGGAATCGACTTTTCCATGACGGCGCTGTTTCTTGTGGTGTTTACCGAACAGTGGAAGAGTACAAAGGATCACAGAAGCGCAATTGCCGGAGTGGCAGCATCGGTACTCTGCCTGCTGGTGTTCGGACCGTCCTCGTTCCTGATCCCGTCGATGATCTCGATCACGGTGATCCTGACGATGATGCGAGGGAGAAGGAGAACAGAAAGTGCCCGGAGAACAGCATGATTCTGATACGCTTCTGAAAAATTTACATATGAAAGAACGAAAACTCTGACTGGGTGGGAAACATATGAAACTGGTCTGGCAGGAAAATGCTCAGTCAGGAAGGAGAGAGGATAACGGATGATAGATTTGAGAGCGGCAGCGCTGATCGCAGTGTGCGCCGGTGTGACGATGCTTTTGAGGTTTCTGCCGTTTCTGGTGTTTGGCGGCAAGAAGGAGGTTCCGGGATATATCACATATCTGTCCGGAGTTCTTCCGTATGCGATCATGGGAATGCTGGTGGTGTACTGCCTGAAAAATATGAATCTGTTCGCGGGAACGCACGGGATCCCGGAAATTCTGGCGTCTGCTGCTGTTGTCGGACTCCATGTCTGGAAACGGAATACGCTGCTCAGCATCGCGGTTGGGACAGTGTTCTATATGTTTCTGGTCCAGGTGGTATTTTAAACGATCGTATACTGCTTGTGAGATAAAAAAATTTATGATATGATAGTCTCATCTTACGGAAAGTCTGGCGGATCGTGCTTTTTCTGCAATATAGTCTGAATATATCTGAAAGAAGCAGACAGGGAAAGTGCGGTATCCGGCGGCTGGAATGGAGGTCTGGATGAGAAGAAAAGACAGAGAATTGAAGGACATGGCTGATATCGTGTCGATCGCAAAGCGGGAAACTGTGTGTACCGTTGCGTTCCACGATGAGCCATGTCCTTATTTGATTCCGCTGAATTACGGAGCGGAAGTGGAAGACGGGAAGCTGATCCTGTACTTCCATGGAGCGAAAGAGGGAACAAAACTCGACAGGATCAGAGAAAATCCCAATGTCTCATATTGCATTTACGGGGCGAATGTCCTGACGATCAATTATGATACAGCCTGCAAGTCTACGACGAGTTTTGAGAGTATCTGTGGAAACGGAGCTGCTTGTCTGGTGGAAGATACCGCGGAAAAGAAAAAAGCGCTGGCAGTCCTCATGAACCAGGTAAGTCCGAAGAAGGCCTTTGATGAGAATTCGTTCGCGGAGCCGATGGTAAATGCAGTTACTGTCTGGAAAATCATAACCGAAACCGTAACAGGGAAGAGACACGAATGACACGAGCGAAAGTGAGCCAGAAACGTGCTTGCACGGTTGTGGCGAACGGCGAGTGTGCGCATGAACGATAAGTTCATGCGAACCAAGAGAGCGAAAGTGAGCCAGAAGCGTGCTTGCACGGTTATGGCGAACGGCGAGTGTGCGCATGAACGATAAGTTCATGCGAATCAAGAGAGCGAAAGTGAGCCAGAAACGTGCTTGCACGGTTGTGGCGAACGGCGAGTGTGCGCATGAACGATAAGTTCATGCGAATCAAGAGAGCGAAAGTGAGCCAGAAGCGTGCTTGCACGGTTATGGCGAACGGCGAGTGTGCGCATGAATAAGGCAGACAATAGAAAGGAGTACATATATATGGGAACAGATTTCAGAAAAGAGATCGGAGCGACGATCGATCAGAGGAGCAGCGAATACACAAAGATTAGCGACGCGATCTGGGGCTTTGCGGAGCCGAGATTTCAGGAATATGAGTCCTCAAAACTTCAGCAGGAGTTTTTGAAATCCAGAGGATTCTCTGTCAAATCGGATCTTGCAGGGGAAGAGACCGCATTTATCGCTGAATGGGGAAACGGAAAGCCGATCCTCGCATTCCTGGGTGAGTTTGATGCACTTTCCAGTCTTCAGCAGGAAGCAGACAACCTGGAACGCTGCCCGATCCCGGGAAAGACGAACGGACATGGCTGCGGTCATCATCTGCTCGGAACAGCTTCCGTGGCTGCGGTGGATTCCTTAAAAACGTATATGGAAGAGAACCATATGAGCGGAACGATCCGTTACTATGGCTGCCCGGCAGAAGAGAATGCAGGCGGAAAAGCATATCTGGTCCGCGACGGCTACTTTGATGACTGTGATATCGCGATCACATGGCATCCGTATACCATGAATAAAGCAATGAAGGGCGGTTATCATCTGGCAAACTTCCGTGCATTCTTTACTTTCCATGGAATTTCCTCCCATGCGGCAGGTGCTCCGGAGCTTGGGCGTTCTGCGCTGGACGCAGTTGAGATCATGGATATCGGTGTCAACTATATGAGAGAGCACATGATCGATGCGGCGAGAGTTCACGGCGCTATCACAAACTCCGGCGGAATCGCTCCGAACGTGATCCCGGCGGAAGCCCAGATCCTCTATGCGATCCGCGCACCGAAGGTAACCCAGGTGAAGAAGCTCTATGAGCGGATGTGCGACATTGCGAAGGGCGCTGCGCTGATCACAGGAACAACGGTGGATATCAAACAAGTTGCGGCCTATTCCAACCTGATCAATAATGACACTCTTGCGGATCTTGTCCAGGAGAACCTGGAGCATGTTATCCCGGTCGGCTACACAGAGGAAGAGCTTGCCTATGCGAAGAAGTTCCAGGGCGTCATCACGGAACTTGATAAAGAAGGATTAAAAGATCAGGCATCCGCGATCGGAGGAAAAGAGCACCGTCAGGAGCTTTTAGAGAGCCCGATGTGGGATTTCATTGTTGATAAGAATACTTCTTACGGCGGAGGCGGATCCACGGATGTCGGAGATGTCAGCTGGGTCGTTCCGACAGGACAGGTCTACACGAGCTGTTTCCCGGCAGGTACTGCGCTCCACTCCTGGGTAGCGGTTGCCCAAGGTAAATCATCGATCGCCCATAAGGGAATGCTGTCGGCAGCGAAAGTCATGGCTTATGTCGGCGCTGAGCTTCTCCTGAATCCGGAGCTGATCGAAAAAGCAAAGGCAGACTGGAAGGAAGAGCTGGACGGAGAGACATATCCGAATCCGCTTCCGGCAGATCTGAAACCGTCGATCTGGTAAGGAGATCGTACTGCGGGTGATCCTGCATAGGAATTGGATTGTTTGAACCATGATTGCGGTGCGCGGCTGAGCTGTTTTTGCGCACCGCGATCGGTAAAACAAAAAATTGAATAAAAATTTCAAAAAGTGTTGACAGAAACGAAAATATGTAGTAGAATACTTTTCGTTGAGTGAGTTGCGGTTCACCAAGACTTCTCAAATGTGCGTCAGTAGCTCAGCTGGATAGAGCATACGGCTACGGACCGTAGTGTCGGGAGTTCGAATCTTCTCTGGCGCGCTGATTAAGGCATCTGCATTAGCAGATGCCTTTTTTCGTATCATAGGAGACAGCATATGAAGAGAAAGACAGAACATTTTACATATGAACTGATCCGGGCGAAGCGCAGGTCCATGTCCTTAAAAGTGGATCTCGACGGGACGATCACGGTCCGGGCGCCTTACCGGACGCCGGTGCAGACAGCGGACTGGTTTGTCGAGGGACACCGGGACTGGATCGAGGTGCGCCTGAAAGCCGGAGAGCGGATCATGGCGGAGCGTCCGTCCTACACGGATCAAGAACGGGCGGAAGGCAGAAAACGGGCAGCAGAGGCGATCAGAGCCCGATGCAGCCATTATGCTCCGCTCATGGGCGTCTTTTACGGGACGATCACGATCAGGGAGCAGAAGACCCGATGGGGAAGCTGCAGTGCGAAGGGAAACTTGAATTTTAACTGGAAGCTGGTGCTGATGCCTCCGGAGATCCTGGACTATGTGGTGGTGCACGAGCTCGCCCACAGACTCCAGATGAACCACAGCGCGGCATTCTGGGCGGAAGTCGGGAAAATCCTGCCGGATTACAGGGAACGGCGGCAGTGGCTGAAAGTAAATGGACAGAAATACTGATGGAAAACTTTTATCTGGCAGAAAAACGGTAAAAAATAACGGGAGAAAAACATGGAGGAAAAGAAAGAACTCTGGATGGTACAGACGAAGCGGGCGGATTTTTCCGGTCTCGCCATGCGGCTGGGAGTCAGCCCGGTCGCGGTGCGGGTCATGAGAAACCGCGGACTGACGGAAGAAGCGGAGATGAGAAAATATCTTTATGGGACGCTGGACGATCTCTATGATCCGCGTCTGATGAAGGGGATGGAGCAGGCGGCGGAGCTGATCGCAAGAAAGCTGAAAGAGGGAAAGCATGTCCGGATCATCGGGGATTACGATATCGACGGCGTGTGCTCGACATATATTTTGTTAAAGGGATTTCAGCGGGCGGCAAAAGAACTATCGCAGCGGTGCTCATTGGAGGCAGGCCGATACAGCGTCGAGAAAGAAAATGATGCTCAGATCGATTACGAGATCCCGGACCGCATCAAGGACGGATATGGGATCAACGAGTCGATTATCCGCCAGGCGTCCGCAGACGGAGTGGATACGCTCGTGACCTGCGACAACGGGATTGCGGCACTCCGTGAGATCAGCATCGCGAAACAGCTGGGAATGACGGTCGTGGTGACGGACCACCACGAAGTTCCGGTCGATGAGTATGGTCAGATCCTGCCTCCGGCGGACGCTGTGGTCGATCCGAAGCAGGACGGGGAGACTTACCCGTTCCACGAGATCTGCGGCGCTGTGGTCGCCTGGAAGCTCATCCGGGTGCTGTATGAGAAGCTTGGGATCCCGGAGAGTAAGTGGATGGACCTGTTGGAATTCGCCGCCATCGCTACGGTGGGGGATGTCATGAAGCTCCAGGACGAGAACCGGCTGATTGTAAAATATGGTCTCAAAAAGATCGGATCGACGAAGAATACCGGACTCCGGAAACTCATAGAAAAAAATAACCTGGATATCGAAAATTTAAGCGCGTACCATATCGGCTTTGTGATCGGTCCCTGCTTAAACGCCGGAGGCCGGTTAAAGAGCGCGAAGGTCGCACTGCGGATGCTTTTGGCGGAAGATCCGGAACGGGCCGGCGAGATGGCGGATGAGCTTAAAGAACTCAACGATATACGGAAGGACATGACCGCGAAAGGGGAGGCGGAAGCGATCGAGCAGGTGGAAAAACAGTACATGGACGATAAGGTACTCGTTGTATTTCTTCCGGAGTGCCATGAATCGTTAGCCGGGATCATCGCCGGAAGACTCCGGGAACATTTCCACAAGCCGTCCTTTGTGCTGACCCGCGGAGAGACCACGGCGAAAGGTTCCGGCCGCTCCATCGAGCAGTATCACATGTACCAGGGACTCTGCAAAGTCTCGGATCTCCTCGTGAAGTTCGGCGGACATCCGATGGCAGCAGGACTTTCCCTGGAAGAAAAGGATATCGATGAGTTCCGGAGGCGGTTAAACGCGGACGCAGAGCTCACGGAGGAAGATTTTGTGCCAAAGATCTGGATCGACGTCCCGATGCCGTTCGAGTATGTGAACGAGAAGATCGTCCAGGAGTTAAAGGACCTGGAGCCGTTCGGACAGGGAAATGAAAAACCGCTGTTCGCGCAGAAAAGTCTGGTGATCCGGAATGCGAGAGTTCTCGGAAAGAACCGGAATGTCGTAAAGCTGAATCTCGTGACGGAGACGGGGCAGCCGGTGGACGGACTTTTGTTTGCCGACGGGGACCGGTTCCTTGAGGAGCAGGCGGGAAGAAATATGATCGATATGATCTACTACCCGGATGTAAATGAATATAATGGAACAAGGACATTGCAGGCCGTGATCAGAAATTATAAATTTCATTGAGAGACGCGGCCGGGTATGTTTTTTCCTCCATCCTCATAAACTTGCTAAAAGCAGGAGAGGATGGGGGGATTTTTTGTTTGAAGAAAAAACAGTCTTTGACGTAAAACGGGAGTTGGATGCCGGGGATCCAGGCGGTCTGTCCGACAGGGAGGCAAAACAGCGGCTGTCCATATATGGAAAAAATGAACTGCAGGAGAAGAAGCCTCCGTCTGTCCTGAAACGGCTGATCGGGCAGTTCATGGATCCGCTGATCTATGTACTGTTAGCTGCCGGTGTGATCTCAGTCCTTTTAGGGGAACAGGGCGACGCGGCGATCATCGCGGCAGTCGTGCTCTTAAATGCGGCGGTGGGAGTGGCACAGGAAGGAAAGGCGCAGAAAGCGCTGGATTCCTTAAAGAAGATGACGAGGCTCACGGCCGTGGTGCGGCGGGACGGGAGAATCCTTGAGGTGGATTCCGCCGTGCTGGTCCCCGGGGATCTCGTGCTGCTCAGTGCCGGGCAGCAGGTTCCGGCAGACCTCCGGCTGATCACTGCGGAGAACTTAAAAACGCAGGAATCGGCACTCACGGGGGAGTCGGTTCCCGTGGAGAAAGACGCAGGATTTCTGGCAGGGGCGCATACCCCGCTGGGGGACCGGAAAAATATGGCGTACATGTCCACATTTGTGACAGCCGGGAGCGGCGAGGGGATCGTCACAGCGACGGGAATGGAGACGGAGATCGGCGGGATCGCAAAGCTGATCCACGAGACGCCGGAGGAGATCACCCCGCTGCAGAAGCGGTTAGGAGACCTCGGAACGATGTTAAGCATCCTGGCGGTGGGACTCTGCGCTGTTTTATTTTTGATGGCGATCTTCCAGAAGCGGGATGCGGGGGAGATGTTCCTGACGGCGATCTCCCTGGCGGTGGCGGCGGTCCCGGAAGGACTTCCGGCGGTCGTCACGATCGTTCTCGCACTCTCAGTCTCCAGGATGGCAAAAGTAAACACGATCGTACGGAGGCTGCCGTCGGTGGAGACGCTTGGAGCTGTCAATGTGGTCTGCTCGGATAAGACGGGTACGCTGACAAAAAACGAGATGACGGTGCAGGCGCTGGACGGGGATCCGGAACTCCTTCTGACGGCATTTCTTCTCTGCAATGATGCAAAATGGGGAAAACGGGAGGTGATCGGGGACCCCACGGAGGCGGCATTTTTACTCTATGCGGACAGAGAAAGCGAAGATCAGAAAAAGACGGACGTCAGAGACAGAAAGAAGAGAGGCCGGGAAAACGAAAGATGGTCAGAGAAGCTGAGAAGGGAGTGGGTCAGGAGCGCAGCGCTGCCGTTTGACTCGGAGCGGAAGCGGATGACGACGGTATGCCGGAGACAGGACAGGATCGTCTCATTCACGAAAGGGGCGCCGGATGTGATCCTGGAACGGTGTGACCACTATAAGGACGAGACGGGGATCCATCCCATGACGGAGCAGCGGAGACAAAAATATGAAAAAAAGGTTTCCGCTTATTCCTCGTCAGGCGGACGCGTCCTGGGGGCAGCCATGAAGAACGGGAATGACATGTCCGAGCGAGGGATGACATTCCTGGGGCTGGCAGTCCTGGAAGATCCGGTGCGCCCGGAGGCCGCGGAGGCGGTAAGGGAATTTCGCCGCGCCGGGGTCACAACGGTGATGATCACGGGGGACCATAAAAATACGGCCCTGGCAGTGGCAAAAAAGCTTGGGATCGCGGATTCCCCGGCCCAGTGCGTGACCGGGGAGGAATTAGACAGGATGGGTGACGACGGGCTTGAGAAACGGATCGGATCGATCCGGGTGTTCGCGCGGGTCTCCTCGGATCACAAAGTCAGGATCGTTCAGGCATTTAAGAAGGCGGACGGGATCGTCGCCATGACCGGGGACGGGGTAAACGACGCTCCGTCTTTAAGGGCGGCTGATGTGGGGATCGCCATGGGAAAGAACGGGACTGATGTGGCAAAACAGGCGGCGGACATCGTTCTGACGGATGACAATTTCGCCACGATCCGGAATGCCATTGAGGAAGGAAGAGAGATCTATGAAAACATCAAAAAGACGGTGATATTTCTGCTCTCTTCGAACTTTGGGGAGATCATGACCATGTTTTTCGCGATCCTGTTTTCGCTGCCAGCCCCGCTCAAGGCAAGCCACATCCTTTGGATCAACCTGATCACGGATTCTCTGCCGGCACTGGCACTGGGGACGGATGTGTGCGACGGAATGGAGCTGATGGAAAAGGAGCCGCGAAGACCGGGAGAGAGCCTGTTTGCCCACGGAGGCGGGATCTGCACGGTGTTTTACGGATTTCTTATCGCACTGATCAGCCTGACCGCTTTTCTGGTCGTTCCGACAGCTCTTCTTGTCGGGAGCGGAAGACCGGCTGCACTTGCCGGGATCAGAAAAGTGCTGGAAGATCCCATGATCCTAGCGCACTGCCAGACGTATGCCTTTACCGTCCTGGGACTGTCCCAGCTTTTCCACGCGATCGGGATGCGGGATGTGGAAAAGTCTGTTTTCCGGATGGATCCTGTGAATAACCGGCTGATGATTCTGGCGCTGGCGGTCGGATTCTCCCTGCAGTTTGTGGTGACGGAACAGACGTCGCTCGTTGCGGCGTTCCAGACCGTGCGGCTCACGAAGACAGAATGGGCAAGACTTATCATCCTCTCCGCCATGCCGCTGTTTGCTCATGAGCTTTTACTCCTGCTGTCGCATTTTTGGAGAGGAACGGGGCAGGACGGAGATCCATCGGGGAAAGTCCGGTGATGGAAACGAGCACTGCAGAGGGACAGAAGCAGGATAAAATGGGGAAAATTTGAGGAAAAGATAAAAAAACAGGAACTGGGTATTCCCAACAAAGAGAAAAATTGGTAGAATAGTGGTGAAAATTGGTCCTGTTCATCTGGCAAAGAAAAGGAACAGGCACAAAAAAATCTGCGAAGAGCAGTCACCAGGAGGTCTTTCAATGAGTAAGCTACTGAAAGAATTCCGTGAATTTGCCGTTCAGGGCAATATGATCGACATGGCAGTCGGCATGATCATCGGTGCTGCATTTAAGGATCTTGTAAATTCCTTAGTCAGCGACATGGTGATGCCTGTGATCGGACTTTTCACGGGAAAGCTGGATTTCAGCAATATGTTTATCTCGCTGAACGGAGAGCACTACGCGACTCTGGCTGAGGCGCAGGCGGCAGCAGCTCCGACCGTAAACTACGGTCTGTTTATCACAGAGATCATCAACTTCATTATCATGGCGTTCGTGATCTTCATGGTAGTCAAACAGCTGAACCGCGCAAAGAAAATGTTCGAGAAACCGGCAGCTCCGGCTCCTGCTACGGAGAAGGAATGCCCGTACTGCAAAACAAAAATCAATATCCATGCGACACGCTGTCCGCATTGTACATCCGTGCTGGAAGACAAATAGTCTTTTCCGGGCGGTAACAGGCAGATGAGCCAGAAATTCCCGGCGGATCAAGGAAGAAAATTCTGCCGGGAATTTTTGTTTACCGGGAAAAGCCGGAACGGGTCCGCTTTGAGATCAGGAAGGAACAACAATGAAGAATAATATTCGCATTACGCTGGAATATGACGGAAGCCGGTATGACGGCTGGCAGAAACAGGGAAATACGGAGAATACGATCCAGGGGAAACTGGAGGCAGTGCTTTTAAAAATGGCGGGAGAGGAAGTGGAGGTCCACGGGTCCGGAAGAACAGACGCGGGAGTCCATGCAAAAGGCCAGGTGGCAAATTTCCATGTGGACGCGAAGATCTGCCCGGACGGAGAGACTGCGAAAGAATACTTAAACAGGTATCTGCCGGAGGATATCCGGGTGCTTGAGGCTGATCCCGCACCGGAACGCTTCCACAGCCGTTTGTCCGCCTCCTCAAAAACATACGGATATTATGTGGAGACCGGGGATAAGAAGAATGTGTTTGAGCGAAAATATGTTTACGGATTTGGAAAAAAACTGGATCTGGAGGCCATGAGGCGCGCGGCAGGCTTCCTCATCGGGGAGCATGATTTCAAAAGTTTCTGTGCGAACCGCAGGATGAAAAAGAGCACGGTGCGCCGGATCGATGAGATAAAGATCGTGGAACACGGAACGAAGATCGAACTTCTGTATACAGGAAACGGCTTTCTCTACAACATGGTGCGGATCCTGACGGGAACGCTCCTGGAGATCGGCAGCGGAATGCGGAAACCGGAGGAAATGAAGGTGATCCTGGAGGCAAAGAACCGGGACATGGCGGGGAGAACTGCTCCGCCGGAAGGCTTATTCCTTCTTCACGTGGCTTATGAAGGCGAGAGGAAAACGGTATGATGAATCAGAATGAAGAACATGAGGACATACTCTTTGAGGAGAAGAAAAAGCAGACGGACCGAAGGGAAGCGGGAATGGGAGCTGACGGAGAATTCTCCGCGGAATCCCTGAAAAAGTGGTTTACGAGGGCAGGAGGAGCGCTGGCGGCCTGCGCAGCTGCCGTCTGCCTGATGACGGTCCTGATGGCTGGAAAGAATCAGAAAGAGTCCCTGATCATGGAAGTAAATTCCGATATCCTGATGGAATTTACCATGAACCGGAGGGGCGCAGTGCTGTCGGCATCCGGAAAGATGGCGAGGACAAATGAAACAGTCTCCATGGATGCGTTTGACGGAAAAAGTCTTGGGATCACTGTGGGGAAAATTTTTGACCGGCTCGCTGAGAATAACAGTCTGGGCGAGGACGGAGGAATCCTGATCTCTGTCCGGAGATCTGATCCGGACAGTAAGGCGTCGCCGGAGAAGATCGTAAAAGAAGTTCAGAAGGAGACAGAGTCCGAGCTCCAGAAAAAGGAGTCCAGGGCGAAGGTCTACGTGTTTGAGGCGGATGAGGACGCAGACACGAAAAAACTTGTGACGGAATATGGGATCACGGTGACGAAGGCGGAGTTCTTAAAGCGTCTGTTTGCGGAAAATCCGGAGATCACAGTGCCGGAAAAGGAAGAACTTGCCGGGTATTCCTCGAAACGTCTGGTCCGTGAGATCGAAAAACATGAATATCAGCTGTCGCTGGAGCCGGTGATCGTAAAGACGACGTTTGAGAAGGCCAGCGAGGAGAGTACAGAGGAGGAGACAACTGCTCAGGAGAGCACGGAAGATGTCTTAAAGCAGGAAACAGAGACTACGGATGAGTCTGCTGCGGGCGAAGAGACAGAGACTACGGAGAACGATGGCCTTTCGGAGATGCAGAGACGCCGGAAAGCCCTGGAAGCCGGAGAGAGCGTGGACTGGGTGGACCAGGATACAGGAAGCTACCGGAAAGACGGGGATGACGAGGACGATGAGTCTGAGCGCGATGAATATGGAAGTTCTGAACGGAGACGGAATCGGAATACCTGGGAGTATGGAACTTCTCATGAGACGACCGGCGTTCCGGAAACTTCTCCGGCGGAGACGGCTCCTGCTGTAACTGCAGCGCCGGAAACTGTGCCGCCGGAGACAGCCGCGCCGACAGCCTCGGAGACAACGGCTGCGGTCCCGGAGACCACCGCGGCGTCCGGAATGCTGACACCGGAAACAAAGACTCCGGCATACATGCAGGGCCCTGGTTTCGAAGATCCGGACAATCCGCGGAATCATTAAGACAGGTGAGGGAAAATGTTCATCCACAGGCAGTAATTTTCCGGACTGGAAAGCCTGCAGCAGGATCCAGTAAATAAAAAATAAAAAAATTAAAAAAAATAGTTGACGGATCAGAGTCGTTGCGCTATAATATGTCTCGTTGATGCATTGGGCTATCGCCAAATGGTAAGGCAACGGACTCTGACTCCGTCATTTTCAAGGTTCGAATCCTTGTAGCCCAGTTTATAAACTAAATATTGTCGAAGTGCTTTAAGCACATATTATTATTGGGCTATCGCCAAATGGTAAGGCAACGGACTCTGACTCCGTCATTTTCAAGGTTCGAATCCTTGTAGCCCAGCTGATAAAAGGCTGTTAATCTTTGTGAATGCAAGGCTTAATGGTCTTTTTTGTTACTGTACACCTTTTTCTTGCGCTTGACATCCATTTGTGTTAATGTAAAGGCGAAGCTAACTGTTCAGTAGGTCTGCGCATTTACTGCGCTGACCGTACGAAAACATGGGCTGGCAGGCAAAAATCCCATTGCCGCAGGCAATTTTTAATGGATTTTTGCTCGTGACTGTGAAGGTACTGAACAGTTACAGGCGAAGTCGGAAAAAGAGAGCGTGTTTCGCGGGAATGGATTTTTGAGTCGGAATACGGATCTTGCCGATCGGTGAGGTAGATTATGTATGAATTAAACAGCCGGGTCCGGTACAGCGAGACGGATATTGACGCGAAGCTGTCCCTGACCGGGATCATGAATTATATGCAGGACTGTTCGACAATGCAGTCGGAAGACGCGGGAGTTGGGATCGGATATCTGGAGCAGGAGAAGAAAGCATGGCTGTTATCATCCTGGCAGATCATGATCGAAAGACGCCCGGCGCTGGGTGAAAAGATCCGCGTGGTCACATGGCCGTATGGGGTAAAAGGACTTTACGCCCTGAGAAACTTCGCGATCCTAGATGAAAAGAACGAATATCTCGTGAAGGCAAATTCCTACTGGTTTCTCCTGAATACGGAGACGGGACGCCCGATGCGGATCATGGAGTCGGACACAGCTCCTTACGGGGAGTTCAGCCCGAAACTCGAGATGGAGGATGCGGGAAGAAAGATCCAGGTGCCGAAGGAGATGGAGGAGACGGGACGGATGGTGGTCATGAAACACCTTCTCGACACGAACCTTCATGTAAACAATGCCCAGTATGTGGACATTGCGAGAGAACTTCTTCCGGCCGGGACGGAAATTTCGGAGATCAGGGCTGAATACAGGAAAGCGGCTGTGCTCGGGGATGAGATCGTGATCAGGAGCGCGCGGGAAGGAAAATCCTATCTTGTATCGCTCTGCAATCCGGACGGCGATGTGTTTGCAAATATCGAGTTGAAAGAGATGTAACCGGATCCTGCTGATGGTTGGCAGGATCATGACAGTGAAAATAAAAAGAGAGGACGCAGCGGAAAGATCCTGGTTGCTGTTTGCATGGAACGTGAACAATGCCGGGGATGCAGCTGCGGGAGGACGAAAGACATGATGGAAATCGGAAAAATTCAGAAACTGAAAGTGATCAAAGAGAAGGACTTCGGAATTTATCTCTCTGACGGAGATAAGGCGGATGCCCAGGGCGTCCTTCTCCCGAAGAAGCAGGTACCGGCGGGAACGAAGATCGGGGATGAGCTGGAGGTGTTCCTCTACAAGGATTCTGAGGACCGCCTGATCGCGACGACATCCCGCCCGAAGGTCACTCTGGGTGAGACGGCGGTCCTTGAGGTGAAAGAAGTCTCAAAGATCGGCGCGTTTCTCGATATGGGACTGGAGAAAGATCTCCTGCTCCCGTTTAAGGAGCAGACCCACCAGGTCCGCAAAGGGGAGAAATGCCTGGTTGCCCTCTACGTGGATAAGAGCAAACGTCTCGCGGCGACCATGAAGGCGTACCAGTATCTGAGATGCGATTCCCCGTACCACACCGGAGACGAGGCGGATGGATTTGTATTTGAGATCAATCCGGATATGGGCGCATTCGTTGCGGTGGATGGGATCTACCAGGGAATGATCCCGAAAAAGGAACTGTTTTCCGGCTACAAGGTAGGAGATGAGATCCGTGTCCGTGTGACGAGAGTCCGTGCGGACGGAAAGCTTGACCTCACAACGAGAGACAAGGCGGGAAGCCAGATCTTTTCTGACGCCGATCTTGTCATGAAGGTCATTGAAGAGTTTGACGGAGTCCTGCCGTTTAATGATAAGGCAGCTCCGGAAGTCATCGCGCGCGAGTTCAAACTCAGCAAGAACGCATTCAAGCGTGCGGTGGGACATCTGTTAAAAGAAGGAAAGATCGAGATCACGGAGAAAAGCATCCGGAAAATCGATAAATAAGGAATCATGGAGGAAAATCACATGAAGAAAGTTATCAGCACAACAAACGCACCGGCAGCGATCGGACCGTATTCCCAGGCAATCGAGGCAAATGGTTTTGTATTTGCATCCGGACAGATCCCGGTAAACCCGGAGACAGGTGAGATCCCGGAGGGGATCGAGGCTCAGGCAGAGCAGGTCATGAAAAATGTGAAGAATCTTCTCGAGGCAGCAGGGACATCTGTTGACCAGGTTGTAAAAACAGGCGTATTCATCAAAAACATGGATGATTTCGCAACGATCAACGGCATCTATGCAAAATATTTCGCAAAAGACTGCCCGGCACGTTCCTGCGTGGAGGTTGCAAGACTTCCGAAGGACGTCCTTCTTGAGATGGAAGCGATCGCAGTAAAATAAGAATGATCGCGACAGTCGCCAGGGTCTCGCACAAGCGCGGACTTTGGCTCGTTGTTT
The DNA here is from genome assembly GCF_036318045.1 of Clostridium sp. CM74B_53. Lineage (NCBI taxonomy): Bacteria > Bacillati > Bacillota > Clostridia > Eubacteriales > Clostridiaceae > Clostridium > Clostridium sp. CM74B_53. Next base: position 139 of record NZ_JAWQDE010000027.1, on the reverse strand, counting down.
GCGTAAATAAAAAAGGGGCTGTCGCACTAACGTGCGGCAGCTCATTTCATATTCCCAACACAAAGGGGCTGTCGCACTAACGTGCGGCAGCTCATTTCATATTCCCAACACAAAACGCCGAGCTTCGAAAAGCCCGGCG
>NZ_JAWQDE010000026.1:0-20370 GCF_036318045.1 Clostridium sp. CM74B_53 | reverse complement strand
GTGCCAGAGGCACCCTTGACGGATTTCTCCCGGTTATGCTTTTTCCCGGTCAAGCGACGGGGATATAAATTCTCCAGAGCCGTTCCCCTTCCCGGGGGAAGGGGCGGAGGGATTGGGCGAACTCTTGCTTTTCCCTAAACCAAAACAGAAATGGAGGCTCAACCAATGAAACGACCTTTAGCGTACCTGACCGCCGCATGGAGCGGCGAGCCGGATGTTGATATGGAGCTGGCGGCTCACTACTGCCGCCTTGCTTATGAGGCGGGCTTTTCCCCGATCTGCCCGCTCTTGTACCTGCCGCTGTTTTTGAATGACAGCGTTCCCGAGGAACATAAGGCCGGGATTGATATGCGCCGGGATATGCTGCGGCGTTCTCATACCCTGATCGTCTGCGGCAGCGTTGTGGACGAGGATGTGAAAAACGATATTGCGGTTGCCGGACGGCTGGGCATTGCGGCGACAACGCTGGAAGGGGTGCTTGCCGTGAAGGGACACGGCACCCCGGGCCATGCCGGACATTAAGCTGGGGAGCCTTTTCGACGGGATCGGCGTGTTCCCTCTGGCTGCTTCCCGGTGCGGTATCCGTCCGGTCTGGGCCAGCGAGATTGAAAAAGCGCCCATCTCCATAACCAAAAGGCACTTTCCCGATATGGCGCATTTGGGAGATATTACGAAGGTGGACGGCGGGAAAATCCCGCCGGTCCATGTGATAACCTTCGGTTCCCCCTGTCAGAACCTTTCTCTGATCGGCAACCGCTCCGGCCTTGCCGGGGCAAAATCAAGCCTGTTCTATCAGGCGTTTCGTATCATACAGGAAATGAGGGATGCTACTGATAACCTATATCCAGCTATCGCTGTTTGGGAAAACGTCATGGGAGCGTTTTCTACAAATGACCGGATGGACTTTAGAGCCGTCCTATCCGCCTTCTCGGACACCGAAGTTCCAATGCCTCCTTCGGGAAGATGGGGAAATGCCGGAATGGTGCGAGGGGGAACGCCTGATGTGTGCTGGCGGCTCATGGACGCCCAGTATTGGGCAGGCACCCGAAGGCTGGCACGAAGGCAGCGGATTTTCGTCGTGGCGGATTTTGGAGGCAGACGTGCCGCAGACATACTATTTAAGCCCCGTCCAATGCTCCCACTTCCTCCGCCTTGCGGAGAGGGCGGGCGGGCCGCCGCCGAAGGAGATCGAACAGCTTCTTTTGAAACAGGGCGGCAGATACCAGTCATCCACCCCTTTCAGTGCTTCCGTATGCGGGGAGCGGCAAAAAGGCAGGAAGAAACGGCCTTCCGAAACAGCTTCGGATTACCAACTGACCCTTTTCCCACTCTTTTAGCCAGTGACGTGACGCCCTTCGCCTTCTGGTATGAGGGCGACCCGGAGGGCGGCTGTATCCGTTTTCTGACGGAAACGGAAAGCGAACGGCTGATGGGGCTGCCAGAGGGCTGGACAAAGTACGGGGCGGACGGCGTGGAGATCCGGCCTCTGCAACGCTACAAGGCGCTGGGGAACGCGATTGCCCTCCCTTGCGCCGATTACATTATGGCCGGGATCTATGAGGTGCTGGCTGACCGGGCCGGAAAGGAGGAATGAGCCCATGTTTGAAGCCTATATAACCAACACCGCCCTGTACCCCTTGATGGGGATTGAGGTAGGGACAACGGTACATTTCCCCACGACGACACAGGAGTTGCAGGCCGCCCTTGCCAAAATCGGGATAGACGGGAAACGGTACAGCGAAGTGTTCTTTACCAGCTTTGACAGCGATGTGCTGGGGCTCTACGATCATCTCTACGAATGTGAGAACATCGACGAGCTGAACGAGCTGGGCCACGCCCTGCTGGAAGTACGGGATAAGGGCGGACTGGAAACCTTTGAAGCCGCTCTTGTCTTGGGAAACCACACACGGAGCGTGAAGGATTTGATAAACCTGACGCAGAACCTTGACCTTTACCGCTTTTACCCGGATATTTCCGATGATGAAGGGCTGGGCCGCCTTTACGCCGACGAGCTTGGGACCATCGACATACCGGAGCACATTCAGAACTACTTCGATTATGAAGCATACGGGCGGGATGTGCGTATCAACGAGGGCGGCGTATTCGCTCCCGGTGGATATGTGTCGGCAGTCCCGGAGGGCTTCAAGGAGTATTACCACGGGCCGCAGGACATTCCGCCGGAACACCGGATATTTGCCTATCCTGAAAAGGCCGAACCTGTCCACTCCATTCTCGTTGCACTCAAACGGTTTCAAGAAGCCCCGCCCGCTCCGAAAAAGGACAAGGCGGGGCCTTCCCATGAAGAACGGTAGGACTTCGGGCCAGCATGGCCCGAAGCATGAAGGAGGTGCATACCATCAACTATTACCCTATCAATGAAGGAGCCGCCCGCCGGGCAAAAGAAATGAACAGCTTTTCCGACTACAAGGAAGGGAGCGCAACGGCGGAATACCGGGCAATGGTGGACAAGGCCGCCGCCATAGCGGAAAAGCAGAAATCCCGGGTGGCCCCCATGTACCATGAGAAGATCGACCATTTGTTAGACACCTATGCCCGAAAGCTGGCTGAAAACATGAACCAGGGCTTTGCCATTGACGCAAGGGTTCCCTCTGTGATGATCGCCGGACCTGCCAATTTCCCGGTGGGGAAGAAGGAAAAACAGAACCGGGCCCGGGACAGCAACATGGAGGAATGGCAGTATATTCAAGGGCTGCTGGATAAGATACGCAGTACCGGCATGGGCGGGATCAGCGCCGATGACCCGGCAGCGATTGAAAAGCTCCAGAAGAAGCTGGACGGGCTGGAACGCTCCCAGCTCATTATGAAGGAGGTCAACGCCTATTACCGCAAGCATGGCAAACTGGATGGCTGTGCGCTGCTGTCGCCGGACCAGATCGAAAAGCTGAAAGCAAGCATGGCGTCAAGCTGGCGGAGCGACCCGAGGCCCTTTGAAAGCTACCAGCTTACCAACAACAACGCGGAGATCCGCCGGGTAAAGGCCCGTATCGAACAGCTTTCCAAACAGGCACAGCAGGAATTTTCCGGCTGGGAGTTCGATGGGGGTCGTGTGGAAATGAACCGGGAGGACAACCGCTTGCAGGTGTTCTTTGACGGAAAGCCTGACGCGGACACCCGGGCCGAGCTGAAAAGCAGCGGCTTTCGTTGGGCTCCCAGCGTGGGTGCATGGCAGAGGCAGCTCACGGACAACGCCATCCGGGCGGCTGACCGGCTGGAATGTATCAAGCCGCTGTCCGGCGAAAAGCCCTCCCAGCTTCAAAAGAAGCCCTCTATCTTGCAGACCATGCGGGAACAGGGCGAAAAAGTCCAGACGGAGCCGGAAAAGAAAGCTCCGTCCGGCAGGGATGCCGAGCGGTAAGCCTCGGGCCACATTGGCCCGAGGCTTTCTGTTCCCCGAGATTGTACGGGGGCCTCCCGGATAGCGGGAACCCCGACGGAAAGGAGGTTTTATGCAGGAAGAAGTAAACCAAAAAACGGTTGCCCTTTCGATCAGGACAACGAAGCTCACGGGAAAAGTGCTGGCTGCCGCTCTTGGGAAGGTGGTGCGGACGCTGCAAAAGCACCACCGGAAGGCGCTGACCCCACAGGGACGCCAGAGTGTGAAAAAGCTGATGAACCACTATGGCGGCAAAAGCGCCATGCCCTATGTGGGAGCCCCGAAGGATTTTGACCGGATCGCGAAGGAGTTCCATGTGGACTACGCTTTCCATAAAGTGAGCCCCGGCCATTACCTGCTGTTTTTCAAAGCCAATCAGGCGGACGCTATCACGGCGGCCTTCCAGAAGTACAGTGCAAAGGTGCTGGACAAAAAGCAGGACAAGCCTTCTATCCTCGGCCAGCTTCGGAAATTCACGGAGCAGATCAGGACGCAGGCAAAGGAGAAGCAGCGGACCAGAGAGGCGGTGAAGGACGGACGTTGAGTGACAAGATCAGAAAATATGTGCTCCCCAACCTGCCGTACCTCTTTGTGTTCTGGTTTTTTTCCAAAATCGGGACGGCCTACCGGACTGCACCCGGCACAGACTTCGGGACAAAGCTCATGGGGATGCTCGACACCTTCCCGAAAGCCTTTGAAACCTACTGGCCGGGGCTGGGCGGTATTGACCTGCTGGTGGGCCTTGCCGGTGCGGCTGGGATGTATCTGCTGATACAGTCAAAGATCAGGAAGGCAAAAAAATTCCGGCGGGATGCGGAGTACGGCACCGCCCGCTTTGGAACAAAGGAGGATATAAAGCCGTTTGTAGACCCTAAATTTCAGAACAATGTCATTTTAACCGGGACGGAGTTCCTTACCATGAACACCCGTCCGAAGGTACCTGCCAATGCCCGGAACCTAAACGCCTGTGTCATCGGCTCGTCCGGCTCGGGAAAGACAAGGTTCTGGCTGACCCCGCAGCTCCTTCAAGCCCATTCCTCGTATGTGGTGGTAGACCCGAAGGGCGGCACCCTCGACCAGTGCGGGCGGTTCCTGCAAAGGGAAAAATACAGGGTGCGGGTGTTCAACAGTATCGACTTCTCCAAATCCATGCACTACAATCCGCTGGCCTATATCAAGACGGAAAGCGATGTTTTGAAATTCGTTACCGCCCTGATTGCCAATACCAAAGGCGACGGCAAGGAGGGCGACGAGTTCTGGACTAAAGCCGAAACCCTCTTGTACTGCGCCCTTGTGGCCTACATCGTGTTTGAGGGGCCGGAGGAAGAACGCAACATGAATACGCTGGTGGAAATGATAAACAGCATGGAAGTCCGGGAGGATGACGAAACCTTCAAAAATGCGGTGGACTATATGTTTGACGGGCTGGAACGCCGCAGCCCCCAGCACTTCGCCGTGAGGCAGTATAAGAAATACAAGCTCGCCAGCGGCAAGACAGCCAAAAGCATTTTGATTTCCTGCGGTGCAAGGCTGGCTCCCTTTGACATTCCACAGCTCCGGGAGATCATGTCCTATGACGAGCTGGAGCTTGATAAGCTGGGGGACGAAAAATCAGCGCTGTTCTTTCTTATCAGCGACACGGACACCACCTACAACTTTTTGGTTGCCCTCGCTTTTTCGCAGATGTTCAACCTTCTGTGTGAACGGGCTGACAACACCTATGGCGGGCGTCTGCCCTACCATGTGCGGGTGCTGTGGGACGAGGCAGCCAATACCGGACAGGTGCCGGGGCTGGAAAAAATCGTGGCTGTCATCCGCTCCCGTGAGATCAGCCTGACGCTTTTTTATCAGGCAATGAGCCAGTGCAAGGCATTGTACAAAGACCATTCCGAAACCATCATGGGAAACATGGACAGTATCGTGTTCCTCGGAGGCCGGGAGGCTTCCACCCTAAAGGATATTTCGGAAAACTGGCTGGGCAAGGCCACCATTTCCATGCAGACCGAGGGCCGCAGCCGTGGACAGTCTGAAAGTTACAGCCAGAATATGCAGCGGCTTGGCCGGGAGCTGATGACCACCAGCGAGATCACCACCATGCCCGGGGATAAATGTATCTTGCAGCTTAGAGGGCTCCCACCCTTCCTGTCCCCGAAGTATGACTTGAAAAAGCACCCGAATTACAAGTACACAGCCGAATTTGATAAAAAGAAAAACGCCTTCCGCTTGGAAAGCCTGTTCCGCCACCGGCCATTGAGACTAAAGCCGGAGGACGAATACACGGTGTACGAAGTGGACGGCTCCGACACGGACGAAGAAGCTGACCTGTTGAACTTCGATGATCTGGACAGCGACGAGTTTGTGTAACTTCGGGCCATGATGACCCGAAGCGCCGCCGATGTGGGCGGCTTTTTTTGTACCCAAAACCATCAAACAAACAAAATGGAGGAACGTATATGGAATTTTTCAATCAGGCAATCGACATTCTCAAAATTCTGGTCATGGCTCTTGGCGCCGGTCTGGCGGTATGGGGCGTCATCAACCTTCTGGAAGGTTACGGGTCGGATAACCCTGCGGCAAAATCACAGGGCATTAAGCAGTTCATGGCTAATTAAAGGGAACAAAAAGAAAGGGAATGCACAATCCAGACGGTATCAGCGGCAGGCTACAAGAATAAATTGTGATTTCACAAGATTGGTGTTATAATAAGAGAAAAGTTCCTGCCGGGGCAACCGCCCCGGTGGTATGGATAGAAAGGCAGGAAAACAATATGCACATCAGCTATAAACCACTCTGGCACACACTGTTAGAGCGTGATATGAGAAAAGAGGATTTAAGGCTTGCTGCTGGTATGACAACAAATATGATTGCCAACATGAGCAAAGAGGGAAAGCACATCAGCATGGATACATTAGCCCGTATCTGTGAAACTCTGAATTGTGAGATTACTGATGTGATTGAGTTAGTACCAGACGAGCCTGCTTCCACAGGAGGTAAGGAACATGAGCGAATTGAAACCAAGAATAACGGAAAACGGAATTGATTATATCCTTGTCGGAGATTACTACATTCCAGGCTTGAAACTGCCGGAGGAACACCGCCCTATCGGAAAGTACGGACGAATGCACCGGGAATATTTAAGAGAAGTCCACCCAGCCAGATTGAATACATTGATACTGACCGGAGAATTGTTGACATATCTTGCAGACCTGAATGAACAGGCACAAAAACGGTTAGACACTATCATGGAGCAGATGAAAGCTACCGAGGGCGTGACAGAGGAATTGAAGTGTACCCGACAAATGGAATGGGTGCAGCGTTGCAATAACATTCACAACAGGGCAGAAGAAATTGTTTTGTATGAGATGATTTATTCATAACGGGAGCAATTAAATCGGAGGTATATAAGATGATTGAAATTGTATTTGGTGAAAGTGCCTGTGGAAGTTTGAAAATTGCCCAAACTTACGGCAAGGGAAAGTATAGAGGAAGTGCTGTTTCAATATTTATGAGGCACGAAGACGGGAGTGTTCCATCTTCAGATGAAATGAAAAAGGCACAGCTTCAAGCACAGGAACAAGAACGCATTGCTTGGGAGAATGCTATTCCATTGGGAGGCAAGAGCAGTGATGTTTATTGTTTTGATATGGCTCTTAGTGTGGGAGATATTTCTGATAATGGAATTGGCGAACAGCGGAAAAATATTTTCAAGAAAATGCTGTCTGTCTGCTTTGTAGAGGATTTAGATTATCAGGTTGAAGAAAAAATACAGAAAATTAAAACTACATTGACCTCAGTGATTGAACGATATGTAGCTGGGGAAGAAATTCGCATTTGGTATAGCTATAATCCAGATGAGCTTTGTGGTATGTATTGGCTTATGAAACAACTTCAACCATTAAACTGCCAGACAACAATTTATTTGGTTAAGTTACCTACATGGGAATATGGAAAAGAAAATACTATGACATCCAAAATAGCATGGGGCGAGGTCTCTCCTGGCGAATGGGGAAACTATATAACTCTACAAGAGAAAGCTAATCCTGTATTTCTTTCAGCTTGTACTATGAAATGGAATCAACTTCAAAATGAAAATGCACCTTTGCGTGCAATGTTAAATGGTAAATTGCAAAGCGTTTCAGAAGATATATATGATAGTTTCATTCTTCGTGAAATTGCGGAACAGCCAGAGCAATTCAAAATGGCTATTGTCATAGGTAATGTTTTAGGAAAATATCAACTTGGAATTAGTGATGTATGGATTTCCAATCGCATTGATAAAATGCTTGAAGATGGTGTGTTGGAAATTATACAGGACGCACCAAAGGGAGAAACAAATTATCGCCGAATATTAAGAAAACGAATGAAATAATAACCACAGCACAAACCGCTGCTACATGGAATCCAACAAACCATGCAACAGCGGTTTTCCTTTACCGTTTTTTCCTCTGGCTGATAGGCGTTCCCATTTTCTTTGATTTTTTGAGAATACGAATGAACCAGCGAAATTCTTCTTCTGACAGGTTTTTATAGTTGATACCAAGCTGCTTGCAGTAAAGGATAACCAGTTTTTCATCTCGACTGCCCTTGAAATTTTCGACCGCTTCCAGATTTTCTTTCAGTTCATCGGCAACGGTAGTTTGGGGCGCACTCTCGCTGTCCTTTTTGTGGAATTCCCGAATATCCCGGATAATCAGGTTGAGGTCATCCAGAACCATGTGACTGAAATACTCATCATCACTGATATGTGCGGCTTGCAGCACCTTCAAATGCGGGTCATCTTCGCCGGGGCGATACCGTTCAATAATTTCATGCCGGACGGTATCAACAAGGGAGTTGAGATTTTGGATTTGCATGGTGGCAATCCCGTCCACATAAATCTCAATGTCCGCAAGAAACTTGATAAAGTCCTTATGGGTGGCAAGTTCGCAGAGCAGACGGTTGTTAATCCGACCGCTTTTCAGCAGTGCCACCATCTCATCGTTCAAATGCAGCTCCGTCAGTGGCGTGTTGATCTGCTCCCTGTTCTCTGTCCGGCACAGCAGATAATCGACGGAAACCCCATAGAAGTCTGCCAGCGTGATAAGGTTGCCATGATTGATTTCCTTATAATCCTCTTTTTCATAACTGCCAAGGGCTGATTTAGAAATGCCCGTCAGCTTTGATAGTTCTTCCAGATTTAAGCCTTTGTCTTTGCGGAGTTCCCAAAGGCGTTCCTGTATGCTTGTTGCAACTTTCATGGGCGCACGCTCCTTTCCGGTGGTTTTATTTCTGCCGTTTAACTGGATTATATCACACTTTCCGCAATCGTGGAAATTTCTGATTTTCCCCCTGATTCCTACTTTGTGGATATACGGCACAGGGCACAAAAATGTTCTATGATACAGGTAGTTCATCGATGGATTATTCCAATCGAATGACCAGCCTGTGTGGGATATGCTTCCCCGGCGATGTAGCGCCATGACTTTTGGCAGGGATATGGAGGAACCCTGACCGAAACGAGCGTACCAAAGGGAGCGATACGCCGCTGTGAGATTCAGGGGAGGAACGACACCGGGGAGAACTGGCGAACTGACACCGAAATGATACCGAAACACGACAATTTGATAGGGAGATAGTCTACCCTATCGCTGAGACTTCGGGAGATTTTAAGCGGCTCTATGGCTGTAATTTTGCCGAAAATCGCCCCGAAACCATACACGAAAACGGGAGGAAACGTAACATGCCGAGAATGAGCAAAAAGCGGAAGCATGAGCTTTCCTTTTACCTCAATGACCGGGGGCGTGTCACTTACAACGAATTATGCCGGAAATGCCAGCATGGGTGCAAGCAGAGCTTCCGGGCGGTTGTGATTGACTGCCCCCGTTATTTATCCAAACGAGCAAAGAAAAAGGAGGAACACACCGAATGAATTTTGAATTTATGACGATAGACACACCATTGCCGCCCTGTATGCCATTTCCCAGAGCGTTGACAGGATTTCCAGTCAGCAGCACCGCAAAGGTCATGTACTGCCGGATGTTGGACGCTATGCTTTTCAGAGGGCAGGCGGACGAGAACGGGATTCTTTTTGTCTGCTTCCCTATCACAGCCATTGCCGCAGTCCTGTCCCGCAGCCTCATGACGGTCAAGCGTTCTTTGAATGAACTGGAAACCGCCGGACTTATCATGCGGGTGCGTCAGGGCGTGGGAGAACCGAACAGGATTTATGTGCTGATACCGGGAAAGGAGGGCGCTACCCTTGCCTGATACCTCAAAGCTGGGAAAGCTCAACCGGGAGTTGGAGAAAAGCGAAAAGAAACTGCGGAAAGCCATCAATGATGAAAAGGCATTGCAGCACCAGTTGAAGCAGCTTACCCGAAAGGAACGGACGCACCGGCTCTGTACTCGTGGCGGTATGCTGGAAAGTTTTCTGCAAGAGCCGGAACGCCTGACGGACGATGATGTCATGCTGTTGCTGAAACTCATTTTTCACAGGCAGGACACGCAAGATATATTGAAAAAACTGCTGGAACGGGAGAAGCCGGAAACCCCTTAGTTTACTAAGGGCGCAATTATACACCACCCAGAGGTTGGTGCATTGCGTTCTCCGAAGGCTCCTCGCCGGAGGGCTGTGATTTTCCGCAGTCATGGTCTGCTCCAAATCATACAGGGGACGCTACACTTCCCCTGCGCTGGCTGCAGCCAGCTACCCTTTTGTGGACTTGCCATCTGGGGACACTTTGCGTTGCAAGTTGTTCCCAGCCGACAAGTTTCATAAAATACGCTATCTTTTCGATAGGCGATGAAGTATAATGAAGATGACAACAAATCGGAATTTGGCAAGGAGTTTTGATAGCATGAAAAAGAGATTTCTTAAAATTGTGATAGGGATTGTTTTAGTTTGCATTTTATTCGTTGGATTTCTTTATGCAAACAATAACATCGGTATGACTTCGACCAATTTGGAAACGGATATTCGTTCATCGCAGAAGATTAAAGATGATTGGACGCTCGATGGAAGCGTTTCTAACACGATGGCTGCTTATATTTCTTATTCTCAAGACATGAGCGACCACACTTTTTCCGTCTATGTCAATCGTCCAGGACTTTCCTTCGGATATTTTTTCCGTGGAGGTGGAACTCTTTCGGGGATTCAAAGAGGAATTGTGGAGTTTACTGTAGAGGGATATAATGAACGAGCATTTATTTCTATGAATCAACAGCAGGTGCAACAACTTGAAATAGATGATGGCAACACAATTCAAGTGGTTGATATTGACCGCAATAAACCTTTTGCGATTGTCTTGCCTATAAATGCGGGTAATATTACTTTTTATGATGTAAATAGAAATACTGTGGAATATTGGAATAATCCTCTTTGACAAATTCAAGTTTGGAGAATTGAGAAAATCGGAATTGACCGAGCTCTTTGAGCGAGGGATACTTCTTGTCCGAAGGGCAAGAAGGTGGGCGTAAAAAAGATTAGAACAATCGGGATTTGAGGAGGTGTTCATATGAAGAGAGCATTGCTTTTTATTTTCATGACGGTTTGTGTATTAGGAATGTCCGCCTGCAGCAGCAAAGACGCCATGCCAGAAACATCAGATTCTGCCAGCAATCCGGTTCAGAATACAGATATCAGTAATCTGAATGGAGGAAAAATCTGGTCTGAACAAGATATTGTGTCGATGTTCTCTCTTGTGCAAGAAACAGATTGGGAATACATAGACTGTGTTTTAATTCCAGATCATGCTAGTGACCGTGTTGGTGCAGTACTCTTCCGGAACGATAAGGAGCAAACAAGCAATGTTGCGTTCTTTGATGCAGACGGATACTTTCAACAGTATGGCACATATGCAAGAATGTCTGACGAACCTGATTTTCAGTATCTCGGAGGTGGTGCGGTAACATTTAGGCTGGAAACAGAAGATGGTATAATCTATAACTACACGATCACAATCTCGATCGATGACAGTAATGTGAATTTTAAAGCGGAAGATGATTTGCCAAAATAAATTCAAGTTTGTCAGCTTCACATCGGGTCAACTTGCCCCGAACTTTTACAATTAAATACCCGCCGCCCACATAGCGGCACACCGAGCAGGAAATCTGAAAAAGGTCTCCTGCTTTTTTCTGCCCAAAATGAGGTGGTAAAACGCCACCCCGTCCACCAATTAGCGAAAGGAGGGACACGAAATGCCCTGTCCACACAACGAAATCACGATTGTTCAGCGCAGCCAGCGGCAGTCTGCGGTTGCCGCCGCTGCTTACCAGAGTGGCGAAAAACTGTTCTGTGAATATGACCAGCAAGTGAAGCACTACCCGGAAAAGCGTGGTATCGTCCACAATGAAATCCTGCTCCCACCTAATGCCCCACAGGAATATGCAGACCGCAATACTTTGTGGAACGCCGCCGAAGCGGTGGAAAAACAATGGAACTCCCAGCTTGCAAGGCGGTGGGTGCTTACCATCCCCAGAGAGATACCGCCCGACCAGTATGCTGTCCTTGTCCGGGAGTTTTGCCAGAAGCAGTTTGTTTCCAAAGGCATGATTGCTGACTTTGCCATCCATGACCCCCATCCGCCGGGACACAATCCCCACGCCCATGTCCTGCTGACTATGAGGGCAATGGACGAACATGGGAAATGGCTTCCCAAGAGCCGCAAGGTTTATGACCTTGACGAGAATGGGGAACGGATAAAGCTGCCATCTGGCAGGTGGAAAAGCCACAAGGAGGATACGGTGGACTGGAACGACCAGAAATATTGTGAAATCTGGCGGCATGAATGGGAGGTCATCCAGAACCGCTATCTGGAAGCCAATGACCGCCCGGAGCGTGTGGACTTGCGTTCCTATGCCAGACAGGGGTTTGATATAGTCCCCACTGTCCATGAGGGAGCGGCTGTCCGGCAGATGGAAAAGCGTGGTATCCAGACGAATATCGGAAACCTGAACCGGGAAATCAGAGCCGCCAACCGCCTGATGAAGTCCATCCGGCAGCTTATCCACAACCTCAAAGGCTGGATTGCCGAGCTGGGAGAAAAACGGAAGGAGTTGCTTGCACAAAAAGCGGCGGAGGAAGCGACACTTCTTCCCAATCTGCTGATGAAGTATATGGAGATACGAAAGGAAGAACGGAAGGACTGGACAAGGGCTGGACAGAACCGGGGGACTTCACAGGACTTAAAGGCAGTCAGCGAAGCCCTGTCCTATCTCCGGCAAAAGGGGCTTTCCACTGTGGAGGACTTAGAAGCATTTCTGGAATCTTCCGGGAAATCAGCCGCAGATTACCGCAATCAGATGAAGCCAAAGGAAGCCCGCAGCAAAGTGATTGACGGGATTCTTGCCAGCCGGACAGACTGCAAGGAATGTAAGCCTGTCTATGAGAAGTACCAGAAGATATTTTTTAAGAAAACAAAGGAGAAATTCAAACAGGAACACCCGGAGGTTGCCCGGTATGCGAAAGCCGCCGCCTACCTTGCCAAGCACCCGGACGATAAGGACAGTACCCAAAAGGAGCTGCAAGAGGAGCAGGAAACGCTTCTGGAAGAAATTGCAGCCCTGAAAATACCGCTGACCGAGGTACAGGAGGATTTGAAGAAGCTGCGGGACATTCGCTACTGGGTACGGAAAGCCACCCCCGGCACAGAAGAAAGCAAAGAGCCGCCCAAGAAACAGCCTATCAAAGAAGTCTTGCAGGATAAGGCAGACGAGAAAAAAGCACAAAGAACCGCCCCGGCACAGGCGAAACACAGACAACAGGATATGGAACTTTAACAGGCACTTGCCATTTTCAATCAGAGAATGTCAGGTGCTTTTCTTATTTTCAAGGAGGGATAGATTTGAATGTATTTGAAGCTGTGAAGCAGTCCGTCACAACAAGACAGGCTGCGGAGCATTATGGAATCCATGTAGGGCGGAACGGGATGGCTTGCTGCCCGTTCCATAATGATAAAACCCCAAGCATGAAGCTGGATCGGCGTTACCACTGCTTCGGCTGCGGTGCGGATGGGGATGTGATTGATTTTGTCGCCGCCCTGTATGGGCTGGGAAAGAAAGAAGCCGCCGTACAACTGGCAAATGACTTCGGGCTTTCTTATGAGGACTGGAAGCCGCCGGGAAAGGTAAAAAAGCCCAAGCCCCGGCAGAAATCCCCGGAGGAACAGTTTCAGGAAGCAAAGAACCGCTGCTTCCGTATCCTTGCCGATTATCTCCACCTGCTTAGGGCATGGAGAAAGGATTATGTCCCGCACTCCCCGGAGGAAGCCGTTCATCCCCGGTTTGTGGAAGCCTTACAGAAGCAAGCCCAAGTGGAATATCTGCTGGATGTGCTGCTGTTCGGGGAGACAGAGGAAAAAGCGGCTTTGATTACGGACTACGGAAAGGATGTGATACAGCTTGAACAACGAATGGCAGAGCTTGCAGCCGCAGACGCAGCAAGAACTAAAAAACACCATGAACGCTATGCAGCCGCCCCAGAGCATTGAGGAAATCAAGGCGGGGCTGGAAACTACCGAGAAAGGCGGTGTCCGTCAGAGCATACGGAACTGCCTGACCGTATTCCAGCGTGACCCGCTGCTTTCCGGGGCTATCGCATACAACATCCTGACTGACCGCAAGGACATCATAAAGCCCATTGGCTTCCACAGAGAAAGCACAGCCCTGAACGATACGGATATGAAGTATCTGCTTCTCTATCTGGAAGAAACCTATGGGCTTACCAATGAGAAAAAGATTGATAATGCCATCGGGATTGTGGCGAATGAAAACAAGTACCACCCCATCCGGGACTATCTCAATACCCTGGTGTGGGACGGGACAGAACGAATCCGCTTCTGTCTGCGGCACTTTCTGGGGGCTGACGCAGACGATTACACCTATGAAGCGTTGAAGCTGTTCCTGCTGGGTGCAATCTCACGAGCCTTTCAGCCGGGATGCAAATTTGAAATCATGCTCTGTCTGGTAGGCGGTCAGGGGGCTGGCAAGTCCACCTTCTTCCGTCTGCTGGCAGTCCGGGACGAGTGGTTCTCCGATGATTTGCGGAAGCTGGACGATGACAATGTGTACCGCAAGCTGCAAGGTCACTGGATTATCGAAATGTCGGAAATGATGGCAACCGCCAACGCCAAGAGCATTGAGGAAATCAAGTCATTTTTAAGCCGACAGAAAGAGGTTTACAAGATACCCTATGAAACCCACCCAGCAGACCGCCCCCGTCAGTGCGTGTTTGGCGGCACTTCCAATGCCCTTGACTTCCTGCCCCTTGACCGTTCCGGCAACCGCCGCTTTATCCCCGTCATGGTGTACCCGGAGCAAGCCGAGGTTCACATTTTGGAGGACGAAGCCGCTTCCAGAGCCTATATCGAGCAGATGTGGGCAGAAGCGATGGAAATTTACAGAAGCGGCAGGTTCAAGCTGGCTTTCAGCCCTGCCATGCAGCGGTATCTCAAAGAACACCAGCGGGATTTTATGCCGGAGGACACCAAAGCCGGGATGATACAGGCGTATCTTGATAAGTACACCGGGAGCATGGTCTGCTCCAAGCAGCTCTACAAGGAAGCTTTGAACCATGCCTTTGACGAGCCGAAGCAATGGGAAATACGGGAAATCAATGAGATTATGAACCAATGCATTGACCGCTGGCGGTACTTTCCGAATCCAAGAATGTTTTCCGAATACGGCAGACAAAAGGGCTGGGAGCGTGAAAACCCGGCAACGGACTCCGGCAACCCGTCTGAAAAAACGATGGACGGTTTTGTGGAGGTCACAGAACAGATGGAGCTTCCGTTCTGAAAATGGCAGCCCGTTGCACCCCCTGTTGCTATCCCGTTGCCGAGCCGGTTGCCGGGGAAAATCCCGAAACTATCGGCTTTTCTCCCCTATGACAACCAAAACAACAGAAAAATAAAAGAAAAGTATAAATAGTAACCATCGCCAGATTGAGATTGTTTGCAAGGTCTTTTGAAGCCCGTTGCCGGACTTCGTTGCCGACACCCTCTGTCTGGCTATTTTCATGTATGGAGGATAACTGCCTATGGCAAAAAACAAAACAGAAATTCATGTGACTACTGTATTTGACGGGGAGCTGGACGCCACCGATGTGTTCGTCAGCCTGATTTCCCAGAAATACAGCAAGACGAATACAAAAGAATATCTTGCTAAAAAGAAAGATATGAAGTATAATGAAGATGAGGTTCAAAAGAGCCAGATACCGTCTGGATTGTGTGGGTAAATGGCTATGATGAACGAAATGGAATACAGAACAATCGGTTCGGCACTTGCCGGGGGCTATCGTGCAGCGGTCTATTGCAGACTGTCAAAGGACGATGACCTGCAAGGCGAAAGTGCCAGTATCGCAAACCAGCGTGATATGCTGGAAAAATACTGCGAAAAGCAGGGATGGGAGGTTGTGGCAGTCTATCAGGACGATGGCTTCACAGGTCTTAATATGGAGCGTCCTGATTTACAGAGAATGTTGAGAGCCATTGAGCGCAGGCAAATCAACCTTGTCATCACGAAAGACCTCAGCCGACTGGGGCGTAACTATCTGCAAACCGGGCATTTGATTGAGGACTTTTTCCCAAGAAATGGTGTCCGCTATATCGCCATGAATGACGGTATCGACACCCTGCGGGATAACAACGATATTGCCCCGTTCAAGAATATCCTGAACGAGATGTACAGCAAGGATATTTCCAAGAAAGTCCATTCCTCTTATCTTCTGAAAGCGCAGAAAGGACAGTTTACCGGGTGTCTTGCCCCGTTCGGGTATCGGAAAGACCCGGAGGACAAAAACCATCTGCTCATTGACGAGGAAACCGCCCCGATTGTGCGGCTGATTTTCGGATATGCCCTAAACGGTCATGGTCCGAACTATATCCGCAGACGGCTGGAGGAAGAAAAAATCCCCTGCCCCACATGGTGGAACCGGGAACGGGGGCTTCGCAATACCCGCACCAAATGGGAAAAGAAAGACCCGGAAAACGGGCGGTATATGTGGGACTTCTCCGTTATCAAAGACCTTTTGATGAATCCCGTCTACACCGGGGCGATTGCTTCCCAGAAAAAGGACTACCGTTTCAAAATCGGCACGATTGGGGAAAAGAAGCCGGAGGACTGGATTGTGGTGGAGGGACAGCATGAACCGCTGATTGACCGCATGAGCTTTGACATTGTGCAGAACAAGCTGAAATCCCGCCAGCGTCCGGGGCAGACCAATGAAATCAGCCTGTTTGCCGGACTGATAAAATGCGGTGAGTGTGGGAAGTCACTGACGATACGCTACACAAACGCAAAACATCCCCAGCAGATTTACTCCTGCAAAACCTACAATGCCTTTGGAAAGAACCACTGCACCCAGCACCGGATTGATTATGACACCCTTTACAGCCATGTGCTGCGGAAAATCCGGGAATGTGCCAGAGCCGCCCTGATGGACGGGGAAGCGGTTGCCGACCGCTTGACCAATACCTGTGAAGCCGAGCAGCGGGAACAGCGGGAAGCAATGGAACGCTCCCTCACAAGGGACGAGGAACGGATTGAGGTTCTGGACAAAATGGTAATGCGGCTTTATGAGGATATGATTGCAGGGCGTATCAGTGAACAGAATTTCAACACCATGCTGGAAAAGACACAGACCGAGCAAGCGGAGCTTAAAGCAAAAGTGTCCGAGGGCAGAAAGCGGCTGTCCGATGAAGTCCAGCTTGCCAATGACGCAAAACAATGGGTGGAAGCCATTCAGGAATACGCCAATATCACAGAGCTGGACGCAGCCACCCTCAACCGCTTAATCAAAGAAATCGTCGTGCATGAGCGCATTGACGAAGATAAAACAAGACACATTTCTATCGAAATTCATTTTAATCTCAAACCCATCCCAGAGGTGGAACAGGTCACTGCCTGACCTGTCCCGCCGGGACGGTTCTCTTAAAAACACCATATAGATTTTTTGTACGCCGCCGCCCGCCATCGAGCAGAGTTTTACACCTAATTGGGGATAAAACAGCTCATGGCTGGCGGCGGTGTCGTTCTGATCGGCCTTCAGCTTATCCCTCTGCTGTCCGGTCTGTTCAGCTAAGTGTCACCCGTTGTCCCTTTTTCCAGAAGGAGCTGATGTATGGACTTTATCATCGACGCAATCGTTGAATGGCTGAAAGGTCTGCTCGTCGATGGTATCATGGGAAATCTGGACGGCCTTTTCGATAACGTCAATCAGAGCGTTGGCGAGATCGCCACACAGGTCGGCACGACCCCGGCGGACTGGAACGCCGGGGTCTTTTCCATGATACGACAGATCTCTGAAACTGCCATCCTGCCAATCGCCGGGGTCATCCTCACTTTTGTAATGACCTATGAGCTGATACAGATGCTCATAGAACGCAACAACCTCCATGAAGTTGACACATGGATGTTTTTTAAGTGGGTGTTCAAAACCTTTGTGGCTGTGATGATCCTGACGAATACCTTCAATATCGTGCTGGCGGTCTTTGATGTGAGCCAGCATGTGATACAGCAGTCAGCGGGCATTATCCAGAACGGGACAGAGATCACGCCGGATGTGCTGGACAGTCTACGGACAGAACTTGAAGCGATGGAGTTGGGTCCTCTGTTCGGACTCTGGCTACAATCCTTCCTGATCCAGCTTACCATGATTGCCTTAAATATCGTGATCTTCGTCATCGTATATGGCCGTATGACTGAAATCTATTTACTCACAAGTTTAGCGCCTATCCCGTTTGCCACAGTCCCCAACAGGGAAACCGGACACATGGGGCAGAACTATTTCCGCTCCCTCTTTGCGGTGGGCTTTCAAGGTCTGTTGATCTTAGTCTGTGTCGCAATCTATGCGGTGCTGATCCAGAGTATCGCCACCGACGGCGACCCCATCGGGGCGATCTGGGGCTGCGTGGGATATACGGTGCTGCTGTGTTTTACCTTATTCAAAACAGGCAGTCTTGCAAAATCCATCTTCGGCTGCCATTAAGAGACTTCGGGCCATGCTGACCCGAAGCGGAAAGGAGGATCATGCCGAAAGAAAAATTTTCGATAATCTATGCAGATCCACCGTGGCGGTATGAGCAGAAAAACAGGCAGGGATCAGCAGAGCTTCATTATCCCACTATGAGTATTGAAGAAATTTGTTCCCTTCCAGTGGCCGACTTGGCTGCAAAAGACAGCGTTTTGTTTCTGTGGGCAACATTCCCACAACTGCCGGAAGCCTTAAAGGTCATTAAAGCATGGGGCTTTTCTTATCGTTCTGTGGCTTTTGTATGGATAAAGAGGAACCGGCGCTCCTACTCATGGTTTTACGGTCTGGGGTATTGGACCAGAGGCAATGCAGAAATTTGTCTTTTAGCAGTAAAAGGACATCCGAAGCGTAAGTCTACCGGTGTTCACCAGCTTATTGTTTCCCCGATAGAGCGCCACAGTAAAAAGCCGGACGAGGCCAGGCGGAAAATTGTAGAACTGATGGGCGATATACCACGAGTGGAATTGTTCGCCAGAGAAAAAAAGCCCGGATGGGACGTGTGGGGAAACGAAGTTGAAAGCACTGTAAACTTGTAACAGCTTCGGGTCATGCTGACCCGAAGCGGAAAGGAGAAATCCATGCAGGAAAAAAATGCGGGCGGAACACCAGCTGCCCCTATAAAGCTGGATGTAAGCGTGCGGGTCATCGAACCTGTGAAAAACCTCATGGGCTTTGCCAGCGTGAAATTCAATGACTGCTTTGTGGTGGAAAATCTGAAAATCGTACAGGGCAGCAAGGGGCTCTTTCTTGGGATGCCCAGCCAGCCAGACGGCAAAGGCGGCTACCGGGATATGGCCTACCCTGTCACAAAGGAGTTCCGGGAACAGCTCAACACCGCTGTTCTGCAAGCCTATGAGGCAAAGCTGGAACAGATGGCGGAGCGTGGCTCTGTGGGGCGTGCATCCATCAGCGACCAGCTCAAAGCCGGAAAAGCGGCTGCCGAACAGGCAAAGGCAGAACGGCCTCCGAAGGAAAAGCCCAGCCGCAGCGCAGAGCGTTGACCTCGGGCCATGCTGGCCCGAAGCAGAAAGGAGGCGGGAACCATGCCACGCAAACGGACGGGCTATGACGCGGCCTGCTATTACGACGGAAAACTGCTGGGCCGCTGTACCAAAGCGGACAGCGATGCCTATACCCTGTTGATGAACGCCTGCGGCGGGGAGGCCGCCCGTGTCCTGCGGGAATACGCCTACTTTTCCCCGGAACTTCGCGCCATATTGGAAAAGGCGGCGCTCATGCAGGCGGACCGGAGCCGGACGGGCGGAATGTTCCATGCGCCGAAAAGTTCCCCGTGGGGTGATGTGCAGAGCTGTGAAACCCTCTGTCCAGGGGTGTTTCTGGTATCTACCGCCAGCCACGGCGGAACGATGGTGGCAAACGAGGTAGCCGCCGTCCTCTCCCCAGCAGCGAAAAAGTGCGGCTTCAAGGATAAGGGCTATATCTGCTATGAGGAGGACGCGCAGGAAAGTGTGGTGCTCCGGGAACTGTTGGACAAAAAGCTGTGGAACATACCTGACCGCATTAAGGACAAAGGGCAGTTTGAAGAAAACCTCAACCAGTCCATCCGGCAGTATAATCCCGAATACTGGCGGGCAAGGCAGAGCGGACGTAAGGCCGCCGAAGCTGCCCGCAGCACAGCCCCGGCCAAAGAGGCCGCAAGATGACCTCGGGCCATGCTGGCCCGAAGCAGTAAAGGAGGTGTACCCAAATGGCCTATGTGCCAGTACCAAAAGACCTTTCCAAAATTAAGACAAAGCTGGCCTTCAATCTGACGAAGCGCCAGCTTGTTTGTTTTTCCGGCGCAGCGGCGGTGGGGCTCCCGGCCTACCTGCTTTCCCGTGACAGTATCGGGAACAGTGCCGCCATGTTCCTGATGATCGGCCTCATGCTCCCGTTCTTCTTTCTGGCTATGTATGAACGAGACGGTCTGCCGCTGGAAAAAGTGCTGAAAAACATCATCCGCACCCGG
>NZ_JAWQDE010000025.1:0-22152 GCF_036318045.1 Clostridium sp. CM74B_53 | reverse complement strand
TATCAATGCCGCGAAAAATATACTGACAGAAGGATTAAGACAAATAGCATAAAGAAATATATAGGGCAGGGACTGCCCAAATTAACGCCTGTGGAGATAGTAGGTTACGAGGTCGATGAAGCAGGAAGCCTATTGGCTTAAGACAATGGGTAGTTCACACATATGGACAGCCAGAAGAACGTGGCTTCATTGGGATTGACAAATCATGCCATATGGATTAAGATACAAAAAGAAGTTAATAAGCTTAACAAAAATAGCAAACATATAAATTCCGGTCGGAGATACATTTGACCATACAACTTATGGATTGGAGGAACAGGGAATATGAAGATCACAAAAGTATGGGCGGTTTATTTCAGCCCGACAGGAAACGCGAAAAAGGTCGTCACAACGATGGCGAAGCGGGCGGCAGAGTGCCTGGGTGTGCCGATGGGAACGGTTGACTTTACACTTCCGGAAAACAGGGAAGGTGTTGTAAGTTTTGATAAGGAAGACCTTGCATTCTTCAGCACTCCAGTCTATGCGGGCCGTATCCCGAACAAGATGCTCCCGTATGTGCAGACTGCGTTTGAGGGAAACGGGGCGCTTGCGGTAGCGGTTTCTGTGTTCGGAAACAGAAATTTTGACAATGGTCTGATCGAGCTCCGGAATGAGCTTGAGGCACACGGCTTCCATACAGTTGCGGGAGCAGGAATTCCGACGGAACATGTTTTCAGCAGCAAGCTTGCAACGGGACGTCCGGATGCGGATGATCTTGTGAAGATCGCAGAGTTTGGTGAGAAGGTGGCAGAAAAGGTTTCTGGATTGACTGAGATCCCGGAAAAGATCGCGGTCCGCGGAGATGATCCGGTCGGGGCATATTATACACCGCTTGGAACTGATGGAAAACCGGCGGTATTCTTAAAGGCAAAACCGAAGACGGACCCGGAGAAGTGCACGAAATGCGGAATCTGCGCGACTGTCTGTCCGATGGGATCGATCCCGAAGGACGCGCCGGATACCTGTACCGGAATCTGCATCAAGTGCCAGGCCTGCATCAAGGCATGTCCGACCGGAGCAAAATATTTTGATGATGCAGCATTCTTATCCCATGTGGAGATGTTGAAACAGAATTATACGAGACGCGCGGAGGCGGAGTGGTTTATCTGAGAAAAAAGGTGAAAATACATTCAAATTTTTATGAAGAGTATTTGCACTGCATATCAATATCGGATATACTATAAAAAAGGAGATGATTCGATGTTGACGGATAGGATGAAAGATGAACTGATTCAGGGATTACGTGATATTTTTGCGAATAACATTGAAGCAATTATCCTATATGGATCTGTTGCAAGGAATGAAAGCACGCCGGAAAGTGATATTGATATAGCGGTTATCGTGAAAAAAGGTATGGATATTGAAACGAAAGATCGGTTTATTTGCTGGGCTGCAGATATGGATCTGCGTTATGACCGCGTTTTTTCTATTGTTGATATTGAAAAAGAAAATCTGCAGAAATGGGGGAAAATCCTTCCGTTCTATCAAAATGTCCAGAAGGAGGGAATTGTTCTTTGGAAGGCAGCCTGAAGGAATTAGCCGGATACCGGATGGATCGTGCAAAGGAAATGCTGGTTGCAGCAAGAGAAAATCTTGAGATTGGACAGTACAAAACATCGTTGAACCGATCCTATTATGCGATTTTCCATGCGATGCGTGCGATGAATATTTTAAAAGGTTTTGATTCATCAAAGCATTCGGGAGTTATTGCTTTTTTTAATAAGGAGTATCTCAAAGAAAATATTCTCGATAGGAATTTATCTATCGTAATAAAGAACAGTGCATTTTTAAGAGAAAAATCGGACTATGATGACTTTTATATTGCAAGTAAACAAGAAGCGGAGAAGCAATTGGAAGAAGCAGAACGATTTCTTGATGCAGTGGAAATAGCAATGAATAAAATGAAATAATTTCTGTATCATCTGCAGGGAGTGGACAAGTCACTCCCTGCTTTTTTCGTTTAACAGGAAATTTCGATGGAACTTCCTGTTAAACAAAAAGAAAACCTCTGCATATGAGAATGTTTCCCATCTATGCGGAATGATTGACAGAAAAACTGGAACTCGCGAAGCGTGTTTTCACTTGTTGAGAGCGTGTCGAAAATCAAGATGAAGTCCGCCAGCCGGAGCGTGTTCCCGGGATTATCAGTGTGAGACCGGACACCTCCGATACAGCTGTTATGCCGCACTCCTTCCCGGAACTGGCAGCTTCATAAAAAGATTATAGGACGCATAGAGCAAAAATGCAAGATTATCGATGCATTGGACAGGAAATACTAAAAAATAAGATTCTCCAGCGTTACTGCGGCAAAATCCCGCTACAGTGCGCGGGAATGGAGTGACCGTGTACTGTAACTCTCCAGTTTTTCAAAGTACGGCGCAAACAGTTCCTTTTCGTACGCGTATCCTGCCATGAACACGCAGTCCATAAAGAGTCTTGTGATTTCCGGATCTTCCTGATCGGCAAGGATCCGTGTCCATTCCGTCCTGGCCTGTTCGCTGAGCTTTTTGAGGAGCCTGTTCCGCTCCTCAAAGAGACCGTCGTCGGTCCTGTTTAAGTCCTCCGGCAGGAAGTCCGCAGTCCGTCCGCAGGGAGACGGGCAGGCGGCACAGTCGGGGGCGATGATGGCTTTCTGCTCGTGTATCTGCGAGATGAGATCGTTCGCAGCGGAAGCGGAGAGTGTGTTTCCTGGCATTGCAGCGGCCAGGGAGGCGAAGAGGACCGGGGCAGTTCCTGCCGGGATCTCCTTTGCTTCTGTGGCGCGGGCAAGACCGATGAGGGCGCAGATGACTGCATCCTGTTCCGGGGTACGGCCGGACGGAGTCTGTGAAGTTGATATTGACATAAGATGTTTCCTTTATAATGATTGTAATGTTACTGTACACGAGTAGGAATTTTCTGGACTGAAAATTCTGTACGATACAGTTGCGGCAGCCGATTTTGCTGATTCAGGATGTGAAACATCGGCAAAATCCAGTTACTTCAGGATCCGTCCATCCGTCCCGATCGTGTAGACCTGCCACGGAATGAACTTTCCGCTCGCCATCAGGGCATTCTTTACAGCAGCTTCGATCCCGCCGCAGCACGGAACTTCCATGCGGACAACGGTCACACTCTGGATCTCGTTGTTTTTGATGATCTCGGTGAGCTTTTCTGAGTAGTCTACGGAATCAAGTTTCGGACATCCGATGAGTGTTACATGACCGTCGATGAAATCGTTGTGGAAATTTCCGTATGCGTAAGCAGTGCAGTCTGCGGCAACGAGGAGCTTCGCACCGTCAAAATACGGGGCGCGGACCGGGGCAAGCTTAATCTGGACCGGCCACTGGGAGAGTCTGCTCTCCATGGAGACCGGTGTGGAGTGCCCCGGGATCGCTGCACTGTGGGATGCCGCAGCGTGGGAGATCGTGCGGCTCATGGAACCCGGACATCCGGTAAATTCCGGCTTTGGGGCCGGGGCATCAGAAGGCGCCAGGGAAGCAGCCTTTCTCGCGGCCATATGTGCTAAGACAGCCTCATGGTCGTAAGCGGCAGCCTCACGTTCCTCAAAGCTGATCGCATCCGCCGGACAGGCCGGAAGACAGTTTCCAAGTCCATCGCAGTAATCGTCGCGGATCAGCTTTGCTTTTCCGTCGATCATTGCGATCGCACCTTCCTGACAGGCAGCCGCACATGCGCCGCAGCCGTTGCATTTCTTTTCATCAATTTTTACGATGGTTCTTTTCATAATGGTTTCCCCTTTCAGATTTTCGTATCATGCCGGAATGCGGATAAACATTCAGCCGCATTTCCGGTTATTATTCGTGGTATCGATTTGTGGTAACTTTGTGTCATGGATTGACTTTCGTGGGGTAAGTATACTACAATAACATAAAAATGTATGTTGTATTTCCAACGAAAACGTTTGAAGTGCGGAGATTTATGACGGAAAAATTTTGTTGCAAGTTCACTTGCATAAGAAATTTTTCCGCCATAAATCTCCATAGGGCGGACGCCCGAAGCTTCTTGTTTTCATGAAATGAAAACAAGAAGACCGCACTTCCAAAAGAGATAGCTGTTGCAAGTTCACTTGCATAAGAAATTTTTCCGCCATAAATCTCCATAGGGCGGATGCCCGAAGCTTCTTGTTTTCATGAAATGAAAACAAGAAGACCGCACTTCCAAAAGAGATAGCTGTTGCAAGTTCACTTGCATAAGAAATTTTTCCGCCATAAATCTCCATAGGGCGGACGCCCGAAGCTTCTTGTTTTCATGAAATGAAAACAAGAAGACCGCACGTGGCAAGAGAACCACACCTGGCCAAAAGCTTGCCTTCACAAAAAAAGGAGCTTCCCATGTTCACAAACGAAACAATCCCGGATTCCCCGCTCTTTGCAGGAATCCAGCCCGAAGAAAAGGAGAGCATCTTAAAGTGTCTCTCCGCAGTAGAAAAAAAATATGAAAAAGGCGACGCTGTCTTTCTCGCAGGGACCGAGATCCATTCGATGGGCTTTGTACTCTCGGGCAGTGTCGAGATCTCCAGAGATGATTTCTGGGGAAACCGTCAGGTCCTTGGACATGCGGGGAGCGGGGAACTCTTCGGTGAGGCCTATGCCTGCATGCCGGGGGAAGCTCTGATGGTGAACGTGGAGGCGGCGGAGAAAAGCCGGATCCTGTTCCTGAATGTCAGGAAGATCTTGAATGTCTGCACACCGGCCTGTTCCCACCACAATCGCCTGATCCACAATCTTTTATATATTATGGCGAAGAAAAATCTCATGCTGACGAGAAAGATCGATCACATGGGACAGCGGTCCATCCGGGAAAAGGTGATGGCGTATCTCTCCTTCGAATCGGAGAGACAGAAAAAGCAGACGTTTACGATCCCCTACAACCGTCAGCAGCTCGCCGATTACCTTGCGGTGGACCGAAGTGCCTTGTCTGCGGAACTTTCCAGGATGAAAAAGGACGGGCTGATCCGGTTTGAGAAGAACTGTTTTCAGTTATAGTATGATATCAGGGTCAAAAGGTCAGAAATCCGATGCAGACCGATCGGCAGGAGAAAAAGTCTGCCCGGCATTAGAAGAATAGACGAAAGGAAAAACTGTCCGGCCGGACAATGCCAGATCATGCGGGCATGAGAGTACCGACCGGTGACAGCCGCAAAAAACATGATGACAAACAGAGATGAGATCGAGGAGCGCAGACTCCGGCGGGAACAGAACCGGAGAAGACGAAGAAAACAGGAGCGGATCCGCCGTATGATCTTAGGGGGTCTGGCGGCCGTGGTTGTGATCGCCGTGATCACGACAGCGGTGCTCGTGACGAAGAAACTTACCGGGAGAAAACAGGTGAACCCGGCAGATGTAAAGGTGCCGGAGTATGTAAAAGTGGATCTTCTGACTCCGAATAAGTATTCCAGACCGCAGACTCCTCTGGAGAAAGTAAACGGGATCGTGGTCCATTACGTTGCGAATCCCTGCAGCACCGCGCTGGAGAACCGGAACTATTTTGAAGGTCTGAAAGATCAGACGGGTTCGAAGACGACATCAGCCAGCAGCCATTTTGTGATCGGACTTGAGGGAGAAGTGGTACAGTGTATTCCGCTCGATGAGGTCGCCTACGCCTCCAACAACAGGAACAGCGACACGATCTCCATCGAGTGCTGTCATCCGGACGAGACCGGAAAATTTTATGACAGTACATATCAGACGCTGGTGAATCTGTGCGCGTACCTCTGTGTTGAGTTTGATCTGAAGCCGGACGATATCATCCGTCATTATGATGTGACGGGCAAGATCTGTCCGAAGTATTTTGTGGACCATCCGGAAGAATGGGAAACATTTCACAAAGATGTAAAAAATGCGATCAGAATCCTGAAAAAATAATGGGACAATCACTAAAAATCCGAAATTCATTTTGAATTCTTTACCTAAAATTTACAAATATTATATTTAGAATTGAAAAAATACTGTGCTCTATGATATGATGGAGCACAGGGAGAAAATCCGTCGGAAGAAGTCGAAAACGGCGGCATTTTGCCCGCTGCTCGCGAAACTCCGGGCGGCGACAAAAGAGAATGGAGAAGACATTATGAATATCGGATATCTGGAAAGTATCTTCAGTTTCCTGGGCGGTCTCGGTATGTTCCTGTACGGCATGAGCATTATGGGCGACGGCATGCAGAAATCGGCCGGAAGTAAGCTGAACAAGTTCCTGAGAATGGTGACGGACAACCGGCTCCTTGCGGTCGGACTTGGCGCCCTGATCACCGCGATCCTGCACAGCAGCGGAGCGACAACTGTCATGGTCGTCGGCTTTGTAAACGCCGGGATCCTGAATCTGACCCAGGCGGTCGGCGTCATCATGGGCGCGAACATCGGTACGACGATCACCGCATGGATGGTTTCCTTAAACTCTCTCGGTGATGCGATGAAAGTGCTGCAGCCGTCCTTCTTTGCACCGCTTGTTGTTGCAATCGGTTCTTTCTGTCTGATGTTTTCAAAGAAGAAGAAAGAAAGTCTGGTTGGTGAGGTCTGTATCGGTGTCGGACTCCTGTTTGTGGGACTGACGTTTATGTCAAGTTCCGTTGCTCCGTACACGGATGCTCCGATCTTTGCGAAGGCATTTGCGGTTCTCGGAAGAAATCCGATCCTGGGAATCATGGTCGGAGCGCTTGTAACTGCGATCATCCAGAGCTCCACCGCCTCTGTCGGAATTCTTCAGACGCTGGCGGCAAGCGGAGTCGTGACAACGAACGCTGCGATCTATATCACACTCGGACAGAATATCGGTTCCTGTCTGACTGCGATCTTATCGAGTGCAGGCGCAAGCCGGAATGCGAAGCGCGCTTCGGTGATCCACCTGACGTTCAACAGTTTCGGTGCGATCGTCTTCGGGATCGGAATGTATGTGATCTCCATGATGCGCCCGGATATTGCTCAGGGAAGTATCAATGCGTTGCAGATCTCGATCTTCCACACGTTTTTCAACCTGACGAACACCCTGCTGCTATTCCCGTTTGCAAAACAGCTCGTTGCGTTCTCCGGTCTGATCGTGCGTGAGACAGAGGAGGACGAGAAGAAAGAGGAGAAAAAGGAAGACGAGCTTCCGGTTCTCGACGAACGTATCTTCAAGTCTCCGACATTTGCACTGGAAGTCGGCGTGATGGAAGTTGTTCATATGGGTAAGATGGCGCTTGCAAATTTAAAACTTGCAACGAGTGTTCTTGTCGAGGGAAAGTATGAACATCTGGATGAGGTCTTTAAGAATGAGACAGAGATCGATATTTTAAATAAGAAGCTGACCGAATATCTCATCAAGGTCAACAATCTCTCTTTAAACGAGAAGCAGAAGGTGCAGGTCAGCAATCTGTTTTACAGCATCAGCGACTTAGAGCGCGTTGGCGACCATGCGGAAAACCTCGCAGAGGCAGCTCAGTATCTGAAGGAACATCAGCTTGCTTTTTCTGAGACGGGTATCGAGGACCTTAAAGAAATCTCCGTAGCGGCCATCGGTGCGGTGGATCATGCAGTCGCAGCCAGAAATGATGGCAATATGGAAGATATCCGACAGGTCAGCAAGCTCGAGGACCGCGTGGATACTCTGGAAGAAGAGATGCGCGACAAGCATATCGAACGTCTCTCAAAGAACGAGTGCAACCCGTCCGCAGGCGTTGTATTCCTGGATATCTTAAGCAACCTGGAACGTATCTCTGACCATGCTTACAATGTGGCCGGATATGTGAAAGATGAGCTGTAAGAGTGGAATAACTTTGATAAGATCAGGATCCTGTATACAGATCCCGGTGAACGTACCGGTTGTATACGGGATCTTTTTTATTTAACAGAACTTCTTGTTAAATAAAAAGGCACTACGTGCCTAAGATGCGCACTCGCGCGAAGATGAAGATTGTCGCAAGCGACCGCGCGAGACGCCGAATGTGCCGAAGCACATTCTTTTTATGATTTTTACCTTGCCAGTTTTTCTTAACTCCCGTATAATAAAGACATCAGACAACTTGAAATAAATGTGGGGAAAATATATGGAAACAAAGAAAAAAGAAGACCGGAAACTCCTGGGAAGCCAGATCGAAGACCGGATCCTGGAGTATATAGAAAAGAAACCGCTGGCGGTGGGGGACCGTCTGCCAAACGAGTTTGAACTTGCGGAAATGTTCGAGGTGGGGCGAAGTACGATCCGTGAGGCGGTGAAGGGTCTGGTGACAAAAGGGGTCCTTCAGGTGAGAAGAGGCGCCGGAACTTATGTGCAAAGCCTGACACCGGTCGAGGATGATCCGCTGGGACTTACCGCAAAACTTCACGATAAATTTAAGCTGGCGCTTGATCTCTTCGATGTCCGCCTGATCCTGGAGCCGGAGATCGCGGCGAAGGCGGCTGTCTATGCGACGGATGAGGATATCGAGACTCTAAAAAGGCTGTGTAAGGAGACGGAGGAACTCTATCTCGCGGACAAGGACCATATGCCGAAGGACATCGAGTTCCATACCTGGATCGCCCGCTGCAGCAAAAACCAGGTCATGGAATCCCTGATCCCGATCATCAATTCGGGGATCAATACGTTCGTGAACCTGACAAGACGTGCGCTGCGGACGGAGACGATCGTGACTCACCGCGCGATCACGGAGGCGATCGCTTCCCACGATTCCACGGGGGCGCGATGCGCGATGGTGATGCACCTGACGTATAACCGGCAGGAGCTTTTAAGACGGCGGACGGCCTACGAGCAGATGGGAGACGAGGTGTGACTTTTCACGGGTAGGAATTTTCAGAACTGAAAATTCCGTATGATACTGTTGTGGTCGCGGATTTTGCCGATTCGGAATGCGAAGCATCGGCAAAATCCCGTTACAGTGCGCGGGCATGGAGTGCCCGTGTACTGTAACGATGAGGCGGCAAAATCGGGACAGAATGCAGCAGATTGTTTAGGAAAATAAAAAATTAGGGAAATGACCGGATCATGGCGATAATGGAATAAACAGCAGGATTGCAGGGGAAAATAATGCACAATTTTCCCCTGCTTTTTTTGTGCGAAAAAGAGAAAAACCAAAATACATCAGACATGTGTTGCAAAAAGTACAGAAAAATGTTAGATTATGCACATAGACATAAGACATCAGACGAATATAAAAAATAAGCGCCGGAATCCCCGGAGATGTCTGATGAAAATGCCGGAAAGCCCCAGTACTCATCTGGTTTTCACGGTATGCATCACAAGCGCGGTCCCGTCCTGGGGTATCATGCGGATGCCGCGCGTCAAAAAACACAAATATATTGGGAGGTAAATCCACTATGTCTGAAGGAGTTGTACTCAACCCGACCCGCCTTGTCCTGGCAGCCCTGATCGGTCTGGTGATCCTGCTTGTCCTGATCATCAAGTTTAATGTTCAGGCGATGATCGCGATCCTGATCGGTGCGATCTGTATCGGACTTCTCGCGGGAATGCCGACACAGGACATTATTTCGGCAGTAAATGATGGAATTGGAAACACGTTAAAAGGAATTGCCCTGCTTGTAGGTCTGGGATCCATGTTCGGTGCGATCTTAGAGGTATCGGGCGGCGCGCAGACCATCGCTGTCACGATGGTAAAGAAGTTCGGTGATGAGAAGGCCGCCTGGGCGCTCGGTATCACAGGTCTCGTGATCGCGATGCCGGTATTCTTCGATGCAGGACTGATCATTCTGATCCCGCTTGCGTTCTCACTCGCGAAGAAGACAAAGCGTTCCTCCCTTCATTATGTTATTCCGCTTCTCGCAGGACTTGCGGTCGGACATGCGTTCATTCCGCCGACACCGGGTCCGGTCCTTGTAGCGACAATGCTGAATGTAGACCTCGGCTGGGTCATCTTAGTCGGAATCTTCTGCGGAATCTTCGCAATGATCGTTGCCGGTCCGGTATGGGGATCCATCTGCGGAAAGAAATATTTTGTTCCGGTTCCGGAGAGCGTAGCGAACCAGGAAGAGATCGACGAATCCAAACTTCCGAGCTTCGGACTGATCGTCGGAATTATCCTGATCCCGTTAGTGCTGATCATCCTGGACTCCATCTGCGGTGTTGTACCGGCTCTTGCAGGTGTTGCTCCGATCTTCGAGTTCCTCGGTGAGCCGTTTGTAGCGCTTCTGATCGCGACACTTGCCGCAATGTTCGGTCTTGGATTAAGACATGGATACACGATGAAAGAGCTTGAGAAGGTCATGACAAAGTCCCTGGAGCCGACCGGTCTGATCCTTCTTGTGACAGCGTGCGGCGGCGTGCTCAGATATGTACTTCAGTATTCCGGACTCGGAGATGTGATCGGAAACGCAGTTGCGTCCATGAATCTCCCAATCGTTGTACTGGCATTCATCATTGCGGTCCTTGTCCGCATCAGCGTTGGTTCTGCAACCGTTGCGATGACCATGGCGGCCGGTATCGTTGCAGCACTTCCGGGAATCAGCGAGCTTTCCCCGTTATACCTCGCATGTACCGTAGCAGCGGTAGCAGGCGGTGCGACTGTCTGCTCCCACTTTAATGACTCCGGTTTCTGGCTGGTAAGATCCCTTGTCGGAATCGATGAGAAGACGACTTTAAAGACATGGACCATCATGGAGACATTAGTCGGCGGAACAGGATTTATCGTAGCGCTGATCATCTCATTCTTCGCGTAAGATTTTACGTTGACAGCCCGGATGAGATACACAATAATACCCACCACACAAAGAAAGAAGGAACTATTATGAAATGTCTGAAAAGCCAGGAAATGAGAAAACTTGCACCGGAGCTTGATCCGTTAAGGATCGGTACCGGCTGGAAACCGGAAGAGCTTGCAATGCCGCAGGTCATCATCGAGAGCACCGCGGGCGACAGCCATCCGGGAAGTGGACATCTCCATATTTTAGTAGATGAAGTAAAGAAAGGGATCGCAGAGGCAGGCGGCCGCGGCGCAAAGTATTTCTGCACCGATATCTGTGACGGCGAGAGCCAGGGAACCGATGGAATCAACTACAGCCTTGCAAGCCGTGAGATGATCGCGAACATGATCGAGATCCACGCGAACGCGACTCCCTTCGATGCAGGCGTATATCTCGCAAGCTGTGATAAGGGAATGCCGGCAAACCTCATGGGCTTATTCCGCGTGAATATTCCGGCGGTTGTTGTTCCGGGCGGAACCATGAATGCAGGTCCGGAGATGTTAACTCTGGAACAGCTTGGTATGTACAGCGCCCAGTATGAGCGCGGTGAGATCGATGAGAAACGCTTAAACTGGGCAAAGCATAACGCATGTCCGAGCTGCGGCGCTTGTTCCTTTATCGGAACTGCATCCACCATGCAGATCATGGCCGAGGCTCTTGGCCTTGCCCTTCCGGGAAGTGCATTGATGCCTGCGACAAGCCCGGATCTCTTAAACTACGCGAGAGAGGCCGGAAAACAGGCGGTTAAGCTTGCGAA
Source organism: Clostridium sp. CM74B_53 (assembly GCF_036318045.1). NCBI lineage: Bacteria > Bacillati > Bacillota > Clostridia > Eubacteriales > Clostridiaceae > Clostridium > Clostridium sp. CM74B_53. The sequence goes on along the minus strand of NZ_JAWQDE010000025.1, from coordinate 10,686 downwards.
GATGGACAACATGCGTCCGAGTGATATCGTGACGATGGACAGCTTTGAAAACGCGATCCTTGTACATGCGGCCATCTCCGGAAGTACAAACTGCTTACTCCACCTTCCGGCGATCGCTCATGAGCTTGGAATCGAGATCACAGGTGACACCTTCGACAGACTCCACCGCGGCGCGAAGTATCTTCTTGATATCCGCCCGGCAGGAAAGTGGCCGGCAGAGTGCTTCTACTATGCAGGCGGCGTTCCGGCGATCATGGAGGAGATCAAAGACCACCTTCACCTTGATGTCATGACCGTGACCGGAAAGACTCTCGGTGAGAACTTAAAGGAATTAAAAGAGAACGGATTCTATGAGCGTTGCGAGAAATGGCTTCAGAAGTTCAACGAGCGCTACGGAATCTCCATCACAAGACAGGACATCATCCGTCCGGCTGACAAGGCCATCGGAACCGACGGCAGCATCGCAGTTCTGCGCGGAAACCTTGCTCCGGAAGGTGCGGTTATCAAGCACACCGCATGCCCGAAGGAGATGTTCAAGGCAGTTCTCAAGGCGAGACCGTTTGATAGCGAGGAAGAGTGTCTGGATGCTGTCCTGAAACATAAAGTTCAGAAAGGTGACGCAGTCTTCATCCGTTACGAGGGACCGAAGGGAAGCGGTATGCCGGAGATGTTCTACACCTCCGAGGCCATCAGCAGCGACAAGGAGCTTGGCCGTTCCATCGCCCTGATCACAGACGGAAGATTCTCCGGTGCATCCACAGGTCCGGTTATCGGACACTGCAGCCCGGAGGCGGCAGACGGCGGCCCGATCGCGCTCGTTGAGGAAGGCGATCTCATCGAGATCGATGTGATGGAGAGAAAGTTAAACATCATCGGTATCAAGGGCGAGCGAAAGACTCCGGAGGAGATCGACGCAGTCCTTGCTGAGAGAAAGAAAAACTGGAAGCCGAGAGAGCTCCGCTACAAGAGCGGTGTGCTCCGCATGTTCAGCGAGCATGCGGCAAGCCCGATGAAAGGTGCTTATCTGGAATTCTAAAAAATATAAAATAAGGCTGGCGGCAAATGCTGGCTGCCGGCCTGCAAAAGAAACGTCCCGGATCGTGAGATGACAGTTCTCTCTGAGCCGGGGCGTTTTTATATCATTACCATTTCGCATTCCAAATCGGCAAAATCTACTGCTGCCACTGTACTGTTACGGAATTATCAGTTCAGAAAATTCCTATCCGCATAGAGGAACAGCCACATACTTTTCATATAATAAAGATTGCACGAACGAGTGTTCCTGTGGTAGAATGGTAGTATCTGTTGCCGGAATACCGGTGGTTTCAGTATGTGGGAGATACGAGCAGAGCTGTCGGTATCCGGAAACGTGAAAGGGGAACAGAATGAACAATTACGATACATTAAATCCGATGCAGCGGGAAGCAGTCTTCACCACGGAAGGTCCGCTCTTAGTGCTGGCGGGTGCAGGATCCGGAAAGACACGGGCGCTGACACACCGGGTTGCTTATTTAATAGAGGAAAAGGGTGTGAAACCCTGGAATATCCTGGCGATCACTTTTACAAACAAGGCGGCGGGAGAGATGCGGGATCGTGTCAACAGTCTCGTGGAGTACGGCGCGGACAGTGTCTGGGTCAGCACCTTCCACTCCCTCTGCGTGCGGATCTTAAGGAGATTTATTGAGAACATCGGCTACACGACGGATTTTTCCATCTATGATTCCGATGATACAAAAACCCTGATGAAACAGATCTTCAAGGATCTTGAGGTGAATACGAAGGTATTAAAAGAACGGGGCGTCCTCGGCGTGATCTCCTCCGCAAAGAACGAGATGATCAGTCCGGAAGAATTTATGCTCAGCGCGAAAGCTGAGGGGGATTCGAGACTGAAACGGATCGCGGAGCTCTATATGGAGTATCAGAAACGCTTAAAAAAGAACAATGCCCTGGATTTTGATGACCTTCTCGTAAAGACCGTGGAGTTGTTCCAGTCAAAGCAGGAGGTCTTAGAGTATTATCAGGACCGTTTCCGCTATATTATGGTGGATGAGTATCAGGATACAAATACGGTGCAGTTTAGGCTTGTGAGCCTCTTAGCGGCAAAATACCGGAATATCTGCGTGGTGGGCGACGATGACCAGTCGATCTACCGGTTCCGCGGTGCGAATATCAAAAATATCTTAAGCTTTGAGGAGACGTTCCCGGGGGCGAAGGTGATCAAGCTGGAGCAGAACTACCGTTCTACGAAGATGATCCTGGATTCGGCGAATGAAGTGATCAGGAACAATACCGGAAGAAAGGATAAGACGCTCTGGACCGAGAATGAGGTGGGCGAGCGGCCGGTGTTCCGGGAGTTCAGCTCTTCCTTTGAGGAAGCGGAGTGGATCGTGCGGGATATCGTAAAAAAGGGCGGTCCATGGAAGGATTACGCGATCCTTTACCGGACGAATGCCCAGTCCCGTATATTCGAGGAGAAATGTGTTGCGTACAATCTCCCGTATCGTCTCGTGGGCGGTGTAAACTTCTACCAGAGAAAAGAGATCAAGGATGTTCTCTGCTATTTAAAGACGATCGCCAATGGGCGGGATGACCTGGCTGTGCAGAGGATCATCAATGTTCCGAAGCGCGGAATCGGAGCTATGAGTGTCGCCCGGGTGAACATGTTCGCGATGGAAAACGATATGAGTTTCTATGAGGCGCTGGAACGTGTGCAGGCTGTTCCGGGAATTGGAAAAGCGGCGTTAAAGATCGGAGTATTTACAGACCAGATCAGCGAGTTCCGGAAGATGTTAAAGGAAGAGACTCCGATCAAGGATGTGATCGAGGCGATCCTTGATAAGACAGGATATCGTGACGAGCTGAAGGAAGAGGGCGAGGTGGAAGCCGAGTCCAGAATGGAAAATATTGAGGAATTGATCAACAAGGCAGTCACCTACTGGGAGAGCGCCGAGGAACCGAGTCTTTCTGCATTTTTAGAGGAGGTTGCTCTGGTTGCGGACATTGACAGTATGGACGAATCCGAGGACCGGATCATCCTCATGACGCTTCATTCCGCAAAGGGTCTGGAGTTCCCGTATGTGTATCTTGCAGGAATGGAAGATGGTCTTTTCCCGAGTATGATGTCTCTGATGGAAGGACCGGAGGCATTGGAGGAGGAGCGCCGTCTCTGCTATGTGGGGATCACGAGGGCGGAAAAGCGCCTGACTCTGACTGCGGCGAAGAGCCGTATGATAAAAGGTCAGGTACAGCCTGAAAGAACGAGCCGGTTTATTGACGAGATCCCGGATGTGTGTCTGGAACGTCCGGATCAGGATGACTCAAAGACCGGATGGAAGAAAATGGCGGACGCGTACAGGAACCTTCCGGAGGAAGCAGGACTTCCGTGGGTGAAGGCTTCCGGCGCGGACGGAAAAGCGGCTGACGGTCACACCGGAAGATTCCAGAACCGTCCGGCGGGTGTGAGTCTTTTTGGACAGAAATCCGATGCCTATAAGAATCCATATGCCTCCGGGACTTCTGCGGCGCCGAAGAACACGCCGACCTTCGGAAAGGCGTTCACCGTAGAAAAACCGAAGTCTTTGGATTACTCCGAAGGTGACCGCGTCCATCACATGCGTTTTGGTGACGGAACCGTGAAATCCATCGCGGACGGCGGAAAAGATTTTGAGGTCACAGTCGATTTTGATAATGCGGCGATCGGGACAAGGAAGATGTTTGCTTCCTTTGCGAAGTTGAAGAAACTGTAAAGTAAAGGAAAGTCAAAACGTGATTGAAAAAGTTTGGTATTGATTTTTCCTAAATAATCGCATATAATTAAAAACAGCTAAGGAAAGTGCTTATATGTCTATGAGTACGCGAAAACCCCCGGAGGTGCCACTCCGGGGGTTTTCTTGCTCTTTGCGGTGAGCCAAACCGTTTAGGCTGTTACTGTCGGTTGTCCCTATCCAGCCATTTGCAAACATAGTAGCCAACTATGCTTGCCGCGACAGAGACAAGGAAAGTGTTTATGTAATCTATAAATACCGCCTCCTTTCTGCTGGAGGTGCGACAGCAGTTTTATTTTATCATGTTTATTTGTAGAACTCCATATACTGCGGTATAAAAAAATGGTGTCTAAAACTATGAAAATTTAGGGATAGTAAAAACCATAAAATCATGATATACTATTACAAAGTATCTGTCCGTGCGGATCATTCTTGTCCGGGGCGGCTGTGAAACAGAAAGGATGTGTGAGGATGAACAAATTCGATACGATGAGTAAAGACGCACTCAGCAAAATGGAAGAGCTTATAAACGCGTCCAAGCTGAATGAACTGCTTCATAAAAAAGAAGAAGAGGATAAGAAAAAGAATTGTATCCTCTGGGTGCTTGCTATCATCGGCGCTGTTGCTGCTGTAGCCGGAATCGCATACGCAGTATATCGCTTCTTTACACCGGATTATCTGGAAGATTTTGAAGACGATTTCGACGATGATTTCGACGATGACTTTTTCGAGGAAGAGGAGGAAACTCCGAAAAAAGCTGTCGAGAAGGATGACGAGAAAGAAGCTTAAGCCGAAATGCTTACAAACACAATGAGAACGAGGCTGTGGCAGGGATCGCTTGCACAGCCTTTTTCTGTGCATAAAAACATATCAGGGAACGAGGCATCGTTTACGCGCTGTGCGATCAGAAACGGAAAAATCCGATTCCCGGCAGAAAAAGGAGTACAAAAATTATATGAAAAAAGGTGAGATCTACACCGGTACAGTGGAAAAGATGGATTTTCCAAATAAAGGAATCCTCCATATCGGAGAGGAAAAGGTAGTTGTAAAGAACGCGCTCCCGGGGCAGACCGTCGAGATCGCGATCTCCAAGCAGCGCAAAGGAAGATGCGAGGGAAGACTCCTTAAGGTCGTGACTCCCGCAGCATACGAAAACACAGAGGGTGCATGTCCTCATCGTGCGGACTGCGGCGGATGTACGTACCAGACGGTTCCTTATGAGGAACAGTTAAAGATCAAGGAGCAGCAGGTCCGGGCTCTTTTAGATCCGGTTCTTCCGGCCGGCTACAATTTTGAGGGGATCAAAGGTAGTCCGTTGACAAAGGCGTACCGCAACAAAATGGAATTTTCCTTCGGAGATGAGTTTAAGGACGGTCCCATGACTCTGGGAATGCATAAACGCGGCAGCTTTTATGATATCGTGACCGTGGACCGGTGTGTGCTGGTGCATCCGGATTGCTGTAAGATCTTAAGAGCGACGTTGGATTATTTTACGGAGCACGGAGCAGTCTTCTATAAAAAAATGGCGCATGTCGGTTATCTGAGACATCTTCTTGTCCGCCGCGGTGTGAAGACCGGGGAGATCCTTGTGGATCTTGTGACCTCCACCCAGACGGAGGGAACCTGGAAGAGTGAACAGAATGAGGAAGCGCTGCTTGAGGGCTGGAAAGAAAAACTTCTGGGACTGGATCTGGAAGGCTCTTTTGCCGGAATCCTCCACACAGAAAACGACAGCCTTGCGGATGTGGTACAGAATGACCGCACGGTGATCCTTTATGGACAGGACTTCTTTATGGAAGAGCTTCTCGGATTAAAATTTAAGATCACTCCATTCTCCTTTTTCCAGACCAACTCTCTCGGTGCGGAGGTGCTCTATGAGACGGCCCGCGAATACATCGGTGAGACAGACGGAAGAAAGGTCTTCGATCTTTACAGCGGAACCGGTACCATTGCCCAGATCCTGGCTCCGGCGGCAGAACATGTGACCGGCGTGGAGATCATTGAGGAAGCTGTTGAGGCGGCGAAGGTGAACGCGGCGCAGAATGGACTGACAAACTGCGACTTCATCGCAGGGGATGTTTTAAAAGTATTAGATACCTTAGAGGAACGCCCGGATCTCATCGTTTTGGACCCGCCGAGAGACGGAATCCATCCGAAGGCGCTTCCAAAGATCATCGACCATTATGGATGCGAAAAAATGATCTATATTTCCTGCAAACCAACGAGCCTTGCGAGAGATCTCGTCGTACTGCAGGCGAAAGGTTATGAGGCCACAAGAGTATGTTGCGTCGACATGTTCCCGGGGACGACGCAGGTGGAGACGGTGTGTCTTTTGTCCAAACTTCACACAAAGCAACATATCGAGATTGATCTAAGCATGGATGAACTGGATTTAACGGCTGCGGAGAGCAAGGCTACCTATGACGAGATCAAAGCCTACGTGCTGGAGAAGTACGGTTTGAAGGTGTCCAGCCTGTATATCTCCCAAGTCAAGCGGAAGTGCGGGCTGGATGTGGGACAGAATTATAACTTGCCAAAGAAGGAAGATGCAAAAGTGCCACAGTGCCCGCCGGAAAAGGAAGCAGCAATCATAGAAGCGCTAAAACATTTCCAGATGATTTCGTAAAAGCTGTGGTTTCAAATTAGGGTTTGATTGCACAAAATAGCCAGGTCCGTTCTCTACTTATAAAAGTAGTACGGGCCTGGCTATTTTATAATATTACACATTCACTATACTGCATCAATTAATTATTGAAAATTCGTTGTAATTAGTTGTGATCAGTAGCTGCTAAATATTTGACCCATACAATCACCGCATTGCCATACCGTATTCTTGATCCGCTTTTCCATTTTTTAGTAAACTTCTCTTCCAGTTTAATCCCCATTTCGTCACTTTTCATGGATGGATTGTTCTCAAGCAAAGACTTTGCAAACACAATTGTATCCGATTGTTCAATATTAGCAAATGCTTGGGGGAGGCTACAAATAGTATGGACCTCGTCGCCACTTTTTCTTATTGCACGAGCTGCTACTAAAGCTTCTATCGCATTTCTATAGCCATCTGATTTTAGCTCATTGTAATTTGTTCGCCCAGAATCAATCAAAGTGTATGCACAAATCATTTTTTCAGGAGAAGTTTGCCCCCAAAACAGGTTTTGCCCGCCGCTTTGATAACGGCCTCTGCGGTTTCTTGTATCCAAGTTAAATGCAGCAGATTTAGCACTTGGCGCGCTAATTAAATGTGTCTGGCCTTGAACCTCTTCAAACAAACCTAAGCAAACAAACCAATTATACAGTTTGCTACAATATGTTGCCTTTGTTTTGCCATTGATGTTGTTATCGGTATAAATCGTATGAAATATTTTCGCAAAATGTGAATAATTAAAATATTCAAGTCCCAACTTTTTTATTTCCACATATACAGTATGCTTTTTAAAAATAGCTTGGAGAGTGGAAATAAGCGCCTCTTTAGAGTCCGGAATTATATGTATGGTATTTGAATTTCTTTGTGCAACACCAAACATAACTGCGTCAATCATTATATTATCGATTGTAGCCGTACTTACAGATAATTCTTTTCCCAATTCCGAAGATGCCAAATCTCCTTTGTCTATTAGGCACGCAAATGCTCGCATATCTGTTCTAAATTGCTGCTGAGGGATATAATCCAGCATAAGTTCTGGAACAGTCTTATTTAAAACATAATCTCGGAAAATATCCCAGTACAATGTCAACTTTGATGCACGTCGGATTACAATTCTTCCGTTTATCAGAGTTTGCACCATATCGCTACCATATGTTTCTGTAATTGAAAAATAATCTGCCGGCGAAGATTTAGCAATTTCTATTACGCAAGCGTGCTGGTCTGGCGTTAGTTCAGAAATATCTCTTTCAAATAAGTCTACTATATTAAGCCTTTGACCAATAACATAGTCCTGGCTATTTCCGTCGTGTATCAACTTGAAAACATGAATGCACAACTTTTTTAACAACCAAGGGTATCCTTGACATTGTTTGGTCAAGTAATTGTTTAAAATCGGATTAACAGGCTCTTGCAAATGCCTACCAAAAAGCTTAATAGCGCTTTTAATTTCTGTCGCCTTAAATTGCGACAATTCAAATTCTTTACGCCTATCTGCCAAATTCGACCACATATAGTATGCCGGATGATCAGCAGGAATCGTTAAATCTGTTTTCCATGCAAATCCTAAAACTAGTGGACCTTGTAGCGCATCTATCTCATTGCAAAGGACACGCACATTATCAAAGAGTGGATACAACCCCTTTTGAGAGAACAGCTCTTCAAATTGATCAAATACAATTACTATAGTTTTACCTTGTTGTTTTAAATATTCTAATGTCTTTTGAATTGAACTATCATTTAGGTACTGACTTACAGTAGTTGAATTGATGTCCCTCGTTGTAACATCTGTAAATCCTTGTGAATCAGCTTCAGAAAAGCAAGATCTAATTGCCATCTCTGCATATCGCGCTGACATAGCGGTACGAACATCTACCGCATACACAAAAAATTTTTTGGAATACTTTCGGCTTGTTGTCACCTGAGAAGCCAACTTCAATACAACAGAACTTTTTCCCATACCAGATGGTGCCTTTATGGAAAACAACCTCGTTCTTGAATTTCCATTGTTAACACTTTCTAAAAAATCCAGTATATCCGATAAGATCTTCTTCCTACCGACAAAATCCTCTGGTCTAGCTGGGCGATAATCGCTCCAATCATCACCACTTATTACCGGAACAATATTCCTATATTCTTCGGCAAGCAGTTCTGTTTGCTTAGAGTCGATACTTTCGCTCCCTAGCCACTGAAAACTACTAAAACTATTTCTATGGGCCTTCAGATTGTTAAGCTGCTCGGTTGATGTTACTCTTTGGCCATGAACAGCATCAAATGCAAGAACTGTTGAAGAAATTCCCAGAGCAGGATCAACAATCGGAATAATCCAGAACATACCGGAGGATGTGCACATTAACATTGCATCATCTCCAGGTACAAATTCACTTGAAATTAACCCAAGAATCTTGTCCAATGGCTGAATTTGCCTAGATCCAACTAATAAATCTAGAATTCTGTCCTGTGTATAAAAAGACAGTTTTCCTCTTTCGCTATTTGATTCTTGCTCCCATTCAATTCGTGTGCCTTCTGCATCCTTAGACAGGGGCCCTGTCGTAACGAGCCAACAAGCATCAGCTTTGCGCAGCATTATGTTTCCTAACAATTTAGTGATGACATCCGCTGGTAAAGCATTCTCATGAGCCTTACACTCAACAAGAATCACTTGATTTGTGATTTTGTGTTTTGCATATACATCTATTTCTATCCCGGTTACACGCACTGTTTGGGTAACTTCAAACTGCTGAACCGTCAATATTTGCGCCACCAACCGCTCTAAAATACCGCCTTTAACAGTTGTGGATTCATCTTCCTTTGTACAAATTTCGATTCTAGTGTTCATGTGTTCCTCCAAATATATCTGGAAAATTATAATCCATTCACGATCTCCATAAACCGCTCCAGGGAATACGCTCCCGGATAGTCCGGCTGCTTGGTCTCAAACACCATGTAATACTTGTACTGTTTTCCGGCCAGCTTCGCCCACTGGTCGCCGATTTTGGCTTTTTCCTTAGATTCATCGTTGTCCAAGTGGTCGCCCTTGGTCTCTACCATCAAAATCTTCCCACTGTGGAGCATCACGATGATGTGGCCATATGGGCAAATCCGGTCAGAAAATTCGACGATTTTATTATACCAGATACAGGAATTCAGAACAACAGATTTTCGCATCTCAATACGAAAATATCCAACTCAAATTTATCAGACAGCAAGGCTTTCCGTTCACCTTTTCCCAGCCGCTGCTGACCAAAACAGGCCCAGAGATTTACCCGCTATTTGGGCAAATCTCTGGGCCTGTTTTACCTGTTCCGGGCAGGAGCGTATCTATCGTGTGGGAGCAGGATGGATCGCTACTGCATGGACAGGTGGGGTATCCAAAGGGGACGGAGTTCCACTTGGCACACGATTTTGCTTGCAAAGTATAGTGTGTTATACCTTTTGCGACCGCTGATGCTGGAAAGGGGGTTGTCCCACGCCAGACAGACCGTTTTCAGTGGCAGCAGAACAGGCGGATTTTGTGGGCTGTAAGTTACAAAAGACAGGGAATTTGCCATAAGCAAAATCCGGCTGTTCGGGTGTAGTTGGCGCAGGATATCTTGTAGCTGTGCGAAAAGATTTTCTGTGCCAACGGGGGGCGCAAGAGGTATATAAAAACCCGCCGCAGCGACCCGCTTAATTTTCCCCATCCAAGGGGAGCTCAAGAACTTGCTCGGCAAGCTGCTGGAACAGTTCTGAAGTATTCTCGTCCATTGTGATCATCGTTCCTATGTAGGCAGTAATGGCTGTTGACACATCATCGGCTGTCAATTCAGATTGTGGCTTGTCCGGTAATGCGGCACGAATCCTCTTTACTGCTTCTGCTGTAGCAACCGCTCCACTGGGTTGCTCTTCTGCCATGTTCTCTTTTACATCCCGAATGATCTTCATCAATATGTTTTTGATTTTCTCTATGTCTGCTTCATTACTCTGAATTTTGCTGGAGCTCAGAAAACTCAGGTCTTTTATCATTTCCGTTCGCTTTGAAGGATCGGCGCTAATCAGCTCTGCAAGCGGATCAGTGGCAAGGTCAATAATCTGGTTTCTTGCCATGATGCCATTTGCAACGGTATTGCTGAAATAGTTTTTCATCGCTGACTTGAAAAAGTAAATTCCAGTGTAAAAGTAAATTCCACCGCTCTTTTAAAAGTTGCTTATAATCTAGTGATTTTTAAGAAGAAAAGCGGAATCTATGCTATAATACAAGTAATCTATGGCGAAATTTTCTGTTTTTCTGTATGGCAAACA
>NZ_JAWQDE010000024.1:0-26708 GCF_036318045.1 Clostridium sp. CM74B_53 | reverse complement strand
AAAGGGATGCCTGGGAATGAACTGCGTTTATAAAGAATGGCATCGAAAACGTGACCGATTTCGATGCCATTTGGGCATAAAGCAGGGCTGCCGCCCAGCAAAAAATATTTGCTAATGCGACAGCCCCGTTTTCTATAATCATGTTTCTATTTTATCCCAGTCTTCTCACAAATTCCTCATACCCAAAGGTTTTCACCACACTGCACTCCCCATTCTCATCCATTCGCGCGATGGACGGCAGGCACATGCCGTTGAAGGTGTTGTTTTTTACCATGGAGTAGATCGCCATGTCCTCGAAATAGAGTTTATCGCCGATCTGAATCTCGTGGTCGAAGGAATAGTCGCCGATCACGTCACCCGCAAGGCAGGTCATTGATGAGAGACGGTAGGTGTACTGCTTTTCGTCTGCTTCGCCGGAGTCTTTTAACGGCGGACGGTATGGCATCTCCAGCACATCCGGCATGTGGCAGGCAGCGGAAGCATCCAAGATCAGCGTCCTGATCCCGTTATCCACAATGTCCATGACTTCCGTCACGAGATATCCCGCGTTTAACGCCACAGCTTCCCCCGGTTCCACATAGACAGTGACATCATATGTCTCCTGCATATGGCGGATGCAGCGCTCTAAACGGTCGATGTCGTAATCGTTTCTCGTAATATGGTGTCCGCCGCCCATGTTGAGCCATTTGATATTCGGAAGCTTCAGATACTTTCCGAATTTATCTTCCACAACTTTCAGAGTCGTCTCCAGATCATCCGAGTTCTGCTCGCAGAGAGTATGGAAATGGATCCCGTCAAGCTTTTCCACGAGATCTTCCCGGAAATTCGCCAGTGTCACGCCGAGTCTGGAGCCGGGCGCGCATGGATCATAGATCGCGTGGTCGCCCTGAGTGGAACACTCCGGGTTTACGCGGATGCCGATGCTGACGCCTTTTTCTTTGCAGAAGTCCGCGTATTTTTCAAGCTGGGAAAAAGAATTGAATACCAGATGTTCGCAGATATCGGTGATCTCGCCGATCTCGGATTCCTTGAAGGCCGGAGCGAACACATGATTCTCCTTTCCCATTTTTTCATATCCAAGCTTTGCCTCGAAAAGACCGCTGGCTGTGGTTCCGTCCAGATACTGCCCGATCAGCGGGTACTCAAAGAAGTTCGAGAATGCCTTCTGTGCAAGGAGGATCTTGCAGCCGGTGTCGTCTTTGACTTTCTTTAAGATTTCCAGATTTTCTCTAAGTTTTTTTTCATCGATCACATAACATGGAGTGGGTAATTCATTAATCTTCATTTTATTCTCCAATTACTGACTCGTTTCCGATACACATTTCAGTCCTACCAGAAAACGAAGTTCATTTTTACTGCCGCATCACAATACAACAACACCTCTGACAACTCGTTCCTGCCAGAGGTGTTTTCTGTACTTGAAACTGTTCCACATTCCGCATTTTTCCCACGGACAGCACGAATCTGCCGAACAGTCATCATTTTCAAATTTTTATTCCACGATCTGAGGATTTTCATCCACAACCCACGGAAGTCCCCACTTATTCAGCGCTTCCATATACGGATCCGGATCGAACTCCTCGACGTTGAATACACCTGCGCCCTTCCAGGTTCCGTCTACTACCATCATGGAACCGATCATTGCCGGTACGCCAGTCGTGTAGGAGATGGCCTGGGAGCCGACTTCCTTGTAACACTCCTGATGGTCACATACGTTATAAATATAGATCGTCTTCTCTTTTCCGTCCTTCACACCGGTAAAGATACAGCCGATGTTTGTCTTTCCGACGGTTCTCGGACCTAAGGATGCCGGATCCGGAAGAAGCGCCTTTAAGAACTGGATCGGAACGATCTCCTGTCCGTTAAAGTTTATCGGGGAAGTGGAAAGCATTCCAACGTTCTCTAAGCATTTCATGTGGGTCAGGTAGCTCTGGCCGAAGGTCATGAAGAAGCGGATGCGCTTTACGCCCGGAATATTCTTCGCGAGAGACTCGATCTCTTCGTGGTGCAGGAGGTACATATCCTTCTCTCCGACCTGCGGGAAGTTGTACTCGCGCTTGATCTCCATCGGCTTTGTCTCTACCCAGTGGCCGTTCTCCCAGTAGGAGCCGTTTGCAGATACCTCGCGGAGGTTGATCTCCGGGTTGAAGTTTGTAGCGAACGGGTAGCCATGGTCGCCGCCGTTGCAGTCTAAGATGTCGATGGTGTGGATCTCATCGAAATAGTGCTTTAACGCATATGCGGAGAAGACGCTTGTGACGCCCGGGTCAAAACCTGTTCCTAAGAGTGCCATAAGTCCAGCCTCTTTGAATTTCTCCTGATATGCCCACTGCCAGGAATAATCGAAGTATGCGGTGAAGCCCTCTTCCTTGCAGCGTTTCTCATAGATCGCGCGCCAGGTCGGATCGTCGGTGTCCTCCGGCTCGTAGTTTGCGGTATCGATATAGTTCACGCCGGCCTTTAAGCATGCATCCATGATCGTCAGGTCCTGATACGGGAGTGCAACGTTTAACACTGCATCCGGCTTGTAGCTTTCCATTAAAGCCACCAGCTCGTCCACGTTGTCAGCATCCACTTTCGCGGTCGTGATCTTCGTCTTTGTAGTTCCCTGAAGTTTCTCCTTTAAGGCATCGCACTTGGATACGGTACGGCTTGCGATCATGATTTCTGTGAATACATCACTGTTCTGACAGCACTTGTGGATCGCTACGGACGCAACACCTCCGCAGCCGATGATCATTAATCTGCTCATGTTTATTTTTCCTCCTCTTTTAAAAGATCCTCAACATACTTCGGCAGCATGAACGCTCCCATGTGAAGATGTGTCGTGTAATACCATGTTTCGATATTTAATGCATCCCATTCCCGGGGTTTGAAATCCTTGATGGGATGATATTTCTTTGAAGCGAAGCCGAAGAGCCAGTATCCGGACGGACAGGTTGGAATATGCGCCTGATACACACGGCTGATCGGGAAGGAGCGGAATGCCTTGCGGTGCATGCTGCGGCAGGCCAGCTCGTCCTCATCGTAGAATGGGCTTCCGTGCTGGTAGACCATGATTCCATCTTCCTTTAAGGCACTGTAACAGCTACCGTAGAATTCCTTCGTGAACAGTCCCTCCGTATGGCCGAAGGGGTCTGTGGAATCGTTGATGATGAGGTCATACTTTGCCTTCTTGTTTCTTAAAAATCTCAGACCATCATCATAGTGGACCTCGACACGCGGATCATCTAAGGCACAGGCTACCTCCGGGAAAAATTTTCTTGAAACCTCCACAAACATCTCATCCGTCTCCACGACATCGATATGTTCCACGCAGTCATACTGCAAAAGCTCTTTCGCGACACCGCCGTCGCCGCCGCCGATGATCAGTACGTCCTTCACACACGGATGGACCGCCATCGGCACGTGGGTCACCATCTCGTCATAAATAAACTCGTCCTTCTCGGAGAATACGATCTCCCCGTCCAGAGAAATAAATTTTCCAAATTCCTCGGAATCGAACACGTCGATCCGCTGATATTCACTCTCCCCGGAAAACAGCTGCTTTTCGATCTTGATGGACAGCTTGACGTTTCCGGTGTGCAGTTCTGAAAACCAGAATTCCATATCTCGTGACTCCTTGTATCGTATTGGCCAAAGCCTGTATGCGGGCAGACATCCTGTTTGTCCGCATACGGATGCAATGCCGTTAAAAATTCATGCTATATATTTGCCAGCACCATCAGATGGTCCACCGCCGGATCTTCTGTTCCCTGCATGGAGCATCCCTTTTTCTTCGCATACAGGATATACTGGACCACGTCGTCCGTGATCATCTCCCCCGGCGCCAGGATCGGGATTCCCGGCGGATAGCACATCACAAACTCCGCACAGACTCTTCCTGAAGACGCTTCCACCGGAACAGAGACCTTCTCGGAGTAGAACGCTTTCTGCGGGGACATCACGACCTTCGGGGAGATATACTCACCGGAGAGAAGTCCCGCGCTGTCCTTTTTGTAGAGACGTTCCACATCATCGAGAGCCCCCACAAGACGCTCGATGTCCTGAATCCGGTCTCCGATGGAGATGTAAGCAAGAATGTTGCTGATATCTCCAAACTCGATCTGAATATCATACTCGTCGCGCAGAAGATCATAGACCTCGATTCCCGCAAGTCCGATGTCTCTTGTATATACGGAAAGCTTCGTCACATCGTAATCGAAGATGCTGTCCCCGTTCACCAGTTCTTTTCCGTAAGCATAGTAGCCGCCGATGGAGTTGATCTCCCGTCTTGCGTACTCTGCCATCTCAACGACCTTCGCGAAGGATTCCTCACCGCGGAGAGCCAGATTTCGTCTTGAGATATCAAGACTGGAAAGAAGCAGGTAGGATGCGCTTGTAGTCTGGGTCAGGTTGATGATCTGGCGCACATAATCGGTGTTCACTCCCTTATTTAAAAGAAGAAGCGAACTCTGGGTCAGACTTCCGCCGGACTTGTGCATGGATACCGCCGCCATATCAGCTCCCGCTGCCATTGCGGAGATCGGAAGATTCTTTCCGAAATACAGGTGGGTTCCATGGGCTTCGTCTGCGAGGACCTTCATGCCCCTCGAATGGGCAAGCTGTACGATCGTTTTTATATCAGAGCAGATGCCGTAATAGGTCGGGTTGTTGACGAACACCGCAACCGCGTCCGGATTGTCCTCGATGGCCTGTTTTACTTTTTCGACCTGCATTCCCAGCGAAATACCGAGTTTCTGGTTCATCTCCGGATTTACGTAGATCGGGATTCCGCCGCAGAGCACCAGAGCGTTGATGACGCTCTTATGTACGTTTCGCGGCAGGATGATTTTATCTCCGGCTTTTACCACCGAGAGGATCATGCTCTGGACCGCAGATGTCGTTCCGCCTACCATCAGATAGGCGCTGGCCGCTCCGAATGCCTCCGCCGCAAGCTCTTCCGCCTCACGGATCACGGAGACCGGATGACAGAGGTTGTCAAGCGGCTTCATGGAGTTTACGTCCAAAGATACACATTTTTCGCCTAAAAGCTGTACCAGTTCCGGATTTCCGCGTCCTCTCTTATGTCCCGGTACATCAAACGGGACAACTCTCTTCTTTTTAAATGCCTCGAGCGCTTCATAGATCGGGGCTTTCTTTTGTCTCTCTCTGTCCATGGTTTTGTTCCTCACGCATTTTATTGATTGCGCATCATCTGAATAATAAAAAAAGCAGATGACGCCAAAACCATCATCTGCTCAAAACGATTCTATTCCATTGGGGTCTGGGGCGCGTCACTCCGCTCCCGTCTACCTCTGAGCTTTATCGTTTTTTCTTCCAAGTCTGCAATCGCAAATATATTGTCCCTGCACTTATTGACCGATTCACAAGATGATGTGTTTTTCAAACACTGATTATAAAGTAATCAACTTATAAATTTGAGCTTTTAACTCAATCAATAATGTGGGCTTAACCCCACGCGGCGCTTGACCCGCCTGTCCGATGGGCTTAACTTCCGTAGTCTGTTCTGCGGGAGTGGTCATTACATACATTTGCATGAAAACGATAAATGTCTCTTCACACTATTTCTATCATACATGAAAAAACATAGAACTGTCAAGTAAAAATTTCCATTTGTCCTATGAGAAGATAAGAGCAGGGATCCATCAACCATAAAAGTTGATGGATCCCCATGAAACAGAATCACACGCTATCATTCTGTATGTTTCCGGTCACCATTGCACCGGTCTTTGGATCCAGATAATAGAGATGTCCATCCTGCGGATCTGTAAACCAGCCGGTCTTCATCGCTCCCTGGGTACCGTCAGATACCGGGTTCAGATAATACCAGTTTCCATCCACATCCTTAAACCAGCCGGTCTTCATCGCTCCCCGCGTACCGTCAGATACCGGATTCAGATAATACCAGTTCCCATCTGTGTCCTTAAACCAGCCGATCTTCATGGTTCCCTGCGTGCCGTCGGATGCCTGATTCAGATAATACCAGTTTCCATCCGCATCTTTAAACCAGCCGGTATCCATGTACCCGTCCGCACCAAAGTGATACCAGTTCATCATTCCATTGTCCGTTATCTGCTTCCATGCATTGGATACACGACGTCCATCGCTATCATAGTATCTCCATCTGACTACGCCATTGACTTTCTTTGTTTCCCATGCATTTCTGGTCACATTCCAGTCGGTATCCTCTCTGTCACTGTCAGAACCGGTGTTCCTGTCACCTTTCGGATTATCAGGAGTTGCAGAACCAGGTTTATCGTCTTCCTTCGGATTATCAGGAGTTTCAGGACTGCTGCTTTCCAGAACTGCCTGCGCCGTCACACGATGTCCTTCTGCCTGATCCAGCGCATCCAGGAATGCTTCGTTCACAGTTGTATACAACGTGCCGTTGATCTTCCAGCCCTTGAACACAGCTCCATCCTTGCTGACTGTCGGAAGCGCTTCATCCATCTGCTCCAGGCTATAGCTCCGTTCTCCGACTCCATGATCAAATGCAACCGTTCCCTTTCGGCTGTCTGAGAGCAGCTCAAAGGTACTAAAGCCATCCTTGTTTACAAACTCTGCCATCACACTTCCCTGCGTTTTCTTTACTGTTACCGGATAATAAGCAATTTTTCCGCTATGTAACAGATGCCGGATAAAGAGATCTTCGGTCGGATAATCTGCCGGGAGCGGCAGGGTGATCGTAACCGGGATTCCAACCTTCTGCGGGATTGCTGTGCCGATCAGAATGGTATTTCTACCGGTTCCTTCCTCCTGCATGGTCTCATTCTTTCCGGCTGTTGTGGCTTTTACATTGTATAATGCAGTGATTTCAAAAGTGATCACATTCACTCCCTGTTTTTCGGTCACACCCTTTACTTCCACCGACATATACGGCTCAACCACAAGTCTTACCTTCTTTTCGGTGGTAACGATTCCTTCCTTCTTAAGTTTTTCCTTCGCTTCCACTCCGGAAATCGTCTGATCTTCTCCTGTTTTTACGATCACATCCCCGTTTTCTGTTTCCCGGATCAGATCTGCTGCCACAGTATCCAGTCCGGTAATCTCCGGGGCGTTGTTCTTTAAGAGGTTAGCGATCGCTTTTACTTCCTCCGGTGCATCTGCCGGAACCGGTGCAATCTTCGGCGCTGCCACCGAAACCTCCGGGGTCTGTGCCTTTCCAATGGTAATCTCTCTTGTTACCGTTGTTCCATTGTAGCCAGTATCCCCGGCAACCTCAGCTGTCACGAGGACCGTTCCGGCTCCGATGATCTTCGCCTCTGTTTTTCCGTTCACTTCGGATAACTCCAGAACTCCATTGTCAGCAGGAACGGAGAATTTCACAGCTCCGGTTCCCTTCTGTCCGGTAAGTTCCAGTTCGAATGGATCATCACCGTAAAGCTTACCGTCCACTTCTTTGATCTGAATCTGATCCTCATCTGCTTTTTCGACCTCGAAGCTGCAGCTTACCTGTGCAGGATCATTGTAATTTTCCTTCTCTGGGCCATCGGCCGGAAGCACATATTCTGCCGAAATTTCATGCGTACCGGCAGAAGGAACCGAATATTCCATGGACGCGGTTCCATTGGTCAATGGGATCGGCGTCTGATTGAGTTGCTGTCCATTTTCATAAAATATTACCGTTCCGGCCAGCACATCCTGATAAGCTCCCTTCGCTTCCAGAGTCAGAACATAAGTATCTTCCACATTTCCAAGAACTGCCAGGAGTCTCTGCATCAGATCTGTTTTCTTTCCGGCTTTCAGATTCAGGGAAATGGTTCCCTTCTGAACGGTGATCGGTCTGGAATTATTACCTGTCGTGTAATTGGTACCATTTTCCATACGAATCGTTACATTTGCCGTACCTGCGCCATGGATCGTTGCCTGACCATCTTCATCCACCGTCAGTACATTCGCAGAGTCGCTTGTCTTGGTCACCGCTCCATCTCCAACGGTGGTAACTCCAGTCAATGGAAAATCAGGATCGCCATATGTTTTCGTTCCCGGCCACTCTGCATCATTGATCGTGATCGAAGATGCTGCTTTTTTGATCGTTGAGGTTGCACTGGAAGGAATGTTGACCTGGTAGTTATCCGGATCGGCTGTTGCTCCGCCACCGCTCGCTGCTGCTCCTGTTATCACTGCCTTCGAGGCATCGATCACAACCTCTTTATTGGTTCCGGCATTTGCATTCTTAAAAGCGGCTGTTAAGCCTGTGATCTGCAGTTTTTCATTTCCGGCAGCTGTATTCACACCAGTGTCTATCATGAATGGCTGCTGTACAGTTGCTGTTGTCGTGCCATCATAGGTCTTATCTTCTACCGCAACTGATGATAATTGCAGTTGGTACTTAGAAATTTCCGGTACCACGGAATCTGTTAATGTCCTATCGTATGAAGCACTTGAATCTGTCGGTGTAAATTTCACGGTATAAGCCTTGTTACCTTTTACATTCGGATAAATACCAGATGCTGGACTACTATTTTCCGGTTCCCAGTTCCAGGTTCCGGCTACCAGTTGATTTGCACCATTATAAACACCATAACCAGAAGCCAGGGAAACCGAAATCTGAGCAAGTGAACCCCCATAAGTCCCCTTCGCATTCCACTTTTGTGTTCCGTTTCCTACAATTCTCAGTGTATCCCTGGTAGACACATTAAGCGGTTCCGTTCTCTCAGAAGCAAATGCATTCTCTTTCGCCTTTATTCTGCTGGTTACCTGATATCCATGTGCCGGATATAATCCCTGAATTTTCGTACCGTCAATCCATGTAAATGCTCCGTCTGAATCTACATCACGGTATCCATACTCAATGTCATTTTCCGGATTCGTTCTGTTTATGGTAATCGTCGTACCGGTTATATCCACCTCATCCTCAGTTATTGCAGCCGGTGCTGCCGTTCTTTTAAGAATCGTGATACTTTCGGGTTTTCCGGCAAATTTCTTATCCGTGTTGCTTGCAGCATACCGATAATAAACCGTACTCTCATGATCGGAAGAAATGATGTCTGTAATCGAAATTCCTGATCCACTGCCCATTTTTGCAGATGTCCAGCTTGGAGAGGTATTGGTTCCGTTTACAATCACATACTGTAAAGATGAGGAAATTGTGATTTTTTCCTTCCCATAATCAATATTCGGCTTGTTCGATTCTCCCGGAATCGCCTGTGTTTGCAAATTCGCCACCAAAACCGCTTCACTGGCTGACATGGACGAGGATGCTTTCCTGCGAATATAGAATGGTACAGACCCACCATTTTCACGAATGTTATCCAGCAGCCCTGTCAGACGAACCATACCACCCTGTCTTATCGTTGTCCATGACTGTGCATCCTTAGAAGCAGCATACTCCAAATCGCAGGAAGCTTTATTCTCTAAAGTCTCCTGTTCGTAATTGATAGAAACATCAGCAGCATTAGGTGCCTCCTGCCGCACTTTTTCTGTCCGGAAATTTACATAGGTTACATCAAGAGATAACGTACCATCCTTTTTAATCATCAGTCTGACATGATATTCTGTGTCCGGAGTTAAATTCTCAATAGTACACTCATAGTTTCCGGAAGGACTTTCCTTAAGTAACGTTCCTTTCGAGAACATATCATCTAATGTCCCTGTCCGCTCATCCTCGCCGGAGGTTAAGAAAAACTTAACCTCTGCTCCGGGAGTTCCTGTTGCCTTAAGTGTAGCAGTCGCTTTTTTTTCAGAAATCGTCTTAATATCCGTGACAGCTGCGGAAGTGATACTTGCCGCATTATTATTAGAATATGTACCAGCAGCTGAATCATAATATACCGTCTTACTGTACTTGCGGAAATGCGGGTAATCCTCCGTTCCGATCACCTGTCCCCACGTACCATCTGATTGATCACCGTTTAATTTATAGGCAATTTCTCCGGATTTCAGTTTTTTCAGTTTTTCTTCGTTATCTAGAGTAGTAATACCCGGAGAACTATAAGCACTCTTTGTTGTCTCATAACAGTTCGTAAAAGTAGCCCTATGATTATTCGAGTACTTAGTTTCTTCCAGTTTTCCTGATACAGCCAAGCAATTAGTCACCGTTCCGTTTGAAGAATTATTTAAAAAATTTGTTCCTACTACAAAACAATTCTGAATATTGGTACCAACAGCGGTATGACACAACCCGAAAGTCCAACCATCTTCCAACACCAGCCCTATATTTTGTACACTCCCATCTTGAATCCTTGCCACCAGTCCCCGCTTATGACTTGTACCGTCAGCAGCAGGTCGCAGTCCGGAGATTACATGATAATTTCCCTCAATATTCCCCCTGAAATACTTATTATCTATGTTTCCAATGCTTGTCCAGGCATATCCGTCCGGGATCTCAATATCCTTCATCAGCTTCAGATTGCTGTTATCAGGGATTTTACTATCATTAAACTGCTTTGCAAACCAGAAAAGCTGACCGGCATTATAAATCTCATAATATCCATTCCACGTTCCTGCCTCCTGATATGCACCACATGCTTCACAAAATCCATCTGCATTATAGTGCTCATGACTACAAAAGGTATCACCATAAAACATCGTAATTTCATTTGGTGTTGTCGAAATCGTCTTACCTGATACTGTGATCGGATTGCCGTCATTTAAGCCCGGTACCGTCACCGAAATCTCTGTGTTATTCCTATTTTCCGGCAGATATACCGTCAGATGTCCCGTGTTCGCTTCATCATACGAAATCTGCATGGAAGGAATGACCATAGCTGCACTTTGACCTTCTTGATTGCTCAACGGTTCACCATTCTGCTTGATCGTGATATCGGTTGCCTGTAATACCTGATCACTCGTGATCGCCGTGGAAACAAATTTTAATCTTGTCTCATAAAGAGGAGTTGCGGCCTTCAAAGTGATCGTTGCATTCTCATCAGCAACGTCAGCTTCCATCCGATAAACATAGTCTCCAACCGTCACCTGTACCGTTACCGGTTTCCCTGGCGTTAATGGCTTCAGATAATTGGATGCCTTAAGTGTACCTTGATAATCGCTCACCTTCATCGTCCCTGCATTCCAGGTAATCTCTCCCACGCTGATTGTCACCGGATAAGTGCTTTCGGTGAATCGTACATCCGCAATCGTGCCCTGAATGGTATAGTTTTTCAGTCCGGAATTTTCACTTTTCGGGAAATAATCGCCGCCATTTAAGTTTACTGTTGCTTCATTACTGATGGAAATGGAGCCCTCCAAGGTACTACCCTCCGGCAGCGCTTGACCGGGCTTCACTGCGATACCGATCGCATATACTTCATTATTATACGCAATGGCCGAAACCGTTCCACCATTGATCACAATCTCACCATACTTGTATCCACCTTCTACCGCTTTTGCTCCACCGCCGCCAGTGCCGATTGCGGCTCCGGGGTGTCTTCCTGCGTTCGTAGCATATCCTCCACAGGCTGTCACATTGCCACCATTGATCTCAATCCTATCCACGCAGCCGTACGGTCCACCGCCAATTCCTGCTCCACCGTATACATTTTTAATATCCTTGTAGTAGCTTCCATGTCCGCCCATGGCGTACACAGTTCCGTCGTTGATGATAATGGTACCGCTGCCACCCTCTGCACTGCCGCCAATACCTACTGCCATCCCGCCGCCATAAGCTTTGATATCGCCTCCGTCGATCACAATCGTCCCCAAGGAACCATTTCTCCTGCTCGACGCACCAATTCCGGCGCCTTCTCCACCGGTTGCTTTTAAGCTTCCCTCTCCGCTGATAGTCAGGGTGCAGCCTTCCGGCACCTCAATAGCCGCACACATATCACCGCCCTTGAGCGTGTTTTCTCCCTCCAGAATCAGATTCAGTTTTGCACCATTCACCAGTCGGATCGCCGGTACCCAGGTACTCGCTGTCTCATCGTTCTTAACAAGCGGTATCTGGATATCCAGATTTGAAATCGTGATTGTAGCCTCCACACCATTAACCAGAATAACATTGGTCGTACTGCTTCCCGTGATAGTCGCATGATTATACTGTTCCAATGTGTTGCTGTTGATGTTGATACCGCCATTCGCAATATTATAAGTATCTGTTGATGCCAGCAAAGCGATTCCGCCGTCCATGCTGACCTCGATCTCCGGAAGCTCCACGCCCGCTGCCAAAATATACTCTCTCGGAAGAACCGGAAGATAATAATAGAAACCACTTTCATCTTCCCGGTTCCCATCCGGCTCCCAAGTAACGCTGATATCCGTCAGCACCGGGATATCTTCTGAGATTTCCTCATCTTCAAACTCATAATCCTTAAGAAAATCCCCGGCATTGCTGTCGGTCGCGATCAGAAACGTACCCTGCTGGTCTTTCTCCTGAACTTCCTGTTTATCTGCTTCCTCCTCATCATTGCTATCCGGCACGTTTTCTGAATTTTCTGTTTCCGGAGTTTCCTCCTCATTCAGATTTTCTTTCTTTGCATTACTGCCGGTAGCAATTCCAAAGTCTTCTTTCTTATCACGGTCGTCTGCTGCCGCTTTCTCATCTTCCGCGCCCTTATCGCGATCCGCATTATTTTTCTGATGATTCACGTTCTTATATTCCACCACCGAAGCCTCGATCGTCTCCGGGAAATTCAGATAATCCTCAAAGTTTTCTCCGGCATCCGCAGGGATCTGAATATGCGCGACCTCCTCCGGTAATTCCGTAAATCCCGTGATCACTTTCAACTTTTTTGTAGGGACTGCAGCAAACGTTGCAGACGGTATGCATAACTGCATCGCCATCATTGCCGCCAATGCTGCAGATACGATCTGCCGTTTCTTCTTTTTATACCTCATATCCATTTCCTCCTGTTGTCATTATTTTCTATATAGCGTGACGGTTTTGTTCTCTCCGGTAATATTTTTTATTCATACTTTTCTTTCTCACCTGATTCATTACTTCCCCTTTTTCCCTAAAGAAGCCGGGAGACTGCTTCCCCCTTCTGACTATAGCTGCATAGCGCAATTCGCATTTCCATACCTCCGTTTCCTGATGGACTCCATCGCCTCATATAGCTCCTGATCACTACAATCTATGGAGAGGAATGCCGGGATACGAAGCTGATATGCGATCAGGGCGAAGTTTTCATCATCACTCCACCAGACAAGCGGTGTTTCCGGTGCCAGCCGCTTCGCCTGAATGGCCGCCTCCAGTCCCTTTGCTCCGGTCATGGCGATGACAACCGCATGGTACCGGCTTCGCCGGAGTGCCTGGGCAAGCTGGTTCTCATTCCACAATTCGTCAATCGCAAGCTGCCCATCCCCATCAAAAAGGGAGCGCAGCCTGCTCTCAAACCATTCTGCATTCCTTAATTCCGTACAAAGTGCGATTTTCATGCCGGGCCTCCTTTCCCGAAAAGAAAAATGAAAAAGAATCCTGCTTGCAGGATTCTCCGCCTGCGGCGGGGCGCGACAGCGGCACTCTTCCTTTCCGCCGCAGTGCGATCCTCGTGGACCTTCTCACCTAAAAGGCTGGTAATATAATTAGCGTAGCATCTTGTCAAGAGAAATGCAACCGACTTTGTTTAAGACGCAGGTTTCCTGTTTAAGACGCAAGTTTTTCCTGCGGTTTTATGTTATACTAATATTGGATTATTGTGCAAAGGAGATGGCACGATGCAGATTGCGATTGTGGATGACAGAGCAGAGGACAGAGCAGAACTGTCTGAAAGCTGGCGCCCAGGTCAATTTTCAACTTGTCTTTATGGACATCTATATGGAGAACATGGATGGAATGGGGATGCCAAATTAAAAAAAGCAATCGAATCTTTCAATTCAATTGCTTTTCTGTTTCCGATGCCGATTAATGCTTTTTTATTATAGCGTTCACCGAAACGCTTAACAAGCTTAATTTTAGCAGATTTTTTCCTGCGCAGTGATTCTGGCAGGAATATGTCAGCTTCTCTTACCAGAATCACGCGCCAAGTCTCACGGAGGTTCGGCTTGAAACTCGCTTTACTGCTTGTTTCTTCCGTCCCAGACACCGTTTTTATCTACATAGTATCCGTCCGGTGTCCTTTGTCCGGCGTACATAATCCCTCTCTTTCCATCGGAAATCGGGTTAAAATAGTACCAGACTCCATTGAGAAGCATCCAACCGGTCTGCATGCCGTGTTCCGGATCCATATAGAACCAGCCGCCGTAATTCTCATCCCTTAACCAGCCTGTTTTAGCATAACCCATTTCATCAAAGGCCCACCATTTTCCGTTGATCTTCTCCCAGTGATATGCACCAGTACGATCGGCCATTGGCCATGTACCGTCACTAAAGCGGAGCCACCAGCCTTTGGCGTCTTTCATCCAATGGCTGTAGCCATCGTTCACGGTCTGATTGGCTGTGCCGGTGATGATGCCCTGTTCCACATTTCTGTAGCCCTTCTGACTGTCCTTTGTAACCTTGTTGGACGGATTCGGGGTTACTTTAACACTACTTTCGTTCGGATCATCATAATCGGAGCTGTCCCCGTCTGAACTGGAGCTGCCATTATTGGAGCCGCCGCCTCCGGACGTGTTATTTCCAGAATTATTTCCGGAATTACCGCCAGATGAACTTTCTTTCGGAGTCACCGTCACCGCAACGGTTTTGACTGCGTCATTGAAATTCGCCATGGACGCCTTCACATACACCAGATACGTTCCCGCCTCTGTAAAGCCCGGGATCTCACTCTGGTAATTGACACCGTCCTTCGAGTAGGTAAATGTTGCATCCGGGCTTACATTTTCAAGACCGGTTTCCACAGAAGCATTGATCTTCGGCTGCTGCTCGGTACCGTTGTAGGTAAGCGGGGCTGCGGATACGGTCATGGACGCGAAATCACGAGACTTGATCGTGCCCTGCTGCGATACCGTCTGTTCTGTCAGCTCATAATTCTTTGCCTGATCACCTGCTAACGAGATGATCGTCGCATCTATCTCGTGCTCTCCAACATCTGCACTTCGATATGCCCACTTCACCTGATCTGCGCGAACATCCTGAAGCTTGAGAGTACCATTATTGTCGTCGCAAAGCTGAATTGCCAGCTTCTGCTCCTCTGTAATATCCGTAGTCCCATCATAGACTTTATCGAAGGAATCTCCTGTTATCTGTGATTTTAATTTACACTTGTTGATTGTGAATATAGCTCCATTCTGTTCACCCGTATAATTCCCATTTCCCACCAGAACAACCTTATAGTTTCCAGCGTTCTTTGGTTCGTCGACTATTACACGGTCCTCATTTATCCACCACTTAATGCTATAATCGACATCTTCTTTTAACTCATTTCCTGACGAACCGTTCCAGTTCTCAACCACTTTGATCTTCGGATTCTGATTTTTTCCATTATAAGTACTGGGATCGATCGTTACTGTTACTTCCGAAGCAAAGCTACGCTGGGTAATTTCCGTTTGATTATGAGAAACAAAGATTCCCGGCTGATAATTGTCTGTGAGCACTCTTATAAATACATACCGGCCAGAATCATTTACATTTACAATCCTTGGGCACTTTGACAGCCATTGATCTGGTAAATTACTACTGTTCGATGTTGCAGCAAGCTGATATTCGTACCTTGCATCAGCTGGGATACCAGGCGATTTATATTTAATTGTAGCTGCTGGATATCCCTCAGCACCATTATATACACCCTTAGCAGCTTCCACATTTAAATCCCACCTAGCAGGATATGTTCCCGGAGTAACCTTCAATGTTATCGTAACTGGCTTTGCAGGTGTATAGACTCCTGTCCCTTCTGTTGTAACCTGAATTACAAACGTACCTATCTTTTTAACTGTCAACAAACCATTCGTATCAATAGTACCTTTTCCTGTGCTTTCATTAAGAATTCCATATGTCAATGCACCTGCATTCTCTGGCTTTTCAATTTCCGCACAAGTCTTAACATCCACTACCAATTCATCCTTATACGGAACATCCGCAGGCTGGATAAATCTGATACCACCAGGATCTGTTCTGTTTCCTTCCGGCACAGTTCCATTTCCACTGATTGTACCGGTATTTTTAATCGTTCCATTTCCCTCAAAATTACCATGTACAATAAGCATTCCTTTATTTATCAGCTTACCATTATCTCCAATCTTTATTCCTCCAGTCTCTAATATTCCTCCTTCTACTATCATTGTAGTATTATTCACTATTTCAAGAATATTTACATTCATGCTCCCACCCTTAATCGTCAGGTTGCCTTTTGTACTAAGTCCCGTATGACCAGTCGGGGATTTGATGTTAATTGTACCACCAGAAAGTGTAAAATTAGAACTTAGCTCATGGTCCACTGCTATTATACCGTTTCCAATAATATCAAATTTACCACGAGACATATTAATTGTTCCTCTTGCACATAGACCATACTTTCCATTTCCTGTCGCTCTAACTTCCCCTCCGTTAATATTTAAGGTTCCATTACTCGTCACATAAATTGCTCCTGATGATAGATTATTGTTCTCTGCACGATTCGCATTTGTTATAATAGTTCCACTTTCTATCGTCAAACGCGCCTCAACCTGTATTCCACTGGATCCATCTAAGTTCTTTCCTGTAGTTGGATAATTACTAACATTCAAATAAGCATCTCCAGTTCCTGCAACAATTGTTGCGCGGGTTCCCCAGCCAGTAATGTAAAGTCCTATTCCACCACAAGACGTTCCCTTCCCATCCAACTGATTATTACCATTTAACACTATTTCCCAGTCTCCATTAGGTATAATAATATTACTTGCTGAAGTATCATTTAGTGTTAAGCGAAATTGATACTGGCCATCAGTTCCCGTTCCCAAATATTTAACCTGTATATTTGTCTGCTTCATTATACTATCAAAAACACCATTAAGACTTGAAAAACTCACCCCATCAAAATTAAGCGTTTTGGGTTCCTGTCCAGAAGCAGGGCTCACACGTAACACCGGCAATTCATTCGCCGTCACCGCTGCCTGGTCTCCCGCCACAGACACTTCCACCACCAGCGCATCCACGCCCTCTGCCAGCTCATACCCTTCCGGCAGCTCTGCTTTAAACTCATAGGTGCCTTCCAGTGGCCAGCGGCCTTCTTCGTCCTGCACATACTCCGCACAGCTCCAGTTGGTGATCAGCAGATTCTTTTCTTCCCCATCTTCAACGTTTTCGCCGTCTTTGCCTTCTTCCACCCGGGCGATAATGGCCGATGGTAAATACTCGATGATCTCTGTAAAAGATGGCTGAGCTTCCTCAGTGATTCCGGTGAGTTCCAGTCTGCCATCAAGCAGATTTTCCTCCGGATCAAACCATGACCATGACAAGATCTTCGTCTGTGGAACCGGTGTGACGGTTCCACCTGTGGCTGTGGTATCTTCCGCATTGGATGGCGTGCTGACAGAAAGTGCTGCCCCGTTCTGAGCAGGCACATCATTTAAGTTTTTATTTTCATCTGCATTACCAGAAGAATCCTTCCGGTCTGCGGCTTTTTCTCCAGCTTGCTCTTTCTTAGAATCATTCTTGCCTGTATTGGAAGCAACAGTATCCAACGTGTCGGCATTCCCATTATTTTCCTTCTCTGTATCCCGTATACAGCCACTTTCTACGCTGCAAATGTGGGTACATTCCGTAGGCTCCTTTCCGATCTGGGATGGAGTTGCTGTTTCGTCTGCATCTTTGTAGCACTCTGCCGTATGCACATGGACACACCGGTTATTCCCTGTATCCGGCCGAATCTCTCCCCATGCTGTATTCCCAAAAGCTGTCGATATTGCCAACGACATGGCCAGCCAGATTGCCGCTGCTTTTCGTGTATTTTTCATTACCACAACGCCCCTTTCTGATTCCTTTTCACACTTAATATACGCTCATATAGTCAGCCTATTGCTCTACTTTCATTATTTAATAATCCGCGCGACATGTCAAGCAAATGCACACGAATTGTTGTTTTTTTGCACGGAAAAAAATAAATAGAAATCCGGAAGGATTCCCAAAGCCTGCGGATCCATTCCGGATTATTCTATACTTAGTGCAAGAACATCTCTCCGCGAAGATGCGCAGTGATTCTGATAGAAGCATGTCAGCTTCGCTGACCAGAATCACGCGCCAAGTCCCACGGAGATTCGACTTGAAGCTCGCTTTACTGCTTGTTTCTTCCGTCCCAGACACCGTTTTTATCTACATAGTATCCATCCGGTGTCCTTTGTCCGGCATACATAATCCCTCTCTTTCCATCGGAACTCGGGTTAAAATAGTACCAGACTCCATCGAGAAGCACCCAGCCGGTCTGCATGCCGTGTTCCAGATCCATATAGAACCAGCCGCCGTAATCCTCATCTCTTAACCAGCCTGTCTTAGCATAACCCGTTTCATCAAAGGCCCACCATTTTCCGTTGATCTGCTCCCAGCAATGCGAAACACCACCGGAATCACGCACGCTTCCCTTCGGGTAGGTATTATCTGCAAAGCGTAACCACCAGCCATGCTCATCCATCATCCAATGGCTCTTTCCGTCATTGACAAAGCTGTTTGTTTCTCCTGTGATAATTCCTGCCATACTGTCGATCGTTCCTTTGACTGAATCCTGGCTGACTACACCGCTGCCAGAGGTTTTATCCTTACCGGAGGACGGGTTGTTGCGACTCGGTCTTTCCGGCTCATCCGAATCATCTGAATCATCCGTTCTATTCGATTCGTTCGGCTTGCCTGTTTCTCCCGGCTTTTCCGTTTCACCCGGCTTTTCCGTTTCATCCGGCTTATCTTCCGTTGCTGTCACTTCTGCCGTACCGGTCATTGCTGCGATCTCATAACGAGCGGATGCCCATTCATTCGGTGTAAATACCACCTCGTAGCTATGGGTGCCCGCCTGTGCCGTCTGGGCCGGATCCTTCCATGCAAAGCTTCCGTATTCGGTGCTTCCTCCTGATAAGGCAGAATCACTCAGAGGACTTCCCGCCTTCACCGACGCTGCCGTCGGCCAAGTGATCTGCGGTACAGCCACCTTTCCGATTGCGAAGGTATACGCAGCCGGAGCAGGCGTGTTGTATTTGGCCGCCCACACATCGTAAGTGTCAAAATCAAACTCGGCTGTCATCCTGTGCGTTCCTACGGATGCGACTCCCGGCTTCGTCAGGTTGAGAACCGCAGTTCCAGCTTCCCCTACAGGGATCGTATCCGGAACCTGATTTCCATTATCATAGAAGCGGATCTTACCCTGCAGCTTGTCACCATACGCTCCCTGAATACTTGCAATGATATCAAAATCATCCTCGTAGGTTCCGAGAATCCCTTCCGGCTGCTGCGCTCCGGTACTCCGGTTCACAGCCGTTAAGGTAAGGATAAAGGTTCCTTTTTCAATGGTGATCGTTCCCTCTGCCGGTGTGCTTGCGCCAAGGTAATTCCTTCCGTCTGCCATGGTGATGCTTACCTCTGCAGAACCAGTGCCTTTGATGGTCACCTGTCCCTGTGCATCCACGGTAAGAACATTTTCATCAGAGCTTGTATAGGTCAGAGCTCCATCTCCCACTACCTTCACACCCATCAAGGAAAAGCTGTCATCTCCATAGGCTTTTTCTCCGGTCCATGCTTGCGGATCGATTGAAACCGAACCCTGTATCCGATGGATGGTTCCGGTCTGGGCTGGATATGTGATAAGGTAATTCTGCAGATTCACTGCACTCTCACCCGTCTCAACCCTTGCCTTTGAGGAATCAATGGTTACCGCCTTACCGGTTCCGGCATTGGCATCTTCAAAGCTTCCTTTCAGGCCACTGATAGTATAGCTCTGACCCGAGCTCTGACCCGGAGTTTCTATCTCCACCGTCGCCTCTAATGCGATACCGGTACTTCCGTCATAGTCTTTTTCAATAGGTGTCGAAAGAACTGCAGTCAACTCTTTCGGAGATATCTCTGGAATCACACTTTGGGTCAAAGGTTTTCCATACTGCCCTTCTGATGTTTCTGTCGGTATAAATTCTACCTGATATGCAGTGGTTCCCTTTACCTCCGGATAAATGGAGGAAGCGGACGTTCCTTCCTGAACCTTACTGAAGCTCCATGTTCCAGAAACCGGTGATCTACTATAATTAACAACCTGAAATCCCTCTGCCAGCTGTACCGGAATCTGATCAAGTGTCTGTCCATAGGTTCCCGTCGTTTCAAAGGATACTTTGCCGGCGGGACCGTCGATTAGTAATGCATCCGGTGTTGTCACCTCCAAACGATCAGCTGGCTTCGATGCAAAACTGTTTTCCGTTGCTTTCACACGAAGGGTTATATAATAGGTGTGAGCTGGCTTCGGCGACGTAAACGTCTTCCCCGTCTGCCACTGAAGCTCACCATCCGCAGATTCTGAAATTCCGTACTCACAACCGGAAACGGGCTGTCCCTTTACCCTGATAGAGTAGCTGTCTTTCGTTACATTTGTTATCTGTATCGGATCCGGTTTTTTCGGTCTTACCGGAATCTTTATCTCGGTTGCGGCTGCTTCGGAACCTGCGTCCGCTTTTCGCACATACAGAGTAATCTTCTCGGTCGCACTCGTCGGCGGTTTATCCAGAATTCCCGTCAGAGTCTCCTCGCCGCCTGCCGGGATCTTTGTCCAAGATACATTCCTCGGGTATGCCGTATATTCGAGATCATACAGAGCCATATTTTTCAGGACTTCCCTTTGATAATCAATGGAGGTCTGTTCACGCTCCAATACATTCTCATCCTTGCCTGCCTCAACCTTCCCGGTAAATTCCACACCGCCAAAGGAGGCTTTCACTGCCTCCGAAGCCGGAAGGTACATATAGAGCTTTCCGCTGGAATCTGTCCGGACATCCTTAAAGCCGTAGGAGCTTCCTTCAATACCCGCTTTTTCAACCAGTGTATTATTCTCATTGATACCGGTCAGATCCGCTGTGGTATAATAAACCGGGTTACCGTTCCCATCTTTTGGTGTATTCTTCTGCCATGTTCCATCTGCAGTCTTTTCCCAGCCATAAATCATAGGGCTTTTTATATATGCACCCGCATTGATCAGATGGATCGTTCCACCCATAATCTTCACATCGGTTGATGCCTTTGTAGAACTCTCCCCCCCCCTTTCCAATATGAGCAACGTCCCTATTCCATGCGTCTTTATTATCTAAGCATATTGTGCCGCCGTCAATCAGCACTCTCGATGAACTGTCTCTACCACTTCCGATGCAGGCTCCAGAATAAGAATAGGCTGTAATCATTCCGCCATGAATCTCAATCTCAGCAATTATCGCTGGGCTTCCAGCGGCATATCCAGAACCGCTTCCAATTCCTGCACCCTTCCACGAGCTTGCATTCACCGTTCCGCCTTCTATCACGATTTTACCGGTTCTATCCTTCGTAGCACTTCCTGTTCCGATTCCGGCACCATCACTACTTTTTGCAGTTACAACTCCTCCGCTGATCCGTATTTCTTTTACATTTTTTTCTGACGAAGCACCGATAGCAGCTCCGTCAGAACCAGAAGTGGAAGTTGCAGTTACAGTTCCCCCCTTGATGTGAATGGTTCCTGCATCCTCTCCTCCATTTCCTCCAATTGCTGCACCAGTCTTGTCTACCGTTGTATTATTGAGCACCTCTATGGAGCCCGGCTGTCCCGGCTCACTGTCAATCGTAAGCTTTGCATCCTTCGCCACACTGATGCCGGCAGGTGAAACAGTGAACCTTGATGAAGATGCTGATTTATTAATCGAAATCTTGTTTTCCCCTTCCAGATAGGTGGTCACCTGGGACGCTCCGTTTATCTGAATTGGTGCGATAGCCTCTGCCGGTGTAATCGTAAGGTTTTTTAATACGAGCTTTAATTCCTCGGAAGCTGGGGTATTCACAGAGAGATGATAATTCTCTACCAGCTCAGATGAAGTGATCCGATAGCATTTATCATAGGGCTGGTCTATCAGCTTTGCTGTAACCACTTGGCCGGAACCATCTGTTTTAGAATATAAAATTGTCAGCTTACCATCTGCCTCGGAAAAAGATATATTTCCAAGGGAAAGATCCAACTCTCCCTCCAGTGCCTCTGCCTCATTTAATATGGGAATATCCGTTCCGGCAGCCTCTGCCTTTACCGTTTCACTGTCCAGAGTAAAGCTTCCGCCGGAGCTGCCTAAACCTGCAATACCTGTATTTATCACAAACCGGTAATTTCCGGCCGGAAGATATGCCAGGGCATATGCATGATTGCCTGCTTCTGCATCGATTGTCAGCTTCCCGTCAAAGGCAAACTGGCCTTTGTCCTGCTTTATCCACCGGAGCTTCTGAAGCAGCTCCAGCCAGCCGTCCGGCTGTCAGGGATACATTTTCTACCGCCTGCACCTTTGATGAATAGAAGTGGAACCGGACAGGGTACAGGGGTTCTCCGATGGTGAGGGAAAGATTCGTTTCCTCCTCTGACTTCATCGTGAGGGTTCCTGTTACTTTAAAGCTATTATTTTCTCCTTTCCCTCCTTCTTCCTGTACCAGAACCGATACCGGAACCTCTCCGGACAGGGGCGTATACCAGCTGACTTTACCGGTCTTTATCTGATAACCGGAAGCTTTTTTAGATGAATAGGTTACTACATCCGGTGCAGTACCGCCTTCACTTGCTTCTTCCCCCAACCGAGCCGTCAGTGTATAATTCTTATCATTCTTCAAACGGCCATCATGGATAGTCAGATCCATTGTCTTCTGGTAGGCAGTTTCTCCAAGCGTGACGGAGATGGTTTCATCCATTCCTTTATTTAGAACAACCTTTCCCTCCATCATCTTACCTCCCCCGCCACCGGAAGGCTTCAGCTCTACAACCATCTGCATATTTCCAGAATAGCCTATCCACTGGGTTATATCCGGTATCGTTCCCCTGAATTTGGAGACAGTCATCTGAGTGCTTGTTTTATAAACCGGATTTGCTTTTTCTGTATCATTCTCCCGATACAGGGATATGTCAGCCTGATAGGTTCCATCTGGTAGCTGGTTATCATAAGCGGTGATCCGGAATGTTTTCTTCCCGTAGGTACAGTCTCCCCGGGGCTTAATGTTGCTTCCAACCGGCAGCTCCAGCTTCACCGCCTCGGAAATAGTGACACTGCCGCCTTCCATGCTATTTCCATCAACAACCTTTAACACTCCATAACCAATATTTCCGCCCTTTACCGTAACAGATCCACTTAATATCCGGATATCGCCACAGGATAATTTTAAATCACTCACTCCATTCCATCCGGTGCCGATGGCAGCTCCCTGATATCCTGATGTTTTATTATTATAAGAAGATACGGTTATATTGGGAGCTTCGCCATTCTCTCCGCCGATTACGATCGTGTCTACACCTCCACCAGCTCCGCCTCCGATTCCGGCTCCTGTCTCCCTTCCTCCTTCTGCGGTTATCGTTCCACCCAGTATTTTAATGGTTCCGCCGATTCCATACAGACCGGTTCCGATTCCGGCTCCTCCATGATAATTATCCGCACGAACCCACCAATCTCCACCTACAGCTTCGATGGTTCCGCCCTTAATTATAATTTTTCCTGTTCCGTATTCCTCATTTTCACCTTCGTAACCTGTTGATCCGGCTCTTCCTCCGATACCAGCGGCACCATAGGCACCTCCCACTGCCCTCAGGCTTCCTTTACTCTGCTCTGTAATAACCAGCGTTGCATTTTTCTCAACCTCGATTCCGGCTCCCTCATCCAGTCCCAAAAGAGTATTTTTTCCTTCTAAGGTCAGATTCAGCTGGGCATTACCTTTCAGGTAAATACCAGCCAGATTCCATCCTCTGGCTCCATCAGATTTGATCGTTACATCTTTAATGGTCAGATCGACCGTAACATTATCAATTATGATACCGCCCTTGATGTCTGTATATGTAAGCTCTGGTCGATTGGTAGGACAATAGATGCCGGTAATGGTTTTTCCATTAAAATCATTTTGATTAGTGCTATTAATGAGCAGCGGCTGATTATTCAGGTTATACTCCCCGCCTGCCAGAGTCATCAGCTGCATCTCTCCTACGAGAACGCAGATTTCCGGAAGCTTTGCCTCCTCTCCCACTGAATATTCCTCCGGCAGAACCGGTGTGTAGACATAGGCACAGCCGTTGTAGTCCTGATTCGCCTCATAATAGCCATTCCAAGTCTTATCGGAGGTTTCGATAGGCTCTCCATCCTCGTCAAATTCTTCAAAATAATCCTGTGGGGAGATCCCGCCGTGAAATTCCGGATAGTCGCTCTCATTGATATCCAGCTTCCATGTCACGCCGGAAATCCTGCTGATATCCTCATCTGCATCCGTCTCTGAGCTTTCTTTTTCGGTGTCAGCTTCCGCATCTATCTGCAGTTCCCCTTCTGCTTTTGGAGTATCCTCTGAGGTTTCCTGCTTCATCCGAACCTCCAGAGTATCTGGAAGAACGATATCGCTTTCTTTGGCACCCAGAGAGAGCTTCTGCACTGCAATGGCCTCATCCAGCTCCAGAAACGCCTCTATCTCTGCTTTTGTCTCTGCTCCTGTTGCTGTGCCGTTTGGTGCTCCGTTTGCACCTGACTCGCCGCGGTTATCTCTTACTTCCGCATTCGACGGAGAAGCATCCGACGGAGAGGCTTTTAATGCAGATTTTTTTAATGCAGCTTCTTTTTCTGCTGTTTCCGCAGTATCATCTGCTCCCGTTTCAGCCCCGATCCGCTGCAGCGAACCGGCCGCCAATGCCTGCGGCTGCCATTCACATGTATTCCATATTAATATAGCAGACAATGCAGCTGCTAAAATTCGTTTCGATTTTTTTCTCATACCATTTTCCTCCCATTGAGACAAATTTGCTATTACTACCACCAAAAAGCGGTGGAAGTCTTCTCGACTGAGATAAACATCAAGTTCCCGCAATATTTACATTTTTCGCATAATCTTCTATACTAATAGTATATCAATTACGTGTTTTTCTGAAAACCACCTCGACGCAAATGGTCAAACCTCGACCTAATTGGTTCAGAAGCATCGTGATAAAGGGAGTGCTGCAATTATGATGCATATTGCTATTGTGGAAGATTGCGTTTTCGATCAGAAGCATCTGATCGATTTAATACAGAAGAATTTCGAGGAGCATGGAGAAATGGCTGATTTTACCTGCTATGAGAGCGGTGAAGCCTTTTTAAAGGCTTTCCGCCCCGGTCTTTTCAACGCTGTATTTATGGATATTATGCTTGCAAAAAACGGTCTGAACGGGATTGAAACAGCCGAAAAGCTTCGAACTGTTGCCGCACGGATCCCTCTTATCTTTGTGAGCAATGAGCGGGATTATTCCCTTGAGGGATACCGGGTACATCCGCTTGACTATCTCTTAAAGCCGGTGGATGCAGACGCTCTGGACTGGTGCCTCAATGAGATCCGCACCTTTCTTTCCGAACCGGCTTACATTGAGATTCAGGCTGTCCTTGGACAGGGGCAATCATCCTGCCAGCGGATTCTTCTGGATGATTTTTTATACGCGGAAACGCAGAATCACCGCCTGATCATCCACACGTTAAAAGGGGACGTTGCCACGCGCCTCTCTTTTTCGGATCTAATGGCGCTGCTGCCAAAGGGCGGACGTTTTTATATGAGCGGCCGCAGTCTCCTCCTCAATTTTTCGCAGGTGATCTCTGTGGAGGAGGATGGTTCTGTCCGTCTGAAAAATGGTTCCTGCCTTTTCTGCAGCCGACGAAAGAAAAAAGAGACAAAGGAAGCATTTATGGAATACCTGTTTACCTGTATGCGGAAGGGAATGATAACCGATGAGTAAGGCGGGCTTATTTCTACATACCACTATTAATTTTGATGAAGTTGCAGCGGCTTTAGATTATGGGCAAAGAACTTTAGATCATGCAACCTATGCAAAGGTAACAAACGCCTTTAAGAAAATGATATTCCACTGCCTTCTCTGGATCTTTATATCCATAATCATCTGTTGTGGCACTGTACTATTAAGCCATCATATCCAGAACCTGAAGACAAATGAATTGCTGACAGCTTATAATGCAACGACTTTTAGAGGAGGAGTACGAACCAGTCCGACCACGGTAATGTATACAGAAGGCAGCTCCTATCAATATGATGTCTCCAGACTTGGATTGAATCTTGATACAGATTTTCCGCATCAGAGAGCATTAACCTTATTATTAGATGACCAAAACCAGCTGAAAGGCGTGATTTCTAATGATGAATCCAACAAAATAACCGATATATTCGCATTTGGACTTGTTTTCGGAATGATCGAGATGGCGGTAATCATGATCGTCTATACATTTTTTGTTCGGAAGCATACGTCTTATGGCAAAAAATGGTATGCCTTTATGAAATGGTTCGAAACCAGAGATGACACCCTGCTTGATATCATACGGGAATAATGCCATGCAAGATTTCTTTTATCTTAATTTCCTGTTACATAAAAACAGTCCCGGCATACAGACACTTCTGTCCATATCGCCGGAACTGTTTTTATTTTTACATGATCTTATTGCGCCAAAGTTCTCTTACTCTCTTACCAACAGAGACTTACCAGTCATCTTTTTCGGCTGTTCCCTTATTGCCCGCGCCAGCTGTCCGTGCCGTCCCAGCTTCCGTCTTCCTTATGTTTTGGTATTTTTTGAAATAGGGCTACCGCAATCCCACTGGCTTTAAACGGTGGGTTAAGGTAGCCGGAAGCGGAGGTTTGTGCTATACTTGCGTTATGGAAACGTGGAAATCAAAAACAGACACAAATATTTGTTACAGTATCATATTATTTTCGTATGCAAGTATAGAAAGA
>NZ_JAWQDE010000023.1:0-45176 GCF_036318045.1 Clostridium sp. CM74B_53 | reverse complement strand
TTTTAGTAATACAAGTGCTGTCGATATTTGTTCTTGTGTGTACCTCATAACATGTCAGGCATTACACAGTCCAACTTTTCGTCCGCATGCCCTTTGGAGAAGTGGAATTTAAATTTTCATTTTAGGGATTTACCGATTTCACATGATATAACTATGCGGAGAGCTGGATTTGTGCTATGATAAGAGCGCAAGTCTGGCTCTCTTTTTTGAAAGGAGAGTTCACGATGAGTGAGAAAAGACGAGATAACCGTAATCGGATTTTGCGAGAGGGCGAGTACCAGCGTAAAGATGGGAGGTATCGGTTCCGCTATATTGATGAGGACGGAAAAGAGAAAAATGTATACAGTTGGCGTTTGGACAAGAATGACCCAATGCCAAAAGGGAAGAAGCGGGAGCCTTCCCTGCGTGAGAAAGCAAAACAGATTGAAGCGGATTTGTTTGACCGTATCGTAACAAACGGCGGCAACTATACTGTTTTGGAACTGGTAGAAAAATATGTTTCATTGAAAACAGGAGTTCGTCACAATACGGTTGCCGGATATAAAACGGTCATCAATATGCTGAAAAAAGAGAGTTTTGGGAATCTGCGAATTGATAAGGTGCGTTTGTCAGATGCAAAGGCATGGTTGATTAAGCTCCAGCAGATTGATGGACGGGGATACAGTTCCATTCATTCTATCCGGGGAGTTCTAAGACCGGCATTTCAGATGGCAGTCGATGATGACCTGCTTCGTAAAAATCCATTTGAATTTGAGCTTGCATCTGTCATTGTCAATGATTCTGTTACTAGAGAAGCGATTACCCGAAAGCAGCAGAGAGATTTGCTGAAGTTTATTCAGGAAGATAAGCATTTCAGCAGATACTATGATGCAATCTATATTCTTTTTCACACAGGGCTTCGTATCTCAGAGTTCTGTGGGCTGACAGTTTCAGAAATTGAGTATGGAGAAATGCGTATCAAGGTAGACCATCAGCTACAGCGTACTGCACAGATGCAGTATGTGATCGAAGAACCGAAAACAGACAAAGGTATTCGATATGTACCGATGACAGAAGCTGTTGCAGCGTGTTTTCGCAGAATCATTGCCAACCGAAAGACGCCAAAGGTTGAGCCGATGGTGGAAGGATATGCCGGATTTTTGTTTCTGGATAAAAACGATATGCCGATGGTTGCCCTTCATTGGGAGAAGTATCTGGAGCATATCATTCAGAAATACAATAAAATTTACCGTATCCAGATGCCGAAAGTTACCCCTCATGTATGCAGGCACACCTTTTGCTCTAATATGGCAAAATCCGGGATGAATCCAAAAACCTTGCAGTATATCATGGGTCACGCAGACATCAGTGTAACCTTGAACACTTACACCCATGTAAATTTTGATGATGCAAAGGAAGAAGTATATCGGATAGCGAATAGTTAAAAAAGCCCGTTGGTAAGGACGCTTGCTTTACCAACGGATTTACCAAGATTGCAGGGAAAAACATAAGAAAATACGAGAAGATTTGAGAAGATACCTTAAAAAGAAAGGAAAATTCAAAAGTCGGAAAACCCTGAAATATCAAGTGTTTGAGAAGAAATACAAGACTTAAATGGAGATATAAAAAGATGATAAAAATACTTTTTATTTGCCTCGGCAACATCTGCCGAAGCCCACTCGCCGAGTTCTACTTTAAAGACCTCGTGGCAAAACACAACCTTTCCGCTGAATTTTATATCGAATCCGCGGCGACCTCCTATGAGGAGACCGGAAACCCGGTACATCCCGGAACGCGAAAGAAGCTGGCGGCGGCAGGCATCTCCTGCGCGGGGAAGACTGCGAGATGTATGGAAAGGGAGGATTACCGGAAATTCGATTATCTGATCGGGATGGATCAGGCGAATATCAGGAATATAACACAGATCGCGGGCGGTGATCCGGAGAAGAAGATCTATAAGATGCTGGAATTTGCCGGAGATGGCTGGAAAGAGCTTAAAGCGGGAAAGCGGAACCCGGATAAGGTGCCGGATGTGGCGGATCCGTGGTATACCGGGAATTTTGATGATACCTGGCGGGATGTGACAGCCGGGTGTGAGGGATTATTAAAGTTTTTGGATTAGTTATTGAAAAACGGCACACCGCATTCTAGTTACTTTAGTGATGAGTTAGGTGTGCCAAATCTTCTTGTAAAAAACAGAACTAGTGTTTGCTGTATATAGAAACATATGATATAATTAAAACATGGAAAAAGATATATTTACTATTACGGGAAATGCACTTTCATATGGTAGAGGATATGTGTATTCTTTACAGTACCATCTTGTCTGGTGCACGAAATATCGAAAACAGGTTCTGAAGAATGGGATAGATGCAGAATGTAAAAGGATGCTGTATGAGCTTGCGAAGGAATACAAATTTAAGATTCTGGCAATGGAGGTTATGCCGGATCATATTCATTTACTTCTGGATTGTAAACCGCAATTCTTTATATCAGATATGATAAAGATTATGAAGGGGAATCTGGCACGTCAGTTGTTTCTTTCGCATCCTGAACTAAAACAGGAGCTTTGGGGAGGACATTTGTGGAATCCATCCTATTGTGCAGTTACCGTAAGTGACCGAAGCAGGGATCAGGTAATGGCATATATTGAGGGACAAAAAGAGAAGGAAAAAAGAAAGTAGGGAACTTTATGCAAATTGTATCCAGCTATGGAGTAGAAATTAATAAAAAGAATATACCGCTCCGCTCTACGCTGGATATTTTCCGGAAAGCAGTTTCCTATCTGATTCCGGTGTATGCAGAAACCTGGGAAGAACTTTCAGAAATCAGGAATCCGCAAAAACGCTTTAATGAAGCGGAACATCTGGTGCATGAAACAAAAAAGAATCATGCCAGATTTCTGTTTGATCGTCACTTTCCTAAGATGCCCTCCTATCTGAGAAGATCAGCGATCCAACATGCCCTCGGAGCGGTGTCCTCCTATCAAACACGCCTTAGTTTGTGGGAAAAGGGAGAACTGAGGGGAAAGCCGAAGCTGGTCTGTGAGAATCATGCGATGCCGGTATTTTATCGGGATGTCATGTATAAGGAAGCAGAACCGAGAGAAGATGTGGCACATTTAAAGTTGTTTGATGGGCGTGAGTGGAAGTGGTTTCAGGTAAAATTACTTCATAACGATATGGAATATCTGCGAAAAAAATGGAGTGGTAAAAAGGCATCTGCCCCTACTTTGGAAAAGAAACATCATAAATATTTCCTTCGGTTTTCATACACAGAGGAAGTAAGCTTATCAAAAACAGAGGTAAAAGAGCAGGTGATATGCAGCGTTGATCTAGGGATCAATACGGATGCAGTCTGCAGCATCATGAGTGCAGATGGCACGATCCTGGGACGTAAATTTATAAATTTCCCCAGTGATAAAGACCATTTGTATCATGTGCTTGGCAGGATCCGCCGTTTTCAGAGAGAACATTCCTCCGGACAGGTCAAAAGCCGATGGGATTATGCCAAAAGGCTGAATATGGAGCTGTCCCGCAAAATAGCTGCGGAGATCACGAAATATGCTGCAGAGTATCGGGTAGACGTAATTGTGTTTGAGCATTTGGAAATGCAGGGGAAAATATCCGGAAAAAAGAAGCAAAAGCTTCATTTATGGAGAAAGCGGGATATTCAGAAGCTGTGTGAACATCAAGCACACCGGAATGGGATTCGTGTGTCCAGAGTCAGTGCCCAAAACACCAGCAGGCTGGCCTGTGACGGAAGCGGAGCGGTAGTAAGAAACCCGGAGAACCATAGCCTTTGTACCTTTCGGACAGGAAAACAGTATAACTGCGATCTGTCAGCAGCCTATAATATCGGAGCGAGATATTTTATACGGGAACTTTTAAAACCCTTGCCGGAAACGGAAAGGTCTTCACTGGAGGCAAAAGTACCAGCAGTGAAGCGTAGAACCTCCTGTGTTTATGCAGATTTAAGAAAGCTTTATGTAGAAGTAAATAACTTAAAAGCGGCATAAACACAGGCAGATATCCAGCGGACTACCTGTAATGTGGAAACCAGCCGTATCCGGCATGGAAAAAGTGCGTATCCGCACCAATTCTAAGTTACTGGCGTATCCGCCGATATTTAGTCTTGCCGCTTAAAGCGGCTGAGAAGCACGTGACTTTAGCCATGTGAGGTTCACACGGGTTTTCATCTGCAAAATCCTGTTGTGGTGCATGGGAAAGGAGTGACCATGTACTGTAACTCGATGAGAGGCAGAATGGTGTACTCGATATGGAAAACGATAAAGGATGGTATAGTGTAGCCAGCTGTGTGTATGTAGATCAGACTCTGCGGAACAGCTAATCGTGAATCGTAATAAGGAAGGAAAAACATATGGTAAAAAAGATCATTCATGACCCCATGTTCCTCAGGCAGAAGTCTGTGGACGCGACCGAAGCCGATAAGCAGGTGGTGACAGACCTTCTAGACACCCTGCGGGCGAATCTGGACCGGTGTGTCGGGATGGCGGCGAATATGATCGGGGTGAAGAAGAATATTATTGTTGTGGCAGTGGGACCGTTTCAGTTTGCAATGATCAATCCGGTGATCACGAAGAAGAGTGGACCGTATGAGACGGAAGAGGGATGTCTTTCGCTGAGCGGTGTGAGACCATGCACGAGGTACCAGGAGATCGAGGTGGATTATCTGGACCAGAATTTCGTCAAGAGGCATGGAAAATATTCCGAATGGACAGCGCAGATCATTCAGCATGAGATCGACCACTGCAATGGAATTCTCATATAAACGCATGAAAAAATAAGAACCTGGCGGCTGCCAGGTTCTTGTTTTCCCTCACTCACTTCTCAACCTCCGGATCCGTCGGATCCCAGTTCTGCTCAGCCGGGATCTTTTCTGCCGCCGGGCGCTCAAACGGGGCGGCGAGGTTGTCGCCAACGGTGACGACTGTTCCGGATGCGCAGTGATCGTAGATCCATTTGCAGTCAGCTACGGTCATGCGGATGCAGCCGTGGGAGGCAGGTTCCCCGAGTTTGTTGTATTCCTCTGCCGGAATATTATAGATGCTGGTGGTCTTTCCAGGAACGCTGTGGAAAAGAATGCTGGTATTTCCGAGTCTTGAGCAGTACTGTCCGTAAGTGGATTCTACCAGAGCATGCCAGCGGTACTTGTTCGTGAGTTTAAAGGTTCCGACCGGAGTCGGAGTGCTCGATTTTCCCGGGGAGCAGATAAAGGTGCGGTACGGGATAATGTAACCGTTGTCTCCATCCGGTGCATATACGGTAACCTGGCAGCGGGAACGGTCAACAGTGATCCGGAAGGACGGTGCGGCGAGAATTCCTTCAAGATCCTGGATCAGTGAGCAGGAAGTTTCGTCAAAATAAAATTTGTATCCATTGATATACTGCCAGCCCTTGACGGCATATCCGTCGGAATCAAAGTAGTACCAGTTGTTGTTTGCATTCTGCCAGCCATTTTTCGTGAGCTCACCGCTCTCATTCCGGTAGATCAGACCGTCAGCCGTCTCATGAATCCCGGTCGTAAGGTCCTCCGGCGGAGTCTCCCGCTGTTTCACCATGCCGTTTACAGTCCAGCGGCCATCGGAATCGACCTGGAAGCCGTCCGGAGTTCTTGTTCCGGCCAGCAGCTGGCCTTTTTTATCAAAGTAGTAGCATTCTTCCATGCCGTCCTGGTCGGAATCGATCCAGTACCAGCCGTCTGCGGCGTAAGAGCCGTCTCCGAGATCGTATTTCCACTGGTTCGGTCCTCCCTGATTGGACCATGTTCCTGCATAGGAGGCCAACGGGTTGATGAGCAGTGCTGCGAAGGCTGCGCCGAGGCAGGTGTGGAGTGTATATTTTGTTTTCTGATTCATAATGAGGTTCTCCTGAAGGTAAAAATAAAATTCTTTTTCACATGAATATAGCTGCCTCGCGTTCCACACAGAGGAACCGAAACAGCTTCGCTTTTTATTCTAAGTATATCACTGAAAAAAATCAATCCTTTTTCTGAAAATCCTGCTACATGGACTTCACGCAGTCCCCAATCGTTCGAAAATCTTTACTTTTCGAAAAAAATGACTATAATAAAATATCA
The DNA here is from genome assembly GCF_036318045.1 of Clostridium sp. CM74B_53. Classification (NCBI taxonomy): domain Bacteria; kingdom Bacillati; phylum Bacillota; class Clostridia; order Eubacteriales; family Clostridiaceae; genus Clostridium; species Clostridium sp. CM74B_53. Next base: position 39,098 of record NZ_JAWQDE010000023.1, on the reverse strand, counting down.
GGGCTCAAAATCCGGGGATCCGATATCGGTTTACAGATGCCGGATCCCTGAGTTCCCAGCCTCGATAAAACATGAATAAGCAGCCATTTTTATTAACAAAATGGTAACAGTTACGCAAAGTGAGCGGATTATGAATGTTCTGCAAAATGCAGTTCATCAGATAAAAGACAGCGGGTAAGATTCAGGACCCGCACAACAAGACATCAAAGGAAGTGAACTACAATGAATATCGTAGACAAATTCGGAAATATCGTGGGAACAGAGGCCATGAAGGATCCGGAGAAAGCACGGCGACTTCTCCTCACCGGTTACCGCATGCAGGAGAAAAAGCTGCAGCTTTTCCCGGACCGCGCACTGCCGGAATCCGGACAGTATGTGGCGAAGATCGTTATGAAGAACATCATTGAAGCGCTTGCAAAACCGGAGCAGGCGGCGATGGTCAGCATTTTTGTCCCGGGCGAGCTCGTGGCGGCAGCAGGCCTTACCCCGTACTCGGTGGAGGCGCTGTCCTGCTTTATCGCCGGAACGAAATGTGAGCAGGCATTTTTGAGAAGAACGGAGGAAGAGGGATTCCCCGAGACCATGTGCTCCTACCACAGGGTGTTCCTCGGAGCGGCGCTCAGCGGACTTCTCCCGAAACCGAAATGCACGGTCTACACGAACCTTGCGTGTGACGGCAACATGATGACATTTCCGTATCTGAAAGATAACTTCGGATGCGAGGGCTTTTATATCGATGTTCCGTATGAGAAAAATGAGGACTCCGTAAAATATGTTGCGGACCAGCTGAGAAAGCTGAAGGAATTCCTGGAGGAAGTGACAGGAAAGAAGATCACGGAGGAAGCAGTCGCAAAGGCGGTCGCGAACAGCAGGAAGGCATCTGAAAACTATCGGGCGCAGCTTGCCCTGAGAAAGGACCACGATCCTGTCACATCCCTGACGAATGAATTGTATGCACTCTTCATGTGCCATCTGATGGCTGGATCGGAAGAGGCAGTGAAATACACGAAACTTCTCCTTGAGGATGTGAAGAAAGCCCCGAAGGGCGAAGGACTCCATGTTCTCTGGATGCACATCATGCCGTTTTTGCAGGAGCCGGTGAAGGAAGTATTCAACTACAATCAGAAGATGCACATCCGCGCCTGCGATTTCATCGCCGATGGATTCCAGGAGATGCATCATGAGGATCCGTACGAGGCGATGGCGGAGAAGATGGTAAACTGCATCTATAACGGGAATGTGAACCAGAGGATCGAGGCCGCAAAGAACCTCGCAAAGGAGACGGATGTGGACGGCGCGATCCTGTTTGCCCATTGGGGATGCAAGGGAACGATCGGCGCGTCGAGCCTGATCAAGAGCTCCCTGGAGAAAGACGGACTGCCGACCATGATCCTCGACGGGGACGGATGCAATCCGGCCAACACCAGCGACGGTCAGGTTTCAACGAGACTTCAGGCATTCATTGAAATGCTGGAGAAGGCGAAAAGTGAGTAATCGATTCCAGATAAAAAATATTTGACGAAATGAAGCAAGCTGCGAAAGAGGATTGCGAACATCCTTTGACTTGTAAAAACGAATTGATTACAAAAAGGAGAAAATTTCATGATACATTATGTCTGTAAATACACCCCGATCGAGCTGTTTGCGGGCTTCGGGGAAACATGCGCGGTCCTGGAGGAGATGCCGGAGAACTTCGAGATGTCGGACCAGATCGCCCATGCAAATCTCTGCGGATTCGGAAAATCCGTGATCCAGGCAGTTCTGCAGGGAAAAGCGGATGAGCTTGTCATGGTGAACTGCTGTGACTCCATGCGCCGCGTGTACGATATCGCTGCGAGCACAGGAAAATGCAAATTTCTGTATATGCTGGATCTCCCGCATGACGACAATGAGTGCGAGAAGGAAAAGTTTGCGGCAGCGATCCGCCGCCTGAAAGAGGCGTATGAGAAGTATTCCGGGAAAACATTTGATAAAGCTGCATTTTTCCATTCTTTCGCGAAACTTCGCACAGAGACGAAACCATATATCGGTGTTCTCGGCGTGCGTGTCAGCGGTGTCCTGGAAGACATGATCCGGGAAAACATCCGGATGGATGTGGATAACCTCACCTGTACCGGAGGAAGACGGTTGACAGTGACTCTGGAGGAACTGGAAAAGATGGATGAGGACGCGATGTTCCTCGCCTATGCGGACGGACTTTTGGGGCAGATGCCGTGCTTCCGCATGAACCAGAGTTCAAGGAGAACAGCTCTCTATCTGGACCCGAATTTAAAGGGGATCATTTATCACACGATCAAATTCTGCGATTACTATGGATTTGAGTACGCGAGCATCAAGAAAAACATCAAAGTCCCGCTTTTGAAGATCGAGACGGACTTTACGAGCCAGAGTGCCGGACAGCTTCTGACGAGGATCCAGGCATTCTCGGAGACGATCGAAGGTTCGGAGGACATGGACCCGGGAAAAGGAATCAGCGAGGAGGCAAGAGAGAAGATGGCATCAGGAGTTTATTATGTAGCGGGAATTGACAGCGGATCCACAAGTACCGATGTTGTGATCCTGGATCAGGACGGAAAGATCAAGTCCACGATGATCATCCCGACCGGCGGCGGAGCGACCATGAGCGCGGAGAAGAGCCTGGAGCTGGCCGTGGAGAAAGCGGGAATTAAAAAGGAAGAGATCGTCCGCATTGATACGACAGGATACGGACGTGCCTACATCGACAGTGGTGACGACAGCATCACGGAGATCACCTGCCATGCGAAAGGCGCCCATTATCTGAATCCGAATGTCCGCACTGTCATCGACATCGGCGGACAGGACATCAAGGCGATCAGCATCGATGAGAACGGCGCGGTCAAGAACTTCCTGATGAACGATAAATGTGCGGCCGGAACGGGACGTTTCCTGGAGATGATGGCGAGAACACTGGGACTTTCCCTGGAGGAGATGAGCACGAGAGGTCTGAAATGGAAGAACAATGTGGTGATCTCCAGTATGTGTACCGTGTTCGCAGAGTCGGAGGTCGTATCGCTCGTGGCACAGAATAAAGATGTGGCAGATATCATTCACGGTCTGAATGTGTCCGTTGCTTCCAAGGTCGGCGCGCTGGCGGCCCGCCTCGGACAGAACAATCCTGGCGAGTACATGATGACCGGCGGCGTTGCGCAGAACCAGGGAATCGTTGAGGCGCTGGAGGAGAAACTCGGCGCGAAACTCTATATCTGCGATGAGGCGCAGCTCTGCGGAGCACTCGGTGCGGCATTGTTTGCGTACGAGAAGTGCCAGGCTGCGAAGTAAGGAAAAAGAGTAAAAAATCCGTCATTCCGTCATGAAAACTAATTTCATGGCAGAATGGCGGATTTTGTCTCAGCCAGATAAGCTTTTTGTGGGAGTAGCTGCAAGCGCATCTCAGATGTAATTTATGAATGTGATAAATGGTCTGTGCGGATGCTCGTCCCCCGGAACAATGGATTTATCATTGGAATGTAATTCTTTTACCCGATCTTCTTATCTTCCTGAACCGGCTCGCATGTAACATCGATGCCGAGTTTCTTAAAGATATTTTTATCAACATTGGAGAGCATAACGGTCGTGTGGACCTGGCAGCCGCGGAGTTTCGGGAGCTGCTCTAACGCGATCCGGGCGTTGTCATCAGTAGCGGCACAGGTGGAGAGTGCGATCAGCACCTCGTCAGTGTGCAGTCTCGGGTTGACGCTGCCGAGATAGCGGACCTTTAACTCCTGGATCGGAGCGATGGACTCCGGGGAGATCAGGTCGATGGAGTGGTCGATCCCGCCGAGTTCTTTCACAGCGTTTAAGAGAACAGCTGCGGAAGCACCGAGGAGTTCCTTTGTCTTTCCGAGAACGATCTTTCCGTTCGGAAGCTCCATTGCAGCTGCCGGAGCGCCGGTTTTCTTCGCAAGTTCGATGGCAGCCGGAACAACCGGGCGGTCATTCGGGGAGATCTTTGCCTGCTTCATGATGAGCTCGATCTTGTATGCTTCGTTCTGGCAGGAATCGTCTTTTACGACTTTTTCAAGCGCCTGGTAGTAGCGGCGGATGATCTCCTGGCAGGAAGCTTCCCGGCACGCATCATCATCAAAGATGCAGAGTCCGGCCATGTTGACCCCCATATCGGTCGGGGACTTGTACGGGCATTCGCCGAAGATCCCTTCAAAGATCGCGCTCAGCACCGGATAGATCTCAACGTCACGGTTGTAGTTGACGGTAGTCTTTCCGTAAGCTTCCAGATGGAACGGATCGATCATGTTTACGTCGTTTAAGTCAGCGGTAGCGGCCTCGTAAGCTAAGTTTACCGGATGCTTTAACGGGAGATTCCAGATCGGGAAAGTCTCGAATTTTGCGTATCCGGCCTTTACGCCGCGTTTGTTTTCATGGTAGAGCTGGGAAAGGCAGGTTGCCATCTTTCCGCTTCCCGGTCCCGGAGCTGTGACAACGACGAGCGGACGTGTTGTCTCGACATAATCGTTCTTTCCGTAACCTTCATCGCTGACGATGAGCGGGATATTGCTCGGGTAGCCGTCAATCTCGTAGTGGCGGTAAACCTTAAGACCGAGCTTTTCCAGTTTGTGTTTGAACTGCTGGATCGCCGGTGTGTCAACGTAGCGGGTGATCACGACGCTGCTGACATAGAGTCCGCGGTCGGTGAATACTCGGATCAGGCGCAGCACGTCGAGGTCGTATGTAATGCCCAGATCGTAGCGCACTTTGTTCTTTGTGATATCAGCGGCGTTGATCGCGATGACGATCTCCGCCTGGTCAGCGAGCTGCATCAGCATGCGGAGTTTGCTGTCCGGTTCAAAACCCGGAAGCACGCGGGATGCATGGTAATCATCATACAGCTTGCCGCCGAACTCCAGATATAATTTATCGCCGAATTTGCTGATTCTCTCACGGATATGGTCAGACTGCATGGCGAGGTATTTATCGTTGTCGAAACCCTGCTTAATCATTTGTTCTCTTCTCCTCTTAATCATGATAAATGAAAAGATCCGGTTCAGGGCATCCTGAAAGACATCCGGGCGGACAAAGCCGTCATGGGGTGGACGTCTGGATCGGTTTCATATTGTTTTATTGTACCCGTCTATCTATTATCCACCAAAAACATCATTTTGAACAGTAGTTTTTTAATTTTTCTTTCCAAAATCCATATACTTATGCTATGATGATGATAACTATGGGAGAAGAACAGGAAGGACAAATATGAAAAAAATGCTATTTGCGTTCTCCATGGCGGGGATCCTGCTGTTATCAGCATGCGGAAGACCGGCAGCGGAGGAGACAGAGGCGGCAGAGACAACACCGGAAGCGGAGCGTGCGCAGGAGACCAGCGGTGTCCTGGTGATCGAGGATGCCGGAGAAGATAAGAACAAAACAATCTCCGTGCGGATCGTGGATTCCTCGAACCCGGCGCTTCCCGGGCGTGAGGCGAAGAAAGTCCGCGGCATCTACATCACAGGTCCTGTGGCCGGAAATGAGGAAGTCTTAAACGGAGTTCTGGACGGCGCCCTGGCGGCTGGGATCAACGCGGTGGTCATCGACTTTAAGGAGGACCAGGGGAGGATCACATGCCCGGTGAGCGCTGCGACCGTGAATGAGATCGGTGCCAGCATTCCTTACGTCCGTGATATGAAAAGCCTGATCGAAAGCCTGAAGGAACGGGATCTCTATGTGATCGCGAGAGTTGCGGCTTTCCGGGATTCTTACCTTGCGGAGAAGAAGCCGGAGTGGAGTTTGACACTGCCGGACGGAAGTCTGTACCGGGATCGCCAGGGGATGGCCTGGGTGGATCCGTACCGCCACGAAGTCTGGGATTATCTTCTGGAAGTTGGGAATGAGGCGAAGGAACTTGGCTTTGATGAGGTCCAGTTCGATTATCTGAGATTCCCGAATGAGGCATCGGCCGGACAGGTCGTCTACGATGATGCGGTGATCCGGGGACGTTCCAAGACGGATACGATCCTGGAGTGTGCCAATTATTTATATGAAAATCTCGCATCCCAGGGACTTTTCGTGTCGGCAGATGTGTTCGGCACGATCATCGGGAGCGGAGTGGATTCCAGCGCTGTCGGCCAGGATTATACGGAGATGGCGAAGATCCTTGATTATATCTGTCCGATGATCTATCCGTCCCACTACAGCTCCGGAAACTTCGGGCTGGAGCATCCGGACATGGAACCTTATAAGACGATCTTCGGAGCGCTCCAGAAGTCCGGAAAAGTCCTGCTCGACGCGTCGAGAGCCGATAACCATGAGAGCCGCCAGGCGATTGTGCGCCCGTGGCTTCAGGACTTTACGGCGACATACCTCGGAGAGGGCAATTATATCACCTACGGGGCCGCTGAGGTCGCAGAGGAAGTCCGCGCCGTGCAGGATGCCGGATATGAGGAATGGATGCTGTGGAGCGCTGCGAATAAATACCACTTAGAGGGACTTTCTGCGGACGGAAGCAGCGCGGCTGCGGCGGAAGTTTCGACAGAAACTTCTGAAGAAGGCGAGACAGCGGGTGAAGATGCAGACGGGACTTCTGAGGCTGAGTCCGCGGCAGAAACCGCGCAGCAATAGAAAAGTATGTTATTGTACGCGGGCAGAAATTTCCTAAACTGAAAATTCTGCAACATACAGCAGAAATCGAAAAATATAGTCACAGAACTTTATGTCTGGACCGGCCGGCGTCTGAAAAACGCCTGTCGGCCTGACAGAGCAGAGAGTAAAGTCATAGAACCTTATGCCAAAGGAGACACCGTCTTGAAAGGGGCGGCCGGACCCGGCAGAATGGAGAACAAAAAATGGAACAGATTCGTAAAACACCAGTGCCGGGAGAATTCTACCGGCACTTTAAAAATAAGTTATACCAGATCATTGCGGTCGCAACCCACTCGGAGACCGGGGAGGAGATGGTCGTCTACCAGGCTCTGTACGGGGATTTCAAGGTGTGGGTGCGCCCGTTATCGATGTTTTTAGAGGAGGTCGACCGGGAGAAATACCCGGATGCGGCCCAGAAATACAGGTTTGAGAGAGTACGTCTCGTGAAACCGAAAGATGCAGGTCAGTCCGGAACGAAATCAGCTCCTGAAAATGCCCAGCCGGAAAAAAATGATGCGAAAACCATTGATCAGGACGCAAAAAATCCGGCAGCGAAACAGTCAGCAGCGGCCAGCGAAAGCAGGAACGTGCAGATGACAGCCGGACAGGCGCCGGAGGAAGAACCGACGGTCAGCCAGGATCTTCTGGACTTCTTTGATGCGATGGACGAGAAGAATTACGACCGGATGCTGGAATGTCTGACGAAGCTTTCCGCGCATGCGACCCGGAAGGAACTCGATGACATCTGTCTGGTCCTGGACATCAATCCGCCGGCTGGCTGTGATGATAGCTTGTCTCAGATCATGTTCATCAAGCGCCACCTGGCGATGATCAGAAAGTTTGACGGGGAGAGATTGCGTTGACAGAAAAGGAAAATTCTTATGAGCGCCCGACCTTTAATATAGAAGAAGAGCTGAAAAAACTCCCAGCATCGCCGGGAGTTTATCTCATGCATGATAAGCACGATGAGATCATATATGTAGGAAAAGCGATCAGCTTAAAGAACCGTGTGCGCCAGTATTTCCAGAGCAGCCGCAACAAGACTGCGAAGATCGAAAAGATGGTCTCGAGGATCGCCCGGTTTGAGTACATCATCACAGATTCGGAGCTGGAGGCACTCGTTCTGGAGTGCAACCTGATCAAGGAACACAGACCTCGTTATAATACGATGTTAAAGGATGACAAGACGTATCCTTATATCAAGGTCACGACGGACGAGCCGTTCCCGAGAGTCCTGTTCTCCAGAACGATGAAGAAGGACAAATGCCGGTATTTCGGACCGTACACCAGCGCCGGGGCGGTAAAGGACACGATCGATCTGATCCACAAGCTCTGGAAGATCCGGACATGCAGCAGGAACCTTCCGAAAGATATCGGAAAGGACCGCCCGTGTCTGAATTACCACATTAAACAGTGCTCGGCACCCTGCCAGGGCTATATCTCCGAGGCAGAATATAAAAAGTCCGTCTCCGAGGTCATCGAGTTCCTGGACGGAAAATATACGCCGGTCTTGACGATGCTGGAGGAGAAAATGATGGCATCCTCCGATGCGATGGAGTATGAGCAGGCCATCGAGTACCGGGAACTCTTAAACAGTGTGAAGCAGGTCGCCCAGAAGCAGAAGATCACGAGCCAGAGCATGGAGGACCGCGATGTGATCGCCATGGCGCGGGATGAGGCGGATGCGGTGGTCCAGGTATTCTTTGTCCGCGACGGAAAGATGATCGGACGGGAACATTTCCGTGTCTCCGCGTCCACGGCGGACAATAATTACCAGATCATCGGAAGCTTCGTAAAGCAGTTCTACGCGGGAACTCCGTTTATCCCGAGAGAGATCTGGGTTCAGGAAAAGTTCCCGGAGATGGACCTGATCGCGGAATGGCTCACGAAGCGCCGCGGGCAGGCGGTAAAATTCCTGGTCCCGAAAAAAGGGCAGAAAGAGCGCCTGGTGGAGCTTGCGGAGAAGAACGCGAAGCTTGTGCTCGATCAGGATAAAGATAAGATCAAGCGGGAGGAGCTCCGGACCATCGGCGCCATGAACCAGGTGGGCGAGTGGCTGGGACTTGGAAAAGTCCGCCGGATGGAGGCCTACGATATCTCCAACATCAGCGGGTTTGAGTCGGTCGGCTCCATGGTGGTGTTTGAGGATGGAAGACCGAAGAGGAATGACTACCGGAAATTTAAGATCAGGACGGTCCAGGGCCCGAACGATTACGCGTCCATGGAGGAGGTCCTGACGCGCCGGTTTACCCACGGGATGGAGGAGCTGGAAGAAGAAAGGAAGAACCGGGAAGACGGAGAGGAAGCACTGGACGGAAGATTCGGAAGCTTTACGAGATTCCCGGATCTGATCCTCATGGACGGCGGACGCGGACAGGTGAATATCGCACTGAAGGTCCTCGATGAGCTGCGGCTCGATATCCCGGTCTGCGGCATGGTAAAGGACGACAACCACCGGACGAGAGGTCTCTACTATAATAATGTGGAGATCCCGATCGACCGCCATTCCGAGGGATTCAAGCTTGTGACGAGGATCCAGGATGAGGCCCATCGGTTTGCGATCGAATATCACAGGAGTCTGCGAAGCAAAGCGCAGGTCCATTCGATCCTGGATGATATTGAAGGGATCGGTCCGGCGAGAAGAAAGGCGCTGATGCGGAGATTTAAGTCACTGGAAGCGGTGCGGGACGCCTCCCTGGAGGAACTTGAGAGTACAGAGGGAATGAATAAGCGCGCGGCGGAGAGTGTGTATACGTATTTCCGTGAAAAAGACCGTATGCCTCAGATCTCAGAGTAGATGAAAATTTCGTGCCCCCAAAACTGTATCATACGGAATTTTCAGTTCAGAAAATTCCTACCCGTGAGAAGTAACAATTTCGTGACATTCTGCCCGTGATATGATAGGATGAAGATAACTGTGCGCAGAGAGAAAAAGACTGAAGAGAAGTGTTCAAAGTCAGCACGATGCGAAGCTGTCAGACTCTGCGGGACTGCCGGTTTGGAGTTAAAACAGGAACAAAAAGAACAATCGCAGGTTATGTATGTCAGCAGACAGATACAGAAAGGAGAACTTCATCATGTACGGAGTTACCATAGCCGAATTAATAGAAAAAATGGATTTCAAAAACCTGACACCGGAGCTGGATTCCGAAAAGATCGTCGTTTCCCACCCGGATGTCAATCGTCCGGCGCTTCAGCTCACCGGATTTTACGCGCATTTTGACAACGAGCGCGTGCAGATGATCGGAAATGTGGAGATCGCATATCTCTCCGGACTTTCCAGAGAGCGCAGGATTGCGATGTATGACAAGCTGATCTCCAGCAAGATCCCGTGCCTCGTATTTTGCAGAAATCAGATTCCGGAGCCGGAGGTTACAGAACTCTGCAGCCACTACGGTGTTCCATGCCTTCTCTCCTCGAAACCGACATCCGACACGATGGCGGAGGTCATCCGCTGGTTAAAGGCAAAGCTTGCTCCGTGCATCAGTATCCACGGAGTTCTTGTCGATGTATTCGGCGAAGGCGTCCTGATCACAGGTGAGAGCGGGATCGGTAAGAGTGAGGCGGCTCTGGAGCTGATCAAACGAGGTCACCGTCTCGTCAGCGACGACGTGGTGGAGATCCGCAAGGTCAGCGACGAGACACTTGTCGGCTCTGCCCCGGATATCACAAGATACCTGATCGAGGTGCGCGGGATCGGCATCATCGATGTAAAGACCCTGTTTGGCGTCGAGAGCGTCAAGGACACCCAGTCCATCGACATGGTCATCAAACTCGAAGAGTGGGATAAGAATAAGGAATATGACCGCCTCGGTCTTGAAGACCAGTACACGGAATTCCTTGGAAATAAAGTGATCTGCCACAACATTCCGGTCCGTCCGGGACGTAACCTGGCAGTCATCGTAGAGTCCGCGGCGGTCAATTACCGTCAGAAAAAGATGGGATACAATGCGGCCCAGGAACTCTACAACCGCGTGCAGGCGAACATCGCGAAACGCAGCGAATGATCCACAGCCTGCGCTGGATAAAAGTGCAGGTGGAATTATATAAGAAGGAGAAACATTCATGGAAATCAGAACAAATGAGCCGATGGCGCGGCACACATCGTTCCGCGTCGGCGGCCCGGCAGACCGGTTCATGATTCCGGAATCAGAGGGAGAACTCCGCGAGGCAGTTCTGGACTGTAAAGCGTCCGGAAAGCCGTGGTACATGGTCGGAAACGGGAGCAATCTCCTCGTGGGAGATAAAGGCTTTCGAGGCACGATCATCAGCACGGAGCGGCTTACGGAGCTGGAAGTTCAGAAAAACGAAAACAGTATCATCGCCGGAGCCGGTGTGATGCTCTCAAAGCTTGCGAACACGGCGGCGAGAGAGAAGCTTACCGGTCTGGAATTTGCGGCGGGCATTCCCGGGACCGTCGGCGGCGCAGTCATGATGAACGCGGGTGCATATGGTTCCGAGATGAAGAACGTGCTCTTGTGGGCGGACGTGATGGACCGGTACGGGACGGTAAAGCGGCTGAAGAATGAGGAGCTGGAGCTCGGATACAGAACGAGTGCGCTGGAGCGCCGTGGTCTCTTCGCAGTGCGCGCAGCGTTTAGCCTGACAACGGGGGATCCGGACGCGATCCGGGCGAAGATGGAAGAACTCGCGGCAAAGCGAAAAGAAAAACAGCCGTTAGAGTATCCGAGTGCCGGAAGCACCTTTAAGCGCCCGGAGGGATATTTTGCCGGAAAGCTGATCGAGGATGCCGGATTGAAGGGATTTTCTGTCGGAGGCGCAGCAGTTTCCGAAAAACACGCAGGTTTCGTGATCAATAAGGATCATGGAACGGCGGCGGATATCCTGGAACTCTGCAATGAGGTGAAACGACGGGTGAAGGAAAATTCCGGCGTGGATCTGGAGATGGAAGTAAAATTATTAGGGGATTTCTAGGAGAGTTTACGGGCAGGAGTTTTCCGAATGGAAAATCCTGCGGGATATAGTTGCGTTCGCAGATTCTGTGTACAGCAGCTTTCTAAGAATACAGGGAGGAAGATCTCGTTGAGACTTGTAATCGTGACCGGAATGTCGGGAGCCGGAAAGACAACGGCATTAAAAACACTGGAAGACATGGGATTTTACTGTGCCGACAACCTGCCGGTCCTTCTGATCGAAAAATTTGCGGAGCTGGTCATGAACGGACAGAGCGAAAAACAGGATATCGCCCTAGGGGTAGACGTGCGCAGCGGTGAGGAACTGCCGTATCTTGAGACGATCATCCGGAAATGGAGAGAGAACAAATATCCGTTCTCGATCCTGTTTCTGGACTCCTCCGATGAAGTCCTGATCAAGCGTTTTAAGGAGACGAGACGGAGCCATCCGCTCTCAAGGACGGGGCGCGTGGAAAAAGGGATCGAGCTGGAGCGGGAAAAACTCGCTTTCCTGAAAAAAGAGGCCGACCAGGTCATCGACACCAGCAGACTTCTGACAAAGGAGCTGCGCCATGAGCTGGAGAATCTTTACCGGGGAAACGACGGACACAGCAGCATGTTTATCACGGTCCTGAGCTTCGGCTTCAAATACGGGATCCCGGCGGACGCGGACCTCGTGTTTGATGTGCGGTTCCTCCCGAATCCTTACTATGTGGAAGAACTGCGGTTTCACACGGGAACAGAAAAAGCGGTGCAGGACTATGTGATGCAGGGCGGCACCGGGGAAGAATTCCTGAAGAAACTGAATGACCTTCTGGAATTTGTGATCCCGAAGTATGAACAGGAAGGAAAAACGCAGCTTGTGATCGCGATCGGGTGCACCGGCGGACGTCATCGTTCGGTGACGATCGCAGGAGAAGTATTTAAGCGTCTGACGGAGTCCGGGCGGTATGAGATCCGGCTGGAACACAGAGACGCGGGGAAGGATGGAGGAAAGTAGTCATGTCTTTCTCTTCCAGGATCAAGGAAGAACTTTCCAGGCATATGAGCGCAGCAAGGCACTGCCAGATCGCTGAGATCGCAGCGATCTTAAGTCTTTGCGGTCGGATCCAGATCTCCGGAGACGATCATTACAGCATCAAGATCCATACAGAAAATGTGACGGTTGCCAGAAAGTGCTTTACATTATTGAGAAAAACATTTAATATAGAAACTGACATTTCTATACGGAGGAACGCGCATCTTGGGAAAAACAGGATCTATTCAGTCTGTGTCAAACAGCATGAGGACGCGCTCCGTGTATTGAAAGCCACAAAACTTCTATCGGAAGACGGGGAGATTGGGGAGAATCTTTCTGTGGTGGGAAATGTGGTCGTCCAGAACCCCTGCTGCCGCAGGGCATTTTTGCGCGGCGCTTTTCTCGCATCAGGATCGATCAGTGATCCGGAGAAGTTTTACCATTTTGAGATCGTCTGCGCGACAGAGCCCAAAGCGCGCCAGATCCAGTCCATTATGGCGACGTTTGATATCGATGCAAAAATTGTCATCCGCAAACGCTACTATGTGGTATATATTAAAGAGGGAAGCCAGATCGTAGATATCCTGAATGTGATGGAAGCCCATCTGTCACTGATGGAGCTGGAGAACATCCGCATTTTAAAAGAAATGCGCGGAAATGTAAACCGCCAGGTCAACTGCGAGACGGCAAATATTAACAAGACAGTGTCTGCTGCCGTGAAACAGATCGAGGATATCGAATTTATCCGCGACACGGTGGGATTTGAAAGTCTCCCGGATGGTCTTGCGCAGATCGCGCGGGCAAGACTTCTGAAACCTGAGGCGACACTGAAGGAACTGGGCGAAGACCTGGAACCGCCGGTTGGAAAATCCGGTGTCAATCACCGCCTGAGAAAGCTTGGTGAGATGGCGGAAAAATTGCGGGACCAGGGGACAGATAGCTGAATGGAAATTGGTTACTTCCATTCTTTTGTGCAATTGAGGAGGATTATTATGACAAAACGTACGGTAACCATTGAACTTGCTTCTGGTCTGGAGGCTCGTCCGATCGCAATGTTAGTACAGCTTGCGAGCAGCTACGAGAGCACGATCTACGTCCAGAGCGATAACAAAAAGATCAATGCGAAGAGCATTATGGGCATGATGACCCTTGATCTTCCGGTCGGCGAGCAGGTGATCGTGACAGCGGACGGAGTGGACGAAGAAAAAGCAGTAAACGATATTGAAAAATATCTGAGTAATAACTAAGGAATAAGTCCGTAAAAAAATATATTCAAACAACGGGACTGCCGCCTTTCGGGGCGGCGGTCTTTTTCTGATAAATGAGAAAGAAACGGAGGAGACAGATGGCATTTACACACTTGCACGTCCATACAGAGTACAGTCTTCTGGACGGATCCAGTAAAATCGGAGAGCTGGCGGCCCGGGCGAAGGAACTCGGCATGGACAGCATGGCGATCACCGATCACGGTGTCATGTACGGTGTGATCGATTTTTACCGTGCGGCCCGCGCGGCGGGGATCAAACCGATCATCGGCTGCGAGGTGTACGTCTCCCCCGGATCGAGATTTGACCGGGAGACCGTTCACGGTGAGGACCGGTATTACCATCTGGTCCTTCTTGCGGAAAACAATACCGGTTACCAGAACCTGATGAAGATCGTCTCCAAAGGCTTTGTGGACGGCTTCTACTACAAACCGCGGATTGATGAGGAGGTCATGCGGGAGTATCACGAAGGGATCATCGCGCTGAGCGCCTGCCTGGCCGGTGAAGTTCCGAGATATCTGGAAAAAGGACTTTACGAGGAGGCGAAGGAGGCGGCAAAACGTCACCTGGAGATCTTCGGTGAGGGAAACTATTTCCTGGAACTCCAGGACCACGGTATCCCGCTGCAGCGCCAGGTCAACCAGGGGATCATGCGCCTCTCAAAAGAACTGAACATCCCGTTAGTGGCGACAAACGACTGCCACTATATCAACGCCGATGACTGGGAGGCCCACGACATCCTGCTCTGCATCCAGACGGGAAAGAAAGTCTCCGATGAGAACCGTATGCGCTACGAGGGCGGACAGTACTATGTAAAATCCGAGGAGGAGATGCGGCAGCTCTTCCCGTATGCCCCGGAAGCGATCGAGAACACCCATAAGATCGCGGAACGCTGCAACGTGGAGATCGAGTTCGGCGTCACAAAACTGCCGCGGTTTGATGTGCCGGATGGATACGATTCCTGGGGCTATTTAAACCACCTCTGCGATGAAGGATTTGCACTGCGCTACCCGGATGATGACGGGACACTCCGAGCCCGCCTCGACTATGAACTCGGAACCATCAAGAGCATGGGATATGTGGACTACTTCCTGATCGTGTGGGACTTCATCAACTTCGCGAAATCCCACGGGATCGCGGTGGGACCGGGACGAGGTTCCGCGGCGGGAAGTATCGTGGCATACTGCTTAAAGATCACGGATATCGATCCGATCCGCTACCAGCTCCTTTTTGAGCGTTTCTTAAACCCGGAACGAGTCTCCATGCCTGATATCGACGTGGACTTCTGCTACGAGCGCCGTCAGGAAGTCATCGACTATGTCGTGGAAAAGTACGGAAAAGACCAGGTGGCTCAGATCGTGACCTTCGGTACCCTGGCGGCCCGCGGTGTGATCCGCGATGTGGGCCGTGTCATGGACCTTCCGTACAGCCTGTGTGACCAGGTGTCGAAGATGGTGCCGGCAGAACTCAACATCACGCTCGATCTGGCGTTGCAGAAGAATCCAGAGCTGAAGACGCTCTATGAGTCGGATGAGCAGGTGAAAAAGCTCATCGATATGAGTAAGCGGCTGGAAGGACTCCCGCGCCACACCTCGATGCACGCGGCTGGCGTCGTGATCTCAAGGACCTCCATCGATGAGTACGTCCCGTTATCGCGAGGCGCCGACGGAACGATTGTGACCCAGTTTACAATGACGACGCTGGAAGAACTGGGACTTTTAAAGATGGACTTCCTGGGACTGCGCACGCTCACCGTGATCCAGGATGCTGTGAAGATGATCGAGAAAGACTATGGTGTGAAACTTGATCTGGAACACATCGATTACGATGATAAAAAAGTCATGGATTCTCTCGGGACCGGAAAGAACGAGGGCGTGTTCCAGCTGGAAAGCGGCGGCTTCAAGACCTTCATGAAGGAACTGAAGCCGACAACACTGGAAGATATCATCGCCGGAATCTCCCTCTACCGTCCGGGTCCAATGGATTTCATCCCGAAGTATTTAAAGGGAAAAAATGACCCGGCATCCATCACCTACACCTGCCCGCAGCTGGAGCCGATCTTAAAGCCGACCTACGGCTGTATCGTCTACCAGGAGCAGGTTATGCAGATCGTAAGGGACCTGGCCGGATATACGCTCGGTCGAAGTGACCTTGTGCGCCGTGCCATGTCGAAGAAAAAAGCGGCAGTCATGGCGAAGGAGCGCCAGAACTTCGTCTACGGAAACGCCGAGGAGGGCGTAAAGGGCTGTATCGCGAACGGCATCGATGAGAAGACAGCGAACCAGATCTACGATGACATGACGGACTTCGCGAAATACGCCTTCAATAAGTCCCATGCAGCAGCTTACGCGGTGGTCGCTTATCAGACGGCATTTTTGAAATTCTACTATCCGAAGGAATTTATGGCAGCGCTCATGACCTCCGTGATGGACAACACGACGAAGGTCTCCGAGTATATCCTTGCCTGCCGGAACATGGGAATTCCGATCCTGCCGCCGGATATCAACGAGGGATACAGCGGGTTCTCCGTATCGGGGAACGGCATCCGCTACGGACTCTCCGCGATCAAGAGTGTGGGACGCGCTGTTGTGGACGTGATCATTGCTGAGCGTGAGAACGGCGGACTCTTTAAGAGTCTTGACGATTTTGTGTCGAGAATGTCGAACAAGGAAGTCAATAAGAGAACACTTGAGAGCTTCATAAAATCGGGTGCCCTGGATACGCTTCCGGGAACGAGAAAACAGAAGCTCATCGTCTCAGGCGACCTGCTGGAGAGCAAAGCCAGGGAGAAAAAGACGGTCATGGAAGGCCAGCTTAGCTTTTTTGATCTCGCCCCGGAGGAAGAAAAGAACAATTTCCAGATCACATTCCCGAACGTGGGAGAGTACGACAAGCAGACGCTGTTAGCCTTCGAAAAAGAGACGATCGGCATCTATGTCAGCGGCCATCCGATGGAAGAGTACCGGGAACTCTGGGAGAAAAATGTGACAGCAAAAACCTCCGATTTTGTCGTTGACGAGGATGGAAAGACCGTTGTGGAGGATAATTCCAATGTGGTCATCGGCGGAATGATCACGTCAAAAAAGGTAAAGACTACAAAGACAAACCAGCTCATGGCATTCATCACGATCGAGGATCTTGTGGGCACAGTGGAAGTCCTCGTGTTTCCAAAGATCTACGAGAAGAACCGTCCGTCATTTACCGAGGAAAACAAGGTATTTGTCCGCGGCCGGGCATCCATCGGCGACGATCCGGTCGGAAAGCTCATCTGCGAGGAAGTGATCCCGTTTACGGACATCCCGAATGAACTCTGGCTCCAGTTTGAGAACCAGGCATTCTACGAGAGCCATATCGATGATGTCATGGCGGCACTCCGGGATTCCGATGGAAAAGACAGAGTGATCATGTATCTGAAGGAAGAGCGGAAGATGCGGAGACTTTCCGAAAACTGGGCAGTTCTTGCAGGGCCGGATCTCCTCGGCCGCCTGTACCGGATTCTTGGTGAAAAAAATGTCAAGGTTGTGCAAAAGGTCATTGAAAAGAAGGGGAAAGTGTATTAAAATATGTACGTATATGGCGAATGATCGACAGAATCTTTTTTGGAGGAAAACCAGTATGGCAAAGAAAGAAGTCAGAACGATCGGAGTATTGACCAGCGGCGGCGATGCCCCTGGAATGAACGCGGCAATTCGTGCGGTTGTAAGAACCGCTATCAATAAAGGACTGAAGGTAAAGGGGATCATGCGTGGTTACGCCGGACTCCTTCAGGAAGAAATCGTAGATATGGACAGTGTGAGCGTTGCGGATACGATCAACCGCGGCGGTACGATCCTCTACACGGCCCGCTGTGAGGAATTCACGACCGAGGAAGGTCAGAAGCGCGGCGCCGAAGTCTGCAGAAAACATGGAATTGACGGGATCGTCGTGATCGGAGGAGACGGTTCCTTCCGCGGTGCCGGAAAGCTTTCCGCCCTCGGGATCAACACCATCGGTCTTCCGGGAACGATCGACCTCGATATTGCCTGTACCGACTATACGATCGGTTTCGACACCGCGGTGAATACGGCGATGGAAGCGATCGATAAAGTCCGTGATACATCCACATCCCATGAACGATGCAGTATCATCGAGGTTATGGGAAGAAATGCCGGATATATCGCTCTCTGGTGCGGTATTGCAAACGGTGCGGAGGATATTCTTCTTCCGGAGCGCTATGACGGAAACGAGCAGTACCTGATCAACCGGATCATCGAGAACAGAAAGCGCGGCAAAAAACACCACATTATCATCAACGCTGAGGGAATCGGACACTCCACTTCCATGGCGAGAAGGATCGAAGCGGCAACTGGGATTGAGACGAGAGCTACGATCATCGGACATATCCAGAGAGGCGGAACCCCGACCTGTAAGGACCGTGTGTACGCATCGATCATGGGAGCCCGTGCGGCGGAGCTTCTCGCGGAAGGAAAGAGCAACCGGATCGTTGCCTACAAAGACGGAAAATTTGTAGATTTCGATATCCAGGAAGCGTTAAATATGAAGAAAGACATCCCGGAGGAGCAGTACGAGGTGAGCAAACTTCTCGTGCGCTGATCACTGCGGGAGATGACTGCCGTCTGCGGGATGCGGGCGGCAGCAGTAAAGGAGCAGGAACATGAGTATCAGAGAGGACGAAAAGATCGCCCCGCACTGTGAGTTTATTCATGTCCACGACAAGGTGGTAAAACAGGTGATGGACGTGATGCCGGAAGGCGAGGAACTCCAGAATCTTGCGGAATTTTTCCGGATCTTCGGAGATTCCACGAGGATCAGGATCCTGTATGCGCTCAGCCAGTCGGAGTTATGTGTGTGTGACATCGCAAGTCTTCTCGGAATGGGACAGTCCGCGATCTCCCACCAGCTTCGGATCCTGAAACAGATGCGCCTTGTCAAGTTCCGCAGGGAAGGAAAGAGTGTTCTCTACTCTCTTGCGGACGGTCACATCCAGACGATCCTCGCGCAGGGTATGGAGCACATAGGAGAATAAGATATGAAATTCACAAAGATGCAGGGCATCGGAAATGATTATGTATATGTAAACTGTTTTGAAGAGACAGTGGAAGATCCCTGTGAGACGGCAAAGATGGTCAGCGACCGTCACTTCGGGATCGGTTCAGATGGTCTGATCCTGATCAAACCGTCAGATGTAGCGGACTGCCAGATGGATATGTATAATCTGGACGGATCCCGTGGTGCCATGTGTGGAAACGGGATCCGCTGTGTAGGAAAATATGCCTATGATCACGGGATCGTAGATAAACCGGAGATCGACGTGGAGACTCCGTCCGGGATCAAGCACCTGTCCATGAAAATAAAGGATGGAAAGGTGGAACTTGTGACGGTGGATATGGGACGTCCGGTTCCGACGTCTGAAATCGGAGAACCGATCACGGTCGACGGAAAAGAGTACCGCTTTACCGGAGTTTCCATGGGAAATCCGCATGCGGTAGTATTTATGGACGGGATCAAGGATCTGGAGATCGAAAAGATCGGTCCGTCCTTTGAGAGTCATGAGAGATTCCCGGACCGCACCAATACAGAATTTGTGGAGGTTGTGGACCGCGGACATGTCAATATGCGTGTCTGGGAGCGCGGCTCCGGAGAGACTCTGGCATGCGGAACAGGTGCATGTGCGACTGTGGTCGCGTGCATCTTAAATGGTCTTACCGATGACGAAGTCCGCGTGACTCTGCTCGGCGGCGATCTTCTGATCCGCTGGGACAGAGAAAAAGACACGGTATTTATGACAGGACCGGCAGCGGAAGTATTTCACGGAGAGATCTGAGTACACTCGTGCCTGCAAAGACGCGCACGGTAAGCGCGGATAAAACACGAACCCAGTAATTGACCGGTGGTCATATACCGCAGCAACGCGGAGCCGCTGGTCGGTTATCTGTATATAGAGAAGAAGTTCCGGACATGTGACACAATACAAAAACCTGAAAACCGGGACAAAGGAGAGAATTATGGATCATATTGATCGCGAAATTCTGCAGATCCTGCAGCACAATGCGAGAGCATCCCTGAAAATGATCGCGGAGAAGACGTTTCTTTCTTCCCCTGCGGTTTCGGCGCGAATTGAAAAACTGGAGAAAGATGGGATCATCACGTCCTACCAGGCACAGATCGACCCGATGAAACTCGGATATCACATCCTTGCGTTCATCAACCTCAATGTGCTTCCGGAGGATAAGCAGAAATTCTATCACTATGCGGAAGGGATTCCGAATATTCTGGAATGCAGCAGCGTGACGGGAGAATTTTCTGTGATCATGAAAGTTGCTTTTGAGAGTACGATGCAGCTTGACAGCTTCCTTGGTCAGCTCCAGAAATTCGGAAAGACTAGCACACAGGTGGTATTCGCCACCCACGTAGGTCCGAGAGGCGTGCAAGTACAGGAATAGGAATACATACGAAACATGAAAAGGACATCTGAACGAGAGATACGATGGGTATTTCTGGTTCAGGTGTCCTTTTTAGTCTTCTTATAAAACCGCGACCAATGCCGCCACGATCGGAATCGAGATCATGGACAACAGTGTGGAGATGCAGATCCCCCTCGACACGAGGGTCACATCCCGGTTGTATTCCATACAGAGCATGGACACGTTTCCGGCGATCGGGCAGCCGGAGAGGATCGTAGAGATCTCTAAAAGTATGCGGTCCCTGATAAAGAATCTCAGAACGAGGAAGGTGATCACCGGGAGAACGAGAAGCTTCAGGAAGGAGAAGAGGTACAGCTCCCGGTCAGTAAATACAGTGGAAAATCTGACTCCGGCCAGGGTGGATCCGATGACGATCATCGCTAACGGTGTTGTTGTGGCGCCCACAGTGGAAAACAGGCTGACTGCATGCTGCGGGAGATGGATATCTAAAAGATAAATGCCGATCGCAAGGAACGCGGACAGGATTCCGGGGGAGAGAAGCTTTTTGACGCTGAAATGTCTGTTTTTTGCGTCATCCCGTGATAACAGATAGACTCCATAACTGAACAGACTCAGGTTAAACGTCATCATGAAGATCGAAACATGCAGCACATACTCTCCGCCGTAGATCGTAGAGATGATCGGGATCCCCATGAATCCAAGATTGCTGTAATTTAACATCAGCTCATAGGTCGGATCCCAGCAGATGATCTTCTGGATAAAATGGCAGACCACATGGGCCACCAGGAAGATGGAGACCGCTGCAATAAAGATCGGCAGCATCTCCTGATCATGGGACATGTCTGATCCGGTAACCGCGTTTAAGATCGTTGCGGGTAGGGAGATATTGACGATAAAACGGGAGACCTTCGACTCAAAGGTCTTATCGATCACGCCGAAGCGATTGGCGAGATAACCGGTGAGCATTAAGAGAAAGAGACTTATCATCTGGTTGAATACGATTAGCATAGTAATGAGATCCTTTCGTGAGATTGCCAGAAAAAGTTTTAAGACATGGATGGCGCAGGTCTGGTAATTTATGAATATGATATCATAAATGTATGAAAAAGGGAGAATAATTTTGGCAAAGCAGAACAGTGTCATTATTGATCCGGGACATGGTGGAAGTGATCCGGGAGCGGTATATGGGAACAGACGGGAGAAAGACGATACGCTGGCATTGGCCTATGATATCGGAAATGCTCTGGAACAGCGCGGAATCCGGGTGGAGTACACGAGGATCGGTGATATATACAACAGTCCATATGAGAAGGCGGAAATCGGGAACAGGTCTGCGGCAGATTTGTTTTTATCCATTCACCGGAATGCCATGCCGGTGCCGGGAACAGGTTCCGGGACGATGAGTCTGATCTTCGGGAGGGGCGGCGATGCAGAGACGTTTGCGAGGAATATCAATAAGGAACTTGCAAAGACAGGCTGGAAAGACTTGGGGATCAGCGAGCGGCCAAATCTCGTAGTCCTCAGGGACACGGCGCTTCCGGCGGTTCTCGTGGAGGTTGGATTTATCGATAATGAGAACGACAATGATTTCTTCGATGCAAATATGAGACAGACCGCAGATGCGATCGCGGATGGAATCGTGCGGACGTTTGCGGAGCAGGAAAAGCAGACGTCAGATGTGGAGGAACCGGGATTCTATATGGTGCAGACCGGCATCTACCGGGTGCGGACCAACGCGGAAAGGGAGATGGAACGGCTGAAAGCTCAGGGATTCCCTGCGTTCATGACTTTTAAGGATGGATTTTACTATGTCCGCGCAGGGGCATTCCGGAACATGGAAAACGCTGTGCGGCAGGAGCAGGAGCTTCGAAAGCTGGGATATCCGACATTACTTGTTAAAACTTGAAAAACACTGAAAACATCGCAAAAAAGACTTAAAATTCCTGTGGAGATATGTTAAAATACAGATAGAATAAAAAGTATTCCCGCGTTTTTTTAGGTACAACTGCCGAAAGGCAGAATAGGTACAACTGCCGAAAGGCAGAAGGGGAAGAAGGAGGCATCTATGGCTGAGAATAAAAAATTTGTGATCACGGTCGGAAGACAGTACGGAAGCGGCGGAGCGGAGATGGCGAAGCGTCTCGGTGAGCGTCTTGGGCTCCATGTTTACGATAAGGAGATCTTAAAGATGACTTCCGAGGAGAGCGGAATCCGCGAGAGTTATTTCCACCTGGCGGATGAAAAGGCCGGAAATAAGCTGTTATACCGGATCATCCATTCCCTGATCCCGGAGAATGGAACCCCGTCATTGGGTTCTGACCTGATCTCTTCCGATAACCTGTTCCGGTTTCAGTCATCGGTCATCCGAAAACTGGCGCAGGAGGAATCCTGCATTATTATCGGTCGGTGCGCCGACTATGTTCTCGACGGGACGGAAAATCTTGTCCGGATCTTCGTGTACGCAGAGATCGAGGAGAGGATCAACAAGGTCCGTGAAAAGGGATATTTCCCGGAGGAAGATATCTTAAAGAATATCAAACGGATCGACCGGGAACGCCGTGATTACTACCGTTATTATACCGGAAAGAGCTGGGAGAATCTGGAAAACTATGATCTGATGATCAATACCACAAAACTTTCCTACGATGAGATGGTGGAGTGCGTGATCGACTATCTGAAAATGCGCGGACTTATTGCAAAATAGAGGGAAATACGATAGAATATAGGCGGCTTGATCGTAGGCCGCCTTTTTCTTTTCTGTGCCATGTATCTGCAGGGAACTGCCGGTGGAGGGTTCTGCAGGTAATCATGCGTTGGAGATAAACGGTTGAAAAATTGCTCCGGAAATGAGAAAAGGGCAGACATTTGAAAAAAGCAGGATCCACAGGCGGAATTGTTTGATACGGAGCTTTCGAATTGGAAAATCTGATTTGTGGAATGTAACAGGAGAGGAACAATAAATGAAGATCACACGCCCGATCCGCGCCGTCCTTTTTGATATGGACGGTGTCATGGTAGACAGTGAATTTGTATATATGAAATACCTGCTGGAGTTTGCAAAAGAAAAGAACCCGGCGGTGACAATGGAAGACATCAACCAGATGGTAGGCCGCAGCAGACAGGATAGCTGGACTGTGATGGAACGGGCCGTGAATAACGGTGAGACCTGGGAAACACTGATCAAGGAGTGGGCCGAAAGAGACATTTACAGCCGGATCGATTACCGGAAGATCTTCCGTCCGGAGATGAAGACCACAGTGCAGGAATTAAAGCGCCGCGGCTATACAGTCACACTGGTATCCTCCACAGGTCCGAAGCTGATCTCGAGGATCGTGGAGGAGGTGGGCATGCGCCCGGAATTTGACCTCATCGTCAGTGGAAAGCAGTTTAAACAGAGCAAACCGAATCCGGAGATCTATCACTATACAGCGGATACTCTGGGAATCCGTGAGGACGAGTGCTTTGTTGTGGAGGATTCTACCGTGGGCATCGAGGCGGCATACCGCGCCGGAATGTCGATCGCAGGCCTTAAAGATGACCGGTTCGGATTCGACCAGAGTAAGGCGGATTATCATATCGATTCAATATCTGATATTTTAAAATACCTGTAAGTTTCGCGAAACAACTAAGCTTTAAAAAGACTGGACAGGTAATATAACAATATAAAAATCACACTATATGACAGGAAACGGAGCAAACATATATCATGGCAGAAAACAACAATAAACAGGAAAACATCATCCTCTGCGGCGCAAACTCATACCAGCAGAAATATTACTTCAACGAAAAATTCAAACTTCTCCCGGAAAACATCAAAAAGGAACTTCAGATCATGTGCGTTCTCTTTACTGAGGATGTGGGCGGCATTCTCTTTCTGGAATTCACCCCGGAAGGAAACCTCGAGTTCCGTGTGGAAGCGGAGGACCAGGACTATCTCTTCGATGAGATCGGAAGTGGTCTTAAGATCCGCCAGTACCAGAGAGAAAAAAAGGAACTCTTAGAATCTTTGGAGTTATTCTACCGCGTGGTATTTCTCGGCGGCAAGCTGGAAGACCAGCTGGAAAAAGAAGGAGAATAACACCGGTATCGGAGGAAGCGGTATGAGAAGAACAGGCTGGAAACGCATACGAAACAAAATGAGCCGCTGTGCAGGATATGTTTATAAGGGAAAAGCGAGGAAAACGATGATGGCGGCAGCGATCGGAATTGGAGGTGCTGTACTTTTGAGTCTTACAGACTCCGGAACAGCAGGGATGACTGCCTATGCTTTCAACATTGGTCCGGGCATGGAGGATCACGATATCATATATTATCAGGAGCAGCCGGAAAACAACCCGGCCTACAACAACGGCTGGACTTCCAATGTCGGTCCCGGAGCACCCGGTACCAATCCGGGCGGCGGTCTTGACAGCGAGAAAGATTACGTGTACTCGAAAGGCCCGGGAAACGAGGCGGCACAGCAGTACGCAAAAACAGAAAACAGCACGATCTACATCCACAATACCTACCGCGGCGGCAGCTGGAGACAGCGGGCTGACGGGAAATGGGCCTTATATAAGCCGGACGGGAATCCGGTCTCGAGTCAGTGGGGCTATGTAGATGGAAAGATATATCTGCTGGATATGTATGGGATCATGCAGACCGGCTGGCAGAATGTCAATGGAAACTGGTACTATTTAAACAGCAAAGGAGCTATGCAGACGGGCTGGCTCTTGAAAGAAGGAAAATATTATTTCCTGAACACGGACGGAACGATGGCACACGGATGGGTCAACTCTCAGGGCAGCTGGTATTACTTCCAGAAACCAGACGGAGACATGTTAACCAACGCTTATGCGCCGGACGGACGGTACGTAAACGCAGAGGGAGTTTTGATTCAATGACGTTAAAAATCGGAAATGTGGAACTTGAAAACAATGTGATCCTCGCCCCGATGGCGGGCGTGACGGATATGCCGTACCGGATCCTCTGCAGGGAGCAGGGAGCAGGTCTGGTGTGCATGGAGATGGTGAGCGCGAAGGCGATCCTCTACAAGAATAAAAATACTCAGGAGCTCTTAAAGGTGGATGAGCGGGAGCGTCCCGTGTCCCTGCAGCTTTTTGGCTCTGATCCGGATATTGTAGCGGATATCGCGGCGAGCCTGGAGGATGGTCCATACGATATTTTTGATATCAACATGGGCTGCCCGGTGCCGAAGATCGTTAAGAATGGTGAAGGCTCTGCCCTCATGAGAAATCCGAAGCTGGTGGAGGAAATCCTTACGAAACTCGTGAAAGCGGTGAAAAAGCCGGTGACTGTGAAATTCCGCAAGGGCTTTGACGATACCTGCATCAACGCCGTGGAGATCGCAAAGATCGCCGAGAGTGCCGGTGTGGCGGCGGTAGCTGTCCATGGTAGAACGAGAGAGCAGTATTACTCTGGAAAAGCTGACTGGAATATCATCCGCGAGGTCAAAAAAGCTGTGAAGATCCCGGTGATCGGAAACGGAGATGTCTTTACACCGCAGGATGCAAAGCGCCTTGTGGAGGAGACGGGCTGTGACGGGATCATGGTGGCCCGGGGTGCGAAGGGAAATCCGTGGATCTTTAAGCAGATCACCCACTATCTCGAAACGGGCGAGCTTCTCCCGAGACCTTCCGTGGAGGAGCTGAAAGCCATGATCCTGCGCCATGGCCAGATGATGATGGAGTTTAAAGGCGAGCTGGCGGGAATGCGGGAGATGAGAAAACACGTCGCCTGGTACACCGCCGGGTATCCGAATTCCGCGGCATTGAGAAATGAGATCAATTCGGTTGCGACACTGGAGGAGCTGACGGAGTTGATCGGGACGAGGTTATAAAATCCTACTAAGGTAATTTCACACTGTTTACATGGCATACGGACAATAAAGCAGGTGTCATCACAGCAAATTTTGAAAGAACAAAGAAAATCCGGATCTGGTTCCTCAGAAGATACCAGATCCGGATTTTGTGGTTTTGAGTGTTTAAAGAGTCATACGGTGTGCGAGGTTGTTTGTCTCGGCGTTTGCAACAAGACGGAACACGGAAGCTTTTGATTGTTCAAGGTGGTAGATGAGTTGCTCTTTTGCTTTTTCCCAGTCACCCTTCAGGCACGGTTCTACGATCGCCATGTGCTCCTTGAAAGTTGCCTCCAGACGGAAATTCGAAACATTTCCGGTCATATATCGAAAACGCTCATTCTGCGTCTGGATCGTATCATAGCTTCTGTTGATAAATTCATTCGGGCAGGCGGACATGATCAACGCATGGAAGCGATAATCGAGGTCATAGAAGGAATCCTTGTCCCGATAGATTTCTTTGTTAGGATCCCATTTCTTGAAAATATCATAGAATTCATTCAAAGCGGAGACGGAAAGATTTGCTCCGTAATGGGTCAGGACATACGGCTCATACATCATGCGGACTTCAAAGATCATATCAATGTCATTTAAGGTAAGAGGACGAACGAGGATTCCGCATTTCGGGCGAATTTCCAGAAGACCTTCCTGCTCGAGACGTCCAAGCGCGTCCCGCACCGGGGTACGGCTCAGAGATAATTCAGTGGTAAGCTGTTCTTCATTCAAAAAAGTACCCGGCGCATACTGACAAGTGACGATCTTGGTACGGATCGTATTGTACGCCAGGGTTTTCAGGTTTATTTTAGGCATAATGGACTCCAGTCTTTTTCTTCTCAATAAAAAATATATAGACTCATACTAACACAAAACAAAATCGTTTTCAAGCAGATGTCGACGGTTTTTGCTAAAAACGTCAATTGGCGTTTTGCACAAGCCCAAAAGCTCGATTTTGTTGAAAAAGTCAAAAGTGGTGCAAATTTCTTAACACTTATTGACATTGGTGTAAAAAGTATTATAATCTGTTGTATACAACAAAGAATACAACAAAATTGATTTTGAAAAATTATATAGAAGGCAAAAATCGTAAAATTAAGGAGGAAACAACGATGAAAGCAATGTATATTGACGCACCGGGTCAGGTTTCTATTAAAGATGTAGAGATGCCGGTAAGAAAAGAAGGAGAAGTTTTATTAAAGATCCTTTACGGTGGAATCTGCGGAAGCGATCTTGGTTCCTACCGTGGAACATTCGCATATTTTGATTACCCGAGAATCCCGGGTCACGAGTTCTCCGCTGAGGTTATCGAGGCAGATGAGAACAACGCGTATGGCATCAAGCCGGGAATGATCGTAACCTGCAACCCGTACTTCAACTGCGGACACTGCTATTCCTGCGAGCACGGAATCGTAAACGCATGTATGGACAACCAGACAATGGGATGTCAGAGAGACGGTGCTTTCCAGGAGTACATCACAATGCCGATCGAGCGTGTGTATGACGGTAAGGGAATGGACGCTAAGACTCTTGCAGCAATCGAGCCGTTCTGCATCAGCTACCATGGCGTGAGCCGCGCAAACGTAAAAGAAGGAGACAAAGTTCTCGTAGTCGGCGCCGGTACCATCGGTGTTCTCGCAGCGATTGCAGCAAAAGCGAAGGGCGCTACTGTATACATCTCCGATGTATCCGCAGGTAAGCTTGAAATGGCGAAGGACTTCGGTGTTGACGGAACCTTATTAAATGATTCTCCGGAAAACTTCGAGAAAGGTGTTGCTGAGATCACAAACGGCAACGGCTTTGATGTAACGATCGAGGCAGTTGGTCTTCCGTCCACATTCCAGAACTGTATCGATGCCTGCTGCTTCGGTGGACGCATGGTTCTGATCGGAGTCGGCAAGAAGAACCTTGACTTCAACTTCACACTGATCCAGAAGAAGGAATTAAATGTCTTCGGTTCCAGAAACGCATTAAAGAAGGACTTCTTAGAGCTGATCGATATCGTGAACGCAGGCAAGGCACCGCTCCACAAGATCATCACAAATACATATGCGTTTGATGATGCTGCAAAGGCATTCGATGACTTTGCGCACAACCCGGGCAATATGTTAAAGGTTGTATTTGATTTTTCCAAGATTTCCAAATAATCAAAAATCATGAAGCTTTCCCCGGGAAACGGGGTGCGAGGTCTTCTGCCTGATGGGGATCGGGCAGAAGACCGGATAAATGTTTTTAAAACAAAAACGGAGGGAAACATTATGAAACTCAAAAAAGTTATGGCATTAACCATGGCAGGTGCTATGGCAGCAACAACACTTACCGCTTGCGGAAGCAGTTCTTCCACAACAGAGACAACAAAGGCAGCTGAGACAACAGCAGCCGCAGCAGCAGATACTACAGCAGCTGCAGCAGATAACGGTTCTTCCGATGCTGAGACAGTTCTTCAGGTCGCTTTCGAGAACTCCATTTCCGAGCCGGTTGGACAGGGCTGGGAGAAAGCTCAGGAGATCATCAAAGAAAAATCCGGCGGCAAGATGGCAATCGAGATCTACCCGGATTCCCAGCTTGGTGATAAGTCTTCCTTAATCGACTCCATGCTTCTCGGCGAGAATGTCTGCACACTTGCAGACGGTGCTTTCTACGCTGACTACGGTGTACCGGATTTCGGTATCGTATTCGGACCGTTCCTGTTCGATTCCTGGGATCAGGTTTGGAAACTGGTTGATTCCGACTGGTACAAAGAGCAGTGTGGCAAGCTTGAAGAAAAAGGCTTAAAGATCATCGCTTCCAACTGGATCTACGGTGAGAGACATACTCTTACAAACGTTCCGGTCAACACAGTTGATGACTTAAAGGGATTAAAGATCCGTGTTCCGTCCAACGAGATCCAGTCCAAGGGCTTCGATGTACTTGGCGCAACATCCACAGGTATGGCACTTGGTGATGTTTATCAGGCTCTTCAGACAAAGACCATCGACGGTGCTGAGAACCCGCTTGCAACTCTGTACGGCAGAAAGCTTCACGAGGTTGCTAAATACTTAATCCTTGACGGACATGTAAAGAACTTCACAACATGGGTTGTATCCGCTGACTGGTTCAACAGCCTTCCGGAAGAGCAGCAGACATGGTTACTTGAGACAGCAGAAGAAGCTGGTGAGTACAACAACGAAGTACAGCAGGCTGCTGACGCTGAGTACCTTCAGAAGATGAAAGACGAAGGCGTAACTGTTGTTGAGCCGTCCGAGGAAGTTCTTGCCGGATTCAAGGAGAAAGCACAGCCGTTCTATGAGATGGGTGCTGACTTTGGCTGGAGCGATGGCCTCTATGACACAGTTAAAAAGGCTATGGGCGCTGAATAATCCATTTTGCAGTAAATGCATAAAGTAGCTGTTCCCGGCGGATTTATCCGCCGGGGCAGTTTCCCTGATAGGAGTCTGAAAATCTATGGAGAAGAAAGAAAATAAAGCTTCAGCGATCCTGATGAATCTTGATATCGTTGTCGCTTCCATTATTCTTGCGATCCTGATCGTCCTGACATTCCTCGGCGTTGTATGGAGATATATCTTCAACGCACCATTTACATGGCTTGAGGAGGTTCAGACCTCATGTATGGTCTGGATCGTATTTGCAGGCGCAGGTGCAGCATTCCGCTCCGGCAACCATGTTGCGATCGAGATGATCGTCGACCTGATGCCGAAGAGCATGCAGAAGATCATGGAAATCCTGATTTCCATCGTAGTTGTAGTTGTAATCGGATATCTGTTCATGCAGAGCATCGGTTTCATCCAGGTGTTCGTAAAGAGCGGACGTTCCACCAGTATGTTAAAAATTCCGTATTCCTGGGTATACGGTATCGCGATCGTATCCTATTTTGATATGATCATCAGCTATTTCTACGCCCTGTTCCGCGGCGTAAAATCTGAGGCAAAGGAGGCAGCAAGCAGCAATGAGTAATGTGTTAATGTTATCTGCAATTGTGATGCTGGTCCTTCTTTTCTTAAAGGTTCCGGTATTCATCGCCGTCCTCGGCGGTTCCATGGTTTATTTCGTAATGAACCCGGGAATCAATACCGTTATCTTCGCCCAGCAGGCAATCATTGGTACTGAGAAAATTTCCCTTATGGCGATCCCGTTCTTCGTTTGTGCCGGTATCTTCATGAACTACACCGGTGTTACAAAGAGAATCATGGATTTCTGTGAGGTTGTAACAGGACGTCTTCCTGGCGGTCTCGCACAGGTAAACGTACTTTTATCCACCGTTATGGGCGGACTTTCCGGATCCAACATCGCCGATGCAGCGATGGAGTCCAAAATGATGGTTCCGGAGATGACAAAGAAGGGCTTCTCTCTGGAGTTTTCCAGTGTTGTAACAGCCGCTTCCTCCATGATCACACCGCTGATCCCACCGGGAATCGCAATGATCCTTTACGGATGTATCGCAAACGTTTCCATCGGTAAGCTGTTTATTTCCGGTCTTGGTGTCGGAGGTCTCCTCTGCGTTTCCATGATGATCCTTGTAGGCGTTGTCTCCAAGAAACGTGGATATGGTATCTTAACAACAGAGAAATTAACCTGGTCCAAGTTCTGGACCGCTTTAAAACCAGCAATTCTGCCGTTACTCCTCCCGATCATCATCATCGGCGGTATCCGTATCGGTATCTTCACAGCTACCGAGGCCGGAGCAGTTGCAATTCTTTACGCTGCATTTCTGGGAATTATCTACCATGAGATGCACGTCAAGGATATGATTCAGGGCTTAAAGGAGACTGTCTGCACGACAGCTTCCATCATGCTCATCGTATCCGCTGCGTCCGTATTCTCTTGGATCCTCACAAAAGAGAGAATCCCGCAGGCGCTGACAGCATGGATGCTTGCAAACATCCACAGCAAATATGTATTCCTGATCGTTGTAAACATCTTCTTACTGATCGTAGGTATGTTCATCGAAGGTAACGCTTCCATGATCATTCTGGTTCCGCTTCTTGCGCCGATCGCTGCACAGTACGGAATCAACGAGATCCAGTTCGCAATGATCTACATCTTCAATAACGCCATCGGCGCATTATCACCGCCTATGGGAACCCTGATGTTCGTAACCTGCTCTATTACAAAGTGTAAGACCGCGGCATTCATCAAAGAAGCAGTACCGTTCTACATCCTGCTTATTATCAACCTGATGCTCCTTACCTGGGTCGAGCCGTTTACCACATTCCTTGTAAATCTGTTCTATTAGGGTAAACTTGCTGCCAGATGGGGATCGGTATGATGCCCCGTCTGGCAGTTTTGATTTATATACCATGAATTCTTTTATATGAAGAAAGGAAATTATTATGGAACGCTTAAATTATGATGTTCTTAAAAAATCTGGTTATGATGGATATGTATTAAAGGACGCACCGGAGAAGGTTCTTCAGTTCGGTGAGGGAAACTTCCTTCGTGCTTTCGTAGATTACTGGTTCGACCTTGCAAATGAGAAGGCAGGCTGGAACGGAAAGTGCTGCCTGGTACAGCCGATCGCTCCAGGTCTTGCAAAGATGATCAACGAGCAGGAAGGTCTCTACACACTGTACCTTCGCGGAAGCGAGAACGGACAGAAGGTAGACGCTAAGAGAGTGATCTCCAGCGTAAACCGCTGCTTAAATCCGTATGAGAAAGAGGATTACGAGAAGATGATGGAGGTTGCTGCAAGCGACGACCTTGAGATCATCGTTTCCAACACAACAGAGGCCGGTATCCAGTATGATCCGTCCTGCAAACAGGATGACTGCCCGCCGTCCAGCTTCCCGGCAAAATTAACTCAGGTTCTCTATCATCGTTACAAAGCAGGAAAGAAAGGTATCATCATGCTTGCCTGCGAGCTGATCGACAACAACGGTAAAGAGCTCTTAAAGTGCGTAAACCAGTACATTGAGCAGTGGGGACTTGAGGACGGATTCAAGAAGTACGTAAATGAAGACTGCACATTCTGCGGTTCCTTGGTAGACCGTATCGTTCCGGGCCGTATCAAAGACGCAAACGAAGTTGCTGAGCTTGAGCAGAAGAACGGCTACGCTGATCCGCTTACAGATGTCGGCGAGGTATTCGGCGTCTGGGTCATCGAGGGCGATGAGAAGTTAAACGACATTCTTCCGTTCAAGAAAGCAGGACTTCTTGACAAAGTATTCGTAACACCGGATATGAGCCCGTACAAGAAGAGAAAAGTTAGAATCTTAAACGGCGCTCACACAGGTTTCGTACTTGGCGCTTACCTTGCAGGCGAGAACATCGTTCGTGACTGTATGCATGACGAGGTCATCAAGGGCTTCATGAACAAGATGCTCTACGATGAGGTTATCCCGACACTTCCGCTTGACAAGAACGACTTAATGCAGTTCGCATCCGCAGTACAGGATCGTTTCAACAACCCGTTCGTTGACCATGAGTTAATGAGCATCTCCTTAAACTCCACATCTAAGTGGAAAGCAAGAAACATGCCGTCCTTCCTTGAGTACATCAAAGAGACCGGTAAGCTTCCGGAGTGCCTGACCATGTCCTTAGCGGCTTATATCGCATTCTACAGCAACGACATCCAGGCTCTGACAGACGCAGGTCTTGTTTGCAAGCGTCCGGCCGGCAACGAGTACACCGTAAGCGATGACAGATGGGCACTTGAGTTCTACTATGCGCACAAGGATGACTCCGCAGAGGCTCTTGTAAACGCAGTTCTCACTAACGAGAAGATGTGGGATCAGGATCTCACAAAGATCGCTGGTCTTGAGGAGAAGGTTGTCGCTGACCTTAAGAAGATTCGCACGGAAGGAGCAAAGGCTGCATTTGCAAGCTGCCTTTAATTAACATATGAAAGTAATTCAGATTTCCAGACTGGATAACGTAGCGGTCGCTCTTCACCCGATCAAAAAGGGTGAGGAGGTCACTGCAGGCGGCATCACAGTCACAGCGCTTGAGGACATCCCACAGGGCCACAAGATCGCGTTAAAACCGATCAAGAACGGTGAGAATATCATCAAATACGGCTTTGCCATCGGTCACGCGACAGCAGACGCAGAGGCCGGTGCATGGATGCACACCCACAACGTGAAGACAAATCTGGAAGGAGAGATGGAGTATACCTATACTCCGTCCCTCGACTTCCCGGAAAAAGTTGAGCCGGAGACCTTTATGGGCTTCCGCAGAAAAGACGGCCGCGCGGCGATCCGCAATGAGATCTGGATCATCCCGACCGTAGGCTGTGTCAATGATATCGCAAAGAAAATGGTCCGCGACAATCAGGATCTTGTGAAAGGCACCATTGACGGACTCTATACATTCCCGCATCCGTTCGGCTGCAGCCAGACAGGCGCAGATCATGCACAGACAAGAAAGCTTCTTGCAGCCCTTGTCCGTCATCCGAACGCAGCCGCTGTTCTCGTATTAGGACTTGGCTGTGAGAACCTGACCCACGAGCAGTTCCTGGAAGAGCTTGGCGATTACGACCATGACCGTGTAAAATTCCTGACCTGTCAGGAAGTGGATGATGAGTTTGAGGCAGGAAGAAAGCTTCTCGAGGAATGTTCCGCATACGCAGCGCAGTTTGAGAGAGAGCCGATTCCGGTCAGTGAGCTTGTTGTCGGCATGAAGTGCGGAGGCTCCGACGGACTTTCCGGCATCACCGCAAACCCGACTGTCGGACGTTTCAGCGATATGATGGCAGCCAGAGGCGGTTCTACTGTGCTTACAGAGGTTCCGGAGATGTTCGGAGCGGAAGGTTTCTTAATGAA
Source organism: Clostridium sp. CM74B_53 (assembly GCF_036318045.1). Classification (NCBI taxonomy): domain Bacteria; kingdom Bacillati; phylum Bacillota; class Clostridia; order Eubacteriales; family Clostridiaceae; genus Clostridium; species Clostridium sp. CM74B_53. The sequence goes on along the minus strand of NZ_JAWQDE010000023.1, from coordinate 5,260 downwards.
CCGCTGTGTAAATAAAGAAGTATTCGACAAAGCCGTCAACATGATCAACGGCTTTAAGAACTACTTCATCAGCCACCACGAGGTCGTATACGACAACCCGAGCCCAGGAAACAAGCAGGGCGGTATCACCACCCTTGAGGATAAATCCTGCGGATGTGTCCAGAAGGGCGGTACAGCCCCGATCATGGACGTTATCGGCTACGGTGATCCGGTAGTTACAAAAGGTCTTAACATGCTTTACGGACCGGGCAATGATCTGGTATCTGCAACAGCCATGACGGCTGCCGGAGCGCACATGATCCTGTTCACAACAGGTCGCGGAACACCGTTTGGTGCACCGGCTCCGACCTTAAAACTGGCGACAAACAGCCAGCTTGCGAAGAGAAAGAAAGGCTGGATCGACTTCGATGCCGGTCCGATCGCTGACGGCGAGACCATTGATGACGCTGCGAAGAGACTTCTGCAGCTTGTGATCGAGGTTGCCGGCGGAAAACAGACAAAAGCCGAGGAGAAAGGTTTCCGCGAGATCTCCATTTTTAAAGACGGTGTTGTGCTGTAATAACAGCTTCACAATTTTTTATGTTTCCCTTATAGAGACACCTGCTTTCCGGTCAGAGATGGCCGGAGGCGGGTGTCTTTTTTTGAGTAATAGGAAATTCCGAAGAATTCCCTGTTATATAAAAAGGCACTCACGTGCCAATGATATGCACTCGCGCGAGGATGTAGATTGTCACAAGCGACCGCGCGGGGCGCGAGAATATGCCAGGGCACATTCATTTTATGGAGCGTCCGAACAAGCTGCTTGCAGCAGGTTCTGTGTGGGGGGCTGTGTGGATCGTCCTATATTAAAAGCCCCCGGCAGTGTCCTGTGAGAGGCACTGCCGGGGGGTAAGTAGGGGGAGTATGGGTATGACGATTGGAATCAGTCTGTAAGTCAACACTTACTAAGTTGAGTAAAGAGCGGGACTATAAAATGTAATTACGGTGTATGATTCTCCGGAACTGTTTCTGCGGCCGGTGTGGACGGCATTGCTGAATCACCCGTTCCGGAACTTAAAACGGAAGTATCGGTTTCAGATCCTGCGGCTGCGGGAACTGTGTTTTGTTCACTATGTACAGCCGGGATCGTAAGTCCGCTGACATTAATGTTCCGGTTCACCTTCGCATCATATGTCTGTGCCTTCAGAATGTCCCTAAAATCTACACCGGTGGCCTCGGACATGGTGTCGAAAACCTGCTGCATGACAGCAGCTGTATTTCCGGAGATCTCGCTGACTCCGCTTCCGTTTGTGCCGTTTGCACCGCTGGTTCCGTAGATATTGACCTTTTCGATAGAAGACAACGGCTTCGCGATCTCTGCGGCCATCTGCGGCATGATGCCAACTAACATCTCGACGATAGCAGCGTTATTGTACTTCGCGTAAGCTTCCGCTTTTTTCTCCATACCTTCCGCCTCCGCGACGGCCTTTGCCTGGATCGCTGCTGCCTCCGCCTCACCGCGGGCACGGATTCCAGCAGCTTCCTGCTCCGCCTGATATCTTGCGGCATCTGCCTTTGTACGCATGGCTTCCGCTTCTTTTTCTAACTCATATTTTCTGGCTTCCGCTTCACGCTGGCGTTTTGCAAGCATCGCCGCCGCTTCCTGCTCGACCTTGTAGCGTTCCGCATCGGCTTTCTTGTTGACTTCCGCGTCTAACTGCTGCTGCTGTACGGCAACTTCCTGCTTCCGAAGTTCTGCTTCGCGCTCTGCCTTTGCGATCTGAGCATTCACGGTAGCTGTCTGGATCGTTTTTTCCTGTTCCTGCTTCTGGATCTCATAAGCAGCGTCCGCCTCCGCTTTCTTCGTGTCGGAGTGCTTCTGAAGCTCTGACTTACGGATCTCCAGCTCATTATTTTTCTCCGCGATCTCTGTCTCCGCAAGTACGCGGGCATCGTTGGCAGATTTGTTCGCTTCTGCCTGGGCGATGGCGATATCGCGGTCTGCCTGAGCTTTTGCGATCGCGGCGTCCTTCTTGATCTTTGAGGTGTTGTCAGCACCAAGATCCCGGATCAATCCATTATCGTCAGTGACATTCTGGATATTACAGGACAGGATCTCGATTCCCAGCTTATCCATGTCCTTGGATGCCTTTAGCATAACCTGATCAGAGAAAGAATCACGGTCGGTGTTGATCTCCTTTAAGGAGAGAGTACCGATGATCTCACGCATGTTTCCCTGGAGGGAATCCTGAAGATCCATGGTGATATCCTCGGGCTTCTTATTTAAGAAGTTTTTTGCTGCCAGACGGATCCCTTCCTGAGATGGGGTGATCCGTACCTTGGCAACCGCATCGACATTGACATTGATAAAGTCATTTGTCGGAACAGACTGTTCTGTCTTGATATCGACCGTCATCTGTCCGAGATACAAACGGTCCATCCGTTCAAAGAACGGGATCCGTATTCCGGAACGTCCGATGAGGATCTTTGCGTCATGCTTAAGACCGGAAATAATATAAGCCTGATCCGGCGGAGCTTTCACGTATCCACATGCGATAAGGACAAGGATCAGAATCAGAATGACTGCAATGGTGATAGGGATGATCAGATGATTCAAATTCATAGAAACTCCTTTCTGGACCTTGACTTTTGTTGCAAAATTCTCATGTGTAACAGAAAAGTTTGAGGAATTTCCTGTTACATATAAAGGCACATTCCTTTTTGCTAAATTCACAGTATCAGAAAATATCAGAAAATACAATACATTAAAATAAGATGTAAGAATACGTAAGAGGAATGTAATTGGAATGCCATAAATTTGCCACATAGATTACACTTTTCTTAAAATTGAACACTGCAGGTTGATAGTGGAAAAAGTTATGGTATATTGATAGATAGAAGAGGTGGATCGTGTCGAAATATAAAATGGGCTGCATTGGTTGCTTACTGTTATGTACCACTTGAAAGATGTGGGAGTATTTTCGACTGAGATAAAAGGGAGGGATCGCATGGATACCAGGATCTGGATGCAGGAGTCGTTTTGGGAGAGTACAGAGGAACAGAATGTGAAAGAGAGTCCGCAGGAAAACGCTGGACATCTCTCAAAAGACCAGTATGAAAACGGCAGAAATAAGCCGGTGGATCAAAAGACAAGTCTCTGGCAGCAGACGTATGAGAATATCCTGGTTGGGATGGGAATGTGTGTGATCACGCTGAACTTTCTTCTATTAAATTATATCCTGCCTTCGATCGGTATTTTGATGATCTTTCTGGGACTACGGAGATTAAGGAGAGAAAACCGATGGTTTCGGAGTGCATATGGGCTTGCTGGGATCAAACTGCTTCTTACGATATTTCTTCTGATCGTTGGAACATATATCGGCAGGGAAAGAATCGAAGCAGCAGAAGCTTGGAAGATAGTTTCTATTCTCGTTGGAATCTTGCCGCTGCTAATTTTTATCTGTTTCTTTTACGGTTTAACCATCGAATTAAAGAAACGTGGTGAAAAGGCGGAAAAAAACAATCTGATCCATATGATCCTCTGGTATGCGCTTGTCGCGTGTCTCGCACATATCGCTGGCGGAAATTATAATGATCTTATCATTGGACTTATTTTTCTGGCAAACTATATCCAGATCCTTATGGCGACCAGTCGTATGGCAGCACGCCTGGAAAAAGCCGGATATATTCTGGAAGAATATCCGGAGCGGATCCCGAATGGAAAATGCGCGTGGGCTGCTGTTCTTGTGACGGCTGTAGGGATTTTGATCGGATATGGATTTTTGGGTTCGTACCGTATGAACTGGGCAGAGAAAGAGACGACGACAAATGCGGAGTGCGAGGAGATCCGGACACATCTTTTGTCCCTTGGATTTCCGGAAACGATCCTGGATGATCTGAAGGAGGAAGATCTCTTGGAATGCCGGAATGCGAGACGGGTTCTTACTGAGACAAATGATTATCCGATCAATGATGGAGTGGAAGTTGCAGTTTCACAGGATGGCTATACGCAGTATTCGAGAGAATATGAAAAGAAGGAACTGAGACTCAGCGGGGTTGCCGTGGAACTGGAAAAAGAAGGAACATGGAAGGTGATCCATCATTTCCGTTGGACAGAAGCTGTCCGTTTCCGGGGGACAGAGGCGTTGCAGCTCTTTCCTGCTTACCGGGAGAGCGGGAGCGCATGGATCGGACAGGGTGATCTGACTGGGCAGGTTCTCTATGACAGAAACGGAACATCGTATCAGGCGGAGTACGCGGTACTGGAAGACAGCACGTATGAAACGGGAGAAAACTGGCCGTTTTATCAGAGCAGGGAATCGAGCAGCATTTTTGCCGAGTTTTCCATGCCTCATCGCGGCGAGAATTGCCGCGGATATGTGGCTTATAATATGGGAAATAATGAACCTGGGTGGTGGATCGATTCCTGGCTCAATTATGTACACCAGAAGATCATGCTCCAGTATCCGGTCATGACGGCAGCTCAGAACCGCAAAAATGGCAGTTGGACCGATGATCCGGTGTTCATCACGGTGCAGGATGCACTGCAGGTATTACCGGAAGGGGAGGTGTAGATGGCTGAGAAGATACGAAAGTTCATGAGATCAGAACGCGGTCGGGCGTTTGTAAATGCCATGTTCATTCTCGCGACCATGGTTAGGGGAAGCGGTATGATGTTTCTGGCAGATATTTTCTGGGTCGTCTGGCTACTTTTTTGTATCAGGGAGAGTAAAACGAAAGCAGAGAGAGTAATATATGGATGCTTTGTTGTAGTAGGTGTCGTACTGTTTGGGATGAATTTGTATGGATGGTGGACGATAAGAAGATGATCGGGAAAGCGGCCAGAACCTGAAAATGGTTCTGGCTGAGAGGAAAAACGCATCTCAAAACAATATTTTGTATTTATAAGAATTGATAATAACAAAATATAGATATTGCACACACAAAAGAAAAAACTTTGGAAAAAATGGAAAAAACAGTTGACTTTTGGCCTGGAATTTGATATTATAATACTCGCCTTGAGCGACAGGGCAAAACTTATTGACAGTCATTAGGAAAACTTCTTAATCACTTCAAAAAGTCGAAAAAAGTTCTTGACAAATCAAACGTGATTTGATAGAATAAATGAGTTGTCTCTGAGACATAGAAACAACGAAAAACAGTTCCTTGAAAACTGAACAGTATGTAAAACCCTGAAAATTCTTATAAAAATGGTCTTTGGTTTAGACCATGAATGAGAACATTCAGAACAAAACCTAACAAAACAGTAGAACGGTTTAAA
>NZ_JAWQDE010000022.1:0-48532 GCF_036318045.1 Clostridium sp. CM74B_53 | reverse complement strand
CTGACGGTCACAGCGCAGTAAGATGGGTTCCAGAGATGTCCGCCCCACAGCTCCCTTTTCAGTTCCGGATGTGCAAGAAACAACTGTCTCGCAAGATTTCCTTTCATGATCTTGATCATATCCGAAACAAAGAACTGCGGTTTACAATCCAGTAACAGGTGGATATGGTCCGGCATTACTTCCATCGCAAGGATCCGAAATTGATATTCTTGTGCGATTTCCTGCAACATTTCTTTGCACTCCTGATCTACACCATTGGTCAGAACTTTCTTTCGGTATTTCGTGCACCAGACCAGATGATATTGAAGCGAGTACACATATCCTCTACCATACGAAAGAGAATTTTCTTTAATAGTAAATATATCTTTTTCCATATGAATATTATACCATATGTTACTAAGCATGTAAACATATGTTCGATATTATTGTAAATAAATAGCGCACCTAACTCATCACTGAAGTAACGAGAATGCGGTGCGTGTTTTTCAAATTTCCGGCATACGCTGCTGGGGCAACGTAAAAAGCAGCCCATCTCACTCCAGCGTGAAACGGGCTGCTCTTCTATTTTTTACCAATATCAGATTTCAGCAATATTGATCAGTGTAAGTTCTTTTGCACGATTTTCCATACTTGTCACAAGCGCTCTCGCAGTATCGACCGCAGTGAGAACGGTAACGCCTGTCTCGATCGCATTCCGGCGGATGATAAAGCCGTCATGGCTTCTCTCTGCGCCCTGTGCTGGGATATCGATGACAAGGTCGATCTCATGTCCAAGGATCAGGTCAAGAAGGTTCGGAGACTCCTGCTCGATCTTTCTTACCGGAATGACCTTTACGCCGTGCTCATTGAAGTACTTCGCGGTTCCTGCGGTACAGAAGATGCGGTATCCCTGTGCCTTGAATCTCGCTGCGATGTCGAGCATCTCTTCCTTGTCGGAATCACGGACAGTCATGACCATGTTCTTGTACTTCGGAAGCTTGATGCCTGCGCCCTGGAATGCCTTGTAAAGAGCTTCATTAAAGGTCTTTGCGATACCAAGACACTCACCTGTAGATTTCATCTCCGGTCCAAGGCTGATATCAGCGCCGCGGATCTTCTCGAAGGAGAATACCGGCATCTTCACTGCATAGTAATCTGCCTCTTTCTGAAGGCCCGGTGTGTAGCCGAGTTCGCGGATCGTGTGGCCGCAGATGATCTGGGTTGCGAGCGGAACAATCGGGATTCCTGTTACCTTGCTGATATACGGTACGGTTCTGGAAGAACGCGGGTTTACTTCAATGATGTAAACATTCTCGCCATCAACGATGAACTGGATGTTGATCATACCTTTGACATGAAGTGCTCTCGCAAGCTTCTCGGTGTAATCCACGATTGTCTTCTTATTGTTCTCGGAGATGCTCTTTGCCGGATATACGGAGATACTGTCACCGGAATGGATACCGGTACGCTCGATATGCTCCATGATACCCGGGATCAGGATGTCGGTGCCGTCGCAGATCGCGTCAACCTCGATCTCCTTACCCATGATGTATTTGTCGACCAGGATCGGGTGTTCCTGGGCGATCCGGTTGATGATGCCGATAAATTCATCGATATCTTCGTCACAGATCGCGATCTGCATGCCCTGTCCGCCAAGAACGTAGGACGGGCGGACGAGTACCGGGTAACCTAACTCGTTTGCCGCCTTTTTCGCTTCTTCTGCGGTGAATACGGTATGTCCCTTTGCTCTCGGGATCTGGCATTTCTCAAGAATCTCATCGAAGAGCTCTCTGTCCTCTGCCGCGTCAACGTCCTCAGCAGCAGTTCCAAGGATCGGAACGCCCATCTTCATTAAGGCCTCGGTCAGTTTGATCGCTGTCTGTCCGCCGAACTGGACAACGGCTCCGTCCGGTTTCTCGATATCGACGATGCTCTCGACATCTTCCGGTGTCAGCGGCTCAAAATACAGCTTGTCTGCGATATCGAAGTCTGTGCTGACGGTCTCCGGGTTGTTGTTGATGATAATGGTCTCAAAACCTTCTTTTGCAAACGACCATGTGCTGTGTACGGAACAGAAGTCGAACTCGATACCCTGTCCGATACGGATCGGGCCGGAGCCGAGAACGAGGACTTTTCTCTTCTCAGTCTCACCTTCCGCCTCATTTTCACTTCCGAAGCAGGAATAGTAGTAAGGAGTCTCTGCCGCGAACTCAGCTGCGCAGGTATCTACCATCTTGAAAGCTGCGCGGATGTTGTTGTCATGGCGCATCTTCTTGATCTCGTCTTCTGTGAGACCTGTGAGTCTTGCGATCACGTTATCCGGGAACTCGATGCGTTTTGCTTCTTTTAAGAGTTCTGCGTCGAGGTTCTTTCCGGCTTTCTTTAAGGCATTCTCCATTTCAACGAGGATCATCAATTTATCGATAAACCAGATATCGATCTTCGTGATATCATGGATCAGCTCGTAATCGAAACCGCGGCGGAGTGCCTCTGCAATAACCCAGATCCGGCGGTCATCCACGTTGTGAAGCTGCTCTTTTAACTGTTCATCTGTGAGTCCGCTGTAGTCGTAAGACATTAAGGAATCCACATGCTGCTCCAGGGAACGGATCGCCTTCATCAAGCCGCCCTCGAAGTTCGTGCAGATACTCATGACCTCACCGGTCGCCTTCATCTGGGTTCCCAGCTGATGGCTCGCGCTGATGAATTTATCGAACGGAAGTCTCGGCATCTTGACAACGACGTAGTCAAGCATCGGCTCGAAACTTGCGTATGTTTTCTTTGTAACGGCATTCTTGATCTCATCCAGTGTATAGCCGAGAGCGATCTTCGCAGCAACCTTTGCGATCGGGTATCCTGTCGCCTTGGAAGCAAGTGCGGAGGAACGGCTGACACGCGGGTTTACCTCGATCACGCAGTACTCGAAGCTCTCCGGGTGAAGCGCATACTGTACGTTGCAGCCGCCGGTGATGCCGAGCTCTGTGATGATCTTTAACGCGGAGGTACGGAGCATCTGGTACTCTTTATCTCCCAGTGTCTGGGACGGAGCAACAACGATACTGTCACCGGTGTGAACGCCGACCGGGTCGATATTCTCCATGTTGCAGACGGTGATCACGTTGCCGGCACTATCACGCATTACCTCGTACTCGATCTCTTTCCATCCTGCGATGCAGCGCTCTACAAGAACCTGGCCGACACGGGATAAACGGAGTCCGTTTTCAAGGATCTCCGCGCACTGCTCTGCGTCATAGGCGATACCGCCGCCGGAGCCGCCGAGTGTATAAGCCGGACGGAGAACAACCGGATATCCGATCTTTTCCGCAACAGCAAGACCGGTCTGTACATCCTCAACGATCTCGGACGGAGCGACCGGCTCGCCGATCTTTTCCATGGTCTCCTTGAACATCTCACGATCCTCGGCCTTCTTGATCGTCAAGGCTGTGGTACCGATGAGGCGCACGTTGTTTGCCTTTAAGATGCCTGCTTCCTCGAGTTCCATCGCGAGGTTTAAGCCGGCCTGACCGCCCAGTGTCGGGAGAACGCTGTCCGGTTTTTCCTTCTTGATCAGCTGCTCAACAACCTCGGTTGTCAGCGGCTCGATATAAACGCGGTCAGCGATATCCTTATCGGTCATGATCGTTGCCGGGTTGGAGTTTAAGAGAACGACTTCGATGCCCTCTTCCTTTAAGGAACGGCACGCCTGTGTTCCCGCATAGTCAAATTCTGCGGCCTGGCCGATAACGATCGGACCGGAACCGATTACAAGTACTTTCTTGATCTCTGGATTCTTAGGCATTATCTTTCCTCCTCCATCATGCGTAAAAAGCGGTCAAACAGATATCCGGAATCCTGTGGTCCCGGGCATGCTTCCGGGTGGTACTGAACGGTAAAGATGTTCTTGCCCACGTACTTTAATCCTTCGTTTGTCTTATCGTTTACATTCACGAAAGCCTGGACTGCAACCTTCGGATCGAGGCTGTGCTCGTCCACTGCATATCCATGGTTCTGGGAGGAGATGTAGACACGTCCTGTCTCAAGGTCCTTGACCGGGTGGTTGCCGCCGCGGTGACCGTATTTTAATTTGTAGGTATTGGCGCCTGTCGCGAGAGCCATGAGCTGGTGACCAAGGCAGATTGCAAATACCGGGATATCTGACTCGTAGAACTTGCGGACTTCTTTGATGATCTCCGTGTTCTCAGCCGGGTCTCCAGGGCCGTTTGACAGCATGATCCCGTCCGGATTTGTCTTTAATACTTCCTCCGCCGGAGTGTCCGCCGGATATACGGTCACTTCGCAGCCTCTCTTATTTAACTCTCTCGCGATATTCTTCTTCGCGCCGAAGTCCATGAGGGCAACTTTCTTTCCGGTTCCCGGGAGAACATATTTCTCCTTTGTGGTCGTCTTTAATACAACGCCTGTTACTTTATACGCCTTGATCCGCTCTTTCACTTCCTCGAGATCATATGATCCGTTGGTCGTGATCATGCCGTTCATGGTTCCTTTTTCTCTTAAGATCTTTGTGAGGGCTCTTGTATCGATACCACTGATACCTGGAATATCCTGTTCTTCTAAGAAATGCTGAATCGTGTCCCCACTTCTGAAATTACTGGGGATCCTAGATAATTCTCTGACAATATAACCATCCGGCCACGCCTGTCCGGATTCCATATCTTCTTTACAAATACCGTAATTACCAATTAACGGATAAGTCATTACCACTGCCTGTCCTGCGTAGGACGGATCGGTAAGGACTTCTAAATAACCGGTCATGGATGTGTTAAAAACAATTTCACTGATCACTTCTCTGGTAGAGCCGATGCTTGTTCCTTCAAACACGGTTCCGTCTTCCAGTATTAAATATGCTTTCATGACGCCACCCTTTCTTATGTGTTCATTTCGCTGCTTGATCCGGGCATACTTATCTCAGCCCAAATTTTCACTATTCTACCATGAGTATCGATATTTTTCAACTGGTTTCGCGGATTTTTTTCAAGTTTTTTCAAATGAAAGTTAGCAGTAGCAAACCCCGGTGATTTTTCAGGGATTGCCGAACATTCTTAATTCCGGTTTCTGCATAAAACACCATCACAAAGCATTTGCCCTCCGTCGGTTTTATCATCTATTGTTTTCCCCATTCCAAAATGTTAAAATAGAAAAAAATCGAATTTTTCTGAGCAGCGGCGGAAACCGGATCTTTTCCGCTCCGCTCAAAAAGGAGGTTCTATGAGCAAACTTGTTTATGCAAAAGAAAAAGAATACCATATCGGCGTCAGTGCAGGGGAAGTCGGACGCTATGTGATCCTTCCGGGTGATCCGGGACGCTGTGAAAAGATCGCCAGACATTTTGACAACCCGGTAAAGATTGCCCAGAACCGGGAGTACACAACATATACCGGATATCTTGACGGCGAGAAAGTCAGCGTCGTCTCCACCGGAATTGGCGGACCATCCGCGTCCATCGCAGTCGAGGAGCTTGTCCACTGCGGTGCGGACACCTTCATCCGGGTCGGTACTTCCGGCGGAATGCAGAAAGAAGTTCTTGGCGGGGATCTCGTGATCGCGACCGGTGCGATCCGCTTTGAGGGGACCACAAAAGAGTACGCACCGATCGAGTACCCGGCCGTCCCGGATTTCGATGTCGTAGCGGCTCTGAAAGAAGCTTCCGAGGAACTCGGATACCGCCATCATCTCGGCGTTGTCCAGTGCAAGGACAACTTCTATGGTCAGCATTCCCCGGACTCCATGCCGGTCGCCGATGAGCTGAACTCAAAATGGAAAGCCTGGATCGCCTGCGGCGCCCTCGCCTCCGAGATGGAATCCGCAGCCCTCTTCATCGTCGGCAGCGTCCGCAGAGTCCGCACCGGCTCCGTAATGCTCGTGATCGCAAACCAGACAAGACGTGAACTCGGCCTTGAGGACGTCCAGGTCTACGATACGGAGGCTGCTGTCGTGACGGCGGTGGAGGCGATGAGGAAGCTGATCCGGAAGGATAAAGCGGCATCCGCTGCGAAGTAGGACTTTTTTCCATCCATTCCCAGTTCTGTCAGCAGAATTTTATGGTAGAATCTGTTTTGTAACATTTTTGTAACATTTCAAATAACAGGAGGTTTTACCATGAAAAAACAGATGATGGCAGTTCTCGCATTTTCCGCCATGATGACACTCACAATGCCTTTCGCGTCCTTCGCCGCAGGCCGTTCCTGCCAGACTGCGTTTCCTTCCGGAAGCACCTGCGCTTCCAATGGAAACTATGCTGTTTCCGTGATCCGGATGCAGAACGGCTGTGCGGTCTCAAATCTCCGTGCTGCCGATGTGTACCGGATACTCGGAGCAAGCTGCACAGACCAGACATGCGGCAGCACCTGCAGTTCCGGGATTGGATGCGATACGGGCTGCAATACAGGCTGCAGAACGAATTTCTGTGGGAATCTGAGTTTCCGACGCTGATTTCTCAAAGAACCGGCCACACACTTTCACGTGGCCGGTTCTTTTTATAACAAGTGAAAACACACTTTGCAAGTTTCCCCCTTGTTATCGCGACAGTCGTCGAGGTCTCGCGCAAGCGCGGACTTTGGCTCGTTGTTTGCCTAAATAAAAACAGTCCTCTGCACACTGGGATTTCCAATGAACAGAGGACTGAATCTGCTGCCTATAAAGCAGATAACGGGAATCGAACCCGCCTTTCCAGCTTGGGAAGCTAGCGTTCTACCGATGAACCATATCTGCAATCTTTTTTTAACATGTGTATCATAGCACATTTTTTTATATTTCACAAGGCTTTTTCTGGTAAATTACAGAAAATCGTTCCTGTTTTTCCGACAACATTGTTTTTTATGCCGCTTCCTGTCTACAAAAAAGGACGGCAATCCATGAAAATCCGGGGCTTTTTCAGAGGAGGAGCTCTCCATACTTTCTCTATCGTGAAAACAAGCGCGGCAGTGGATTTTGCCGATCCTGAATACAGATTGACGGCAAAATCCTGCCCCGTCTCCAATCTATGACAGCTCTGCGATCCTGGTGATCCCCACATAAATGTGAGAGATCTTATACCAGGTGGCAAAGTCCACCACTCCGGTCTGCGGCAATCCGAAGATCGACTGAAATTCCCGGACTGCTGCCGCGGTAGCCGGACCGTAGATCCCGTCAGGGGAAATATCCGGAATTGCGGTATACACGCTGGAGATTGCGTCTAACTGCTCCTGCAGCTGCCGCACCTTATCACCGGTGGCACCAATCTTCAGATCATATCCCGGCCACGATGCCGGGATGCCGGAAATCTGTTCCGCCGTATTGATATACATATCATCTCCATAAAAATTCCGCAGGATCTCGATCGGACTATACCCCGCTTCTCCGAGCTCGCAGCTGCCCCATTGCGTTAACCACCCCGGACACCGAACCTTCCGCCCATCGCAATACTGTGTCAGGATCGGCTGTTTCACTCCCGGCCGCGAAAGATAATTATCAAAAATATCATCCACCACGACAGAGATGGACTCAAAAATATTCCGCCCATAAATCCATTTATGATCATACGCGGTTGATGATGTGATCGTAAAATCATATCCCTGATTGCGGTACCATTCCGTATAAACACGATTTAACGTGAAGGACATGATCGCCAGCACATTCGCGACGATCGTGGAGCGGGGCCACGTCGCATAGATCTCACTGGAAGCCACATTTTTGATGTAATCACGGTAAGGAACATAATAGTCCGGTGCAGACGCATTGGTCGGTGCGCCGTCATGCACCACGATGGTCTGTGGGACAACAACTCTGGAGAGTACGATCTCTCCTGTTTCCGTGACCGGTTTGATCTCACTCTCCGCGATTTTTGGAAGATAATCCCCATAGAGCGTATGATCCGGGATCGTCACCGTCTCCGTCTGCTCTCCGGTCGGTGCATTGGAAAGCGGACGCAGACGGATCCCCTGGATCGCCGTCACCTCCGCCAGAACTTCCGTCCCGGAAACAAGAAACGGTTTGAATCCCGGAGCCGTGATCCGGATCGTGTATTCCGCGTACGGGCGCTCCGTCTCCTCCGGCGATAAGGAAAGTTCCGGCGGCGGTGCATCTAATGAAAGATTCTCCGTCTGCCCGGAACTGTTCGTCCGCGTCTCCTCGATAATCTTATCCGGCTCTTCTGTCCTGGCGATCGCAACATCCGCATCCTGCACCGGAAAACTGTTCACATCAGATACAACATCAACTTGCAAATATCCCTGTGCCATACTATCCTCGATCGATCGAATATCATTTTATTTTATGCCGTGACAGACCGGATGATTCATCACCGATAAAAACAGGCATTCTGGAACCTTCTTTCGTTCCAAAATGCCTGTTTTATATTTACGCAAACAACGAGCCAAAGTCCGCGCTTGCGCGAGACCTTGGCGACTGTCGCGATATCAATGGGAATCTAGCCCTCCATCAGTTTCCTGATCTCCTCCGCAAGAAGTTTCACATTCCGGATCAGTCCGTCAAACGCTCCGTACTCATAAAAACGGATAAACAGGATCCCGATCGGCACTGCGATGATCATTCCGGCGATGCCGCGGAACTTGAAACCAAGATAAAGGAAAAACAAAGTTGCTAACGGCGGAAGTCCCATACTGTCACCGACGATCTTCGGCTGGATCACCTGGCGGATCCCCTGTGTCAGGACATAAAGTACGATGAGACCGACCGCATACCCGTACTCACCGGTAAACAGCTTCACCACCGCCCACGGGATCAGCGCCGTTCCCGTTCCGAACATTGGAAGAAAATCAAGGATCGCGATCCCAATCCCAAGAAAAATCCCATACGGGACCCCAAGGATCAGCATTCCGATCACAAGAACGATCGCGATCACGAACATGATCTTAAACTGTGCAAGAAAATATCCGCCGATCAGCGTCCGGGCATCCTTCCTCACCATTCTCCCATACTTTAACACCGGTTCCGGTGTAAACTGCTTCACTGTCTCCACGATCCTGTCATGATCCGCAAGAAACAGATACGACGAGAGACAGATGATGATCGCATTGACAAACACCTCCGGGAGCGTGCGGACCACTCTTCCGCCCGCCGATGCCGCGATCTTCTGAACAAAGTCCCCGATGTAACCGCCCGCGTTCTCCAGGATCGCACCGATCGTATTTTCCGTGTCCGCCGGAAGATACTTCAAAAGACCGCCGATCCGGGCATACGCCTGATTGACCTCGCCCTGAACAGATCCATAAATTTCCGGCAGCGCCTGGACAAACTCCGTCATCTCCTGAAACAGCCAGGAACACAGCCCATAAAATCCAAAGATCACGAGTCCAAGAACCCCGACGACCAGGATCACTGAACCATGGCGGCGGACGATCTTCAGCTTTCTCTCAAGAAACCGGACCAGCGGATTCGCGATCATCGCCACGATCCACCCGATCACAAACGGCAGGAAAAACACCACCAGCCGCAATCCCCATACGCACACCGCGTAGATGATCGCTAATGGCACAACAATATTTAAAATAATTCCCATATACTTTCTGAAATTCATTTTGCGGACCTCCTATCCACGTAAAAATCCTGCTTTTCTCATCTGCAGTATTTTACCCAGGCAGATCCCCCTTTATATATCATTCTTACTTGCAGAGCCCATACTCCTTCGCGATCTCCTTAAACGCCGGCAGTGACCTCTCGATCTGCTCATAAGACACGCAATAAGCCAGTCTCACATACCCCGGACAAGCAAACGAACTTCCCGGAACCACCAGCACATGATGCTTCTTTGCCACCTCGCAGAACTCCTTCTCGTCCTCAACCGGTGACTTCACAAACAGATAGAACGCTCCATCCGGCTTCGCACAAGTAAACCCGTACTCCGTCAATGCCCCGTAGATCAGATTCCTGTTCTTCTCATAAGTTGCAAGATCCACCGTCACATCATGCTGGATGCAGTACTGGAGTGCCTTCTGGATCAGGGACGGCGCATTCACACACCCGATCACACGGTTTGCGATCGTAGCCGCACCGATCAGCGCAGCGGAGTCATCCACCTCATCCGGGATCACAACATATCCGATACGCTCACCCGGAACAGAAAGAGACTTACTGTAAGAGTATCCCACAACCGCATTGTGGTAGAACTTTGTCACAAACGGAACATCCACTCCGCCGTAAGCAAGCTCGCGGTACGGCTCATCAGAGATCAGTACGATCGATGTGCCGAACTCCTTCTCCTTCTTCTCCATGATCGCAGCCAGTGCTTTGATCGTCGCCTCATCATAGACAACACCTGTCGGGTTGTTCGGATTGTTGATGATGACAGCCTTCGTTCTGGCAGTGATCTTCGCCTCAAACTCATCAAGCTTCGGCATAAATGTCTCCGTATCCGGAGAAATGATCACTACATTTCCGTCATAGTTTCTCACATACGCATTATATTCCACAAAATACGGTGCAAATACGATCACTTCATCGCCCGGATTCAAAATACTCTTTAAGATGATATTTAAACCGCTGGCCGCACCGACCGTCATGATCAGGTTTTTGAATGAGAAATTCGTTCCAAAACGCTTATTTAAAGAATCCGCGATCGTCTGGCGAACATCCTCAAAACCGGCGTTGCTCATATATCCATGGAGTGTCATGAAATCCTCATTTTTCACCACATCAAGGATCGCCTCTGTCACCTGCGGGACCGGCACATTCGGATTTCCAAGGCTGAAGTCATAGACATTCTCTTTTCCGTAAATGGCCGCCATGCGCTTTCCTTCCTCGAACATTGCACGGATCGCGGAATTGTTTGCCATAAATGGTTTCATTTTTTCTGATATCATAACTGTTTCCTCCGTTTATTTTTTATCTCTAAGAAAATTCCAAAGGCACCGGTCACCGCAAAGTAAAACCAGGTCGTCGGATTGGAATACCAGGTTGTAAAGAACGAGAGCATAAAATAGAGAGCCGCCTGGGAATAAAACAGATACCAGGCCGGATTTCTTCCCGGATAGATCCTCGAAGAAAGCCACGCAGACAGGACTCCGAGTACCGATGAAAAGAAAAATACACCGGCGATACCAAAATCATAATAGGCATCGTAGAACAAGGTGACCGTCGTCAGCTCCTCCTTCGTCACGTAGATCGGCCAGTCCACGAGCACCGGCTTTAAAAATTTAAGCCCGGAGAGAGCCCAGAGCGGGAACATTCCCTTTAATCCCATCGAATGGGCGGGAAGCTGCTTTACAAGACAGTCAAAATTGTCGTAATTGTTTGCAATGTACATGTACGGCTGCGTGATAAAGATCGGCGTAGCTGCATTCTTCATCTCGAAAATCCCGTTGAGATACGTCACATCGTGACTTCTCGCGATCGTCAGGATCACATAGAGCGGAACAAGTCCTGCCGCAGCAAAGAAAAGATACCGGAGTTTTCTGTGTCCGCTGACGATCATAAAGGTCAGCACCGCAAGGATCACCGCAAAGATCAGCTGAAATCTCGATACGCAGAGCACCGGGATCAGAAGAGCGACTCCTGTCAGAATAAGCGAAAGGATCTTTTCCGTTTTTTTCATCTCTCTCTTGTAGAACCAGAGAAGAACCTCCATCGACGGGACCAGCACACAGGAAACCGTCAGATAATGAACTCCTGAGATATGGAAATAGGAATATGCATGGGGCACCCCGCGAAGCAGGAACGGAACATATCCCAGGCGGACTGCTTCAAACAGAAACGCCGCAAACGACAATGCTGTAAGTCCGGCAATCGCTATAAAAATATGATCCCCGTATTTTGCGGCAGCTGCCTGCGTAAATCCGCTCTGCAGACATTCTTTCTGAACATTACCATCCTTTGCGGATTCCGTTTTCTTTCTGCTGAACCGCTTTTCTGCAAGTTCATACACATTCCAGAATGCCGCAAATGCGACAAAAAAACATGCCCAGGTTTCGAGGCTCCACTCTGTCTGGAGTCTGGAAAGCTTCAGACAGGAAATCCCCTCTCCGCCTACATAGAACAAGGAAAACAGCCCGCGCAGATGGAGCGGGTTTCCACTCTTTCCGTATTCTCTCAGATAGAGATAGACCGCTGCCAGGAGCAGCGACATCCCCGATAAGGTAAAATGGGCGCTGAATGCAAAAAGCATGGCAGCGCCGTAACAGATCACATAAACCAGCATATCAGCCTACTCTCCGAGACCACTGTTGATCAGCTCTGTGATCGCGGCCATGGCTTCCTGCTCATCCGCTCCATCACAGATCAATTCGATCTCATCTCCGCACTTTACGCATGCCCCCAGCACGCTCAGTACACTTTTTGCATTTGCTGTCGTGTGTCCATATTCAAATTTGATCGAACTCTGAAACCGCAATGCCGCCTTGCACAGAAGCCCTGCCGGTCTCAAGTGCAGACCGGTCGGGTTTCCAATTGTAACTTTTTGCTTTACCATAAGTATTTTTAACTCCTAATTTCGAAATAACGTCTGAAGTCCGATTGCCTGATGAGCTTCTGTTGTCTCTGGCGGGACGATCACCGCATGTCTTGTCGCTGCTGCGGTGGTCTCCTCCTCTGTCTCCGCCTCTTTGCTGCTCTCTGCAGTAATCTCAGACGCTTTAGTTGTCTCCTCTACGGTTGTCTCCGGTGTTGTCTCTGCCGCGGATTCCTGCTCTTTTGTAACATTTACCACACAGCTGGAGATTCCCAGCAGATCATACGCCGAATCCAGTTCTCTGTTCAGTGTAGGCTGAATCTGATGACTTCCCTCTCCCATTCCTGAGACATTCAGACTCAGATCATCGGATGTGAACTGCAGGCTGTCAAGTTCCTCCTGAAGCGCTCGGATCCGGATCGTAACGGTTGCCGGTTCCGCCTGATAGCTGTAGGAACTGTTAGCGCCAACATAACAGTCAGAACTGATGCGCACCGTGTATTCCTGCTCTTTTAACGGCTCCACGGTCAAAGTCACCGTGATCTCGGAGCTGTCCATTCCGGCAAGGGAAACTCCCTCCGGCAGGTAATCATTCAGATCGATCGTCTTTACGATGTTCGCCTTTGCTCCGGTAACATCCAGCTCTTCTTTCGGGATCGTGATGGTATTTAAGGACGCCAGAGCGCTCTTTAATCCAACTACCGGCACACTCTTAAGCGCGCATTCCACACCTGAATAACGGTAACCGCTCGCCACCTCACCGGTGACATCGAAGTCCAGGCTCAGATTCTTCACCTTCAGGATCTCCATGGTGTAATCCACGCTCTTGCAGTTGCTGATCAGACGGTCGCTGATCGTAATGCTGTTGTTATTTGCATCATAGAACTTCGGCTCCTCCGAATCGCTCCAGTCTGCATTCTTTCCGTCTAAATTGATCTCGACCCCGACACTGCTGATCTGCCCGATCAGGGATTCCGGACCTTCCACCGTAAGTGTTTCCGGTGAGAGTGTCACTTTACCGGTTTGGTAACCATCCTCGAGCATTCCCGTCGTCGTAACCCCGATCGTAAATGTCTTTCTCTGAAGAGGTTCCGTCTCGATCTTGATGGTCCCGCTCCGGCTTACCGGGGTAGATACCAGGTACTCCGAGTGATTTAAGACCTCGATCTTGATCGGGATCGCTCCTGTCACAGACCACATATCCGTCATATCCGCATAGGCACGGAAATCTGAAGAACGGATCCGATACGCATTCGTCGTCTTTACCTCATACTGCACTGTCGTCGTCGACTTTCCGACAACCTCGTAAGTCAGATTATTCTTTGTGAGGACATCACTGTTGACGATCTCCACCGGCACCTCGACCGTATCCGTCATGACCGGATCTGCCACATTGACAACTCCCAGCCAGACTAAAAAAGCACACAGGAAGGAAATCAGCAAAAGCCCCCATCTTTTATTCTGCTTTTCTTTCATTTTTATGCCATCCCTTCAGAAGTTTGAACGGGCCGGATACAGTCTCCTCCTGCGGCTTCGCAGCGATCGCAAGTTTCAGCTCTTCCGGACTGTTGATCCTTCTTAAACTTCCGCGTTCTGCCAGCGATACCCGTCCGGTCTCCTCCGATACGACCACCGTCAGACTGTCCGTGCTCTCACTGATCCCCAGAGCTGCGCGGTGTCTCGTTCCGAGATCCTTACTGATGCTGAGGTTATCAGAAAGCGGCAGGTAACAGGTCGCAGAGGTCACACGGTTTCCGCGGATAATGATCGCTCCATCGTGAAGCGGCGTATTATGCTCAAAAATATTGATCAGAAGCTGGCTCGTCACGATCCCGTCCACCGGGATCCCTGTTCGCTCGATCTCCGGAAGCGGAGTGTCGCGCTCGATCACGATCAGCGCTCCTGTCTTTACTTTTCCCATCTCGAAGGCAGCGCGTGTAATCTCGTTTACGGTCTTTTCCGTATATCCCTCCTGGAGTCTGGAATTCTCGGAAATAAAAAGATCTGTGATGATGTTTTTGCTTCCGAGCTGCTCCAGCGCTTTCCGGAGTTCCGGCTGGAAGATAATGATGAGAGCCGTCAATACGAGCTGGCCCATATGGTTGATGATCCAGGTGATCGTATTCAGATGGAACATCGCCGCCAGCAGATAGAATCCGACAATGATCATACCACCCCGCAGCAGCACTCCTGCTCTCGTCGACTTTACCCACAAAAGGACTTCATAGATCAGGACTGTGAGGATCAGAATTTCAAAAAGATTCGACAATGTGATCTTCGGAATAAATGTAAACCAGGAATACATATTCCCAAGAAATTCTGTCATTTTGTTACCTCCGTACAATTATTCACGCGTTTCATTTTTCTCGCGTCTCACGTTTTTTCTCGAATAGATCCGCTGTACCTTTACGTCCGGTGCGGACACCGTGAGCTTCGGGACAGCTTTTACATAATAATAGTAATCATCATCTTCATACTGCAGATACTCTGTTCTCGTATAATCCACTGCGAATACAAAGAACTGGTAGATCAGGGCGATCACCACCGAGACAACGATCCCAAAGATCATGGAACCGGCAGATACCGGAAGATTGAAGTTGAAATCTCCCACAAAGATCACAGCAAGCTGGGTGATCACTCCTGCAACGATGGCGATGGACCAGGAATAATCCACCGAGAGATTTTTGATAATGAGCACGACAAGGATCGCAGCGGCAAACGCAGCCACCATGACCCACATGAGTTCATTTCCGAACACATTTTTTACGATCTGGATAAAACGGTCCGCCATCTCCGTCATGGAGCTTCCGGTCAGTGTCCCCGCATTCTGCTTTAAATACATCAGGATATAGTAAATGCAGACACCACAGCACACCGGAACGATCGAGACCAGACTTCCGGAAAGACCTACGACGAGCGGGACCACATACGGGATCCGCAGGAAAAACAGCAGCGGAGTCAGGAGCAGAAGATATCCGTCCCCCGGGCGGAAACCATAGTAAAGGACAGTAACCGCGAGCATGAATACAAAGATGATCAGGGCGATCTCCAGAGACACCTGGGAAACATGGATCAGGATAAAGATCCCGGCTAAAAACGCAGTCACTCCGTACGGGATAAAGGAGGCGATCAGTCCCATTACCACCGGGATCAGCGGATTTTTCAGCTTTGTCATAAATCCCACATTCGCATTGATCAGCCAGAAGGTGAGAAATCCCACCAGAAATCTTACGACCGGTACGATGTAAATATTATATTTCCCATAAAATTGTTTCAGTTTTTCCTTAAATACTAAAAGTCCGATCACTTACTCTTTTCCTCCCCGTTTTCCTTGACTCCCTGCTGGTTGTACTTTTTATCCAGCCGCCGGAGTTTTGCCTGGTAGATCTTCAGTTTTCCCACCGCCTCATCATAGCGTCTCGAATAGATCTTCCAGGTCACGACAAGATATGCGAGAAGTCCTGCCACATAGTAAAATACAAGGCGTGCACCAAGTGAAAGCAGATCGTCGACTGCCATCGCATTGATCAGATCATCAAAACGGTAAAGGACCCATAGCATCAGGCACAGGCAGACGGTCAGTGAATACGCGATAAACGACCGGATCAGGTGACTTCCCACATAATCGCTCTTAAAATACCGGTTCGCAGGAATGGATTCCTTCATCATTTTCTTTTCAAACATGGCGATCCCCGTCATCAGACGGATCTTCTCCTCATTTAACATGTCAGTCTCCTTTTCACGTTCCGGCATCAGATACAGGCTGCTGAAAAGACCGTTCCTTTTGATTTTTCTCTGCCGCCGCCGTTGAGTTTCTCATCTTCCACTCTCCTCACCACCGGCAGCGACAGGAGAATTTCTGCTGATTCTCGTTAAACAGTTATCAAGTATAACATATTTTCCTGCGCTTGGCGAGACACCGTCCTTACATTTATGAAAATATTAAGGAAAATGTAACGTGATCGCAGTGATTCACTCCCATTCTGCATATGCGTCCGCAGGATCTTCAGTTCAGGGACGCGATAAATCTTCCGAATGCCTCCCGGCCTGCCTCTGTGCGTTTATAGACACCGGCATCCTCCAGAACATTCGCAAATACATGACCGACCTCATCCTGCAGGATCTCCATCACATTGTCTTTTGTGATCTTCTCGTATTTCGGAAGGAATTCCTCCACCCAGTCCGCATGTTTCGCGATCGACTCTTCGCTGCGGATGTCTTTTCCTTCTACAATATAAGCTGCGAGCAGGGCAAGCTCTTCTTTCAGTCTTGACGGAAGGACCGCAAGACCCATGACTTCGATCAGTCCGATGTTCTCTTTTTTAATGTGATGCAGCTTCGGGTTCGGATGGAAC
The DNA here is from genome assembly GCF_036318045.1 of Clostridium sp. CM74B_53. Lineage (NCBI taxonomy): Bacteria > Bacillati > Bacillota > Clostridia > Eubacteriales > Clostridiaceae > Clostridium > Clostridium sp. CM74B_53. Next base: position 31,798 of record NZ_JAWQDE010000022.1, on the reverse strand, counting down.
AGGCCGAGCGGGCGGTCCTCGGTGGTGCGGTTATTTCTGAGCACCAGGTCCAGCTCAAACTTCCCATCGCGGAATCTCGCGATCGGGGTGATCGTGTTGTGCGGTTCTCCGTTTGTATCCGCATAAATATCCGCATCCGCATCTGTGTATCCGCGCCATGCAGTCAGGATCTTGTCTGCAAGATCGATCAGCCGCTCTTTCTTTTCCCCACGGATCCGGATCACGGACATCGGCCATTTTACGATCCCGGCTTCCACATCCTCGAATCCATTGACTGTAAAACTCTTTTCCACCGGCGCCTTCGCCATTGCAAAGGTATATCTTCCGCCCTGGAAATGGTCGTGGGTCAGGATGGAACCGCCAACGATCGGGAGATCCGCATTGGATCCCAGGAAATAGTGCGGGAACATCGTGACGAAATCAAATAATTTCTTAAATGTGTTCCGGTCGATCTTCATCGGCGTATGTTTTCCGTTGAAGACGATGCAGTGCTCATTATAATAGACATACGGAGAATACTGGAATCCCCAGTTCTCCCCGTTTAAAGTCAGCGGGATGATCCTGTGGTTGTTTCTCGCCGGATGATTGACGCGGCCCGCATAGCCGACGTTCTCCATGCAGAGCAGGCATTTCGGATATCCGCTCTGTTTCATGTTCTTTGCAGCTGCGATCGCTTTCGGATCTTTCTCCGGTTTGGAGAGGTTTACCGTGATATCGAGATCCCCATACTCTGTCTTTGTGATCCACTTCAGATCTTTACAGACGCGGTAACGGCGGATATAGTTGGAATCCTGGCTCAGTTTATAGAAATAACCGGTCGCATCCTCCGGGGACTTTTCATATTCACTGTGGAACTTTTTTACGACCTCACTCGGGCGCGGCATCAGGCAGTTCATGAGCCGCGTATCAAAGAGATCCCGGTACACAACGCTGTTGTTTTCAAGGATCCCGTGTTCTGCCGCGTAATCGGTCAGCTCATTTAAGGTATCTTCCAGGCTGATCGTCCCCACGATCTCGCCAGGCTCTTCATATTCATCCATGCCGAGAACTTCCAGGATCTGGTTTCTGGCGTAGATCTCGTCTTCTTTTTCGATCAGGCCTGTTTCTTTTCCATACTGTACCAGTTTTTTTACTGACATTTCAATCATGATGTATCCCCTCCGATTTTGCGGTTATATGTTAGCTTGCATGATAGTTGATTGGCTGGTTTTTGTGCGCTCTTCTTGTTTTTCCGATGGAAAAACAAGAAGCATAGGGCGGTCGCCCTATGCCCGATTATTCCGCATCATTCTCTCAGACAAGTAAACTTGCCTGAGAGAATGCTCCGAAACAATCGGGCGCACTTGCAACCTGTTACCATTCATTATAGTAAAAATATCCCCTCAATACAATCGGTATTTTATTTTTTTATACCGCGCATTGCGTGCATCAGGCGTTCTGTAATGATCCCGCCGACAACTCCGATCAGGGTTCCTGCGATGCAGCCGGCGGCGAGGAGGAACGGGAGATAGTAAAATACGCCTGCTGTCTGGACAATGACAGCTGCGAATGTGATCTGACCGATGTTGTGGGCGATGCCGCCGAGGACACTGATACCGATCTGGGAGAGTTTTCCCGTTTTCTTTAAGATTGCCATCACAAACAGGCTGAGAAAGCTTCCTGACAGCCCGTAGATCATACTGTATGGATTTCCAAAAGATAAACCCACAAGAACGATGCGGATCAGGGTCACCGCGATCGTTCCGGGGATCCCGATCAGGTAAAGTCCCACCACCGTCACAAGGTTCGCGAGTCCAAGCTTTACGCCCGGGACCGGGATCGGAATGGGGATCAGCGTCTCAACAAAGCTGAGCACCATGGCGAGTGCGATGAGAAGTCCGTACAATGCGATATTTATCGCCTTTTTTTCTCGATACATAGGATCGATCCCTCGTCTTTCTTGACTTTCAAAAGTCTGTTTGTTAGAATAAAAAATCAGATATTATGAGGATCCGGCGTAACGGCTCCTCATTGATCGGAAAGTTACGATCATCCATCAAATTACAGGAAGTACAAATATGAACAAAAAAACAATCTTCAGCATCTGTGCCGCCGGTCTCATCCTCGTTTCCGGCATGGCACTGAGTGGATGCCAAAATAGTGACGGTCCGGGTCTTCTCACTCCTGAGACTCCTTTGAGCCGTTCCGATTTTCTGCTCAACACCTTCGTCACCATCACCCTCTACGATTCTGACGACTCCTCTATCTTAGACGATTCGATGGCACTTTGTAAAGAGTATGAAAACATTTTCAGCAAGACGTTAGAGACCAGTGAACTCTATCAGATCAACCACCGGACTACGGACACCGTCACGGTTTCCGACGATATGGCGGCGCTCTTATCGAAAGGTCTGGAATACTGCGAAAAGTCCGGCGGCGCTTTCGACATTACGATCGAACCGCTGAGCTCCCTCTGGAACTTCACGAGTGGCGAGGCTGTGATCCCGGATGCGGCGGACATTGAAGCGGACATTCCGAAAGTGGATTATCACAACCTGGTCCTCTCCGGAAACACCCTGACGTTCCTTTCCCCTGACACCACGATCGATCTCGGATCTATCGCGAAGGGATATATCGCCGACCGTATCAAGGATCAGCTTCTGGATGCCGGCGTGAAGAGCGCAATCATTAATCTCGGCGGAAACGTTCTCTGCGTCGGAGAAAAGCCGGATGGGAGCAAGTTCCACATCGGACTTCAGAAACCGTTTGCGGACCGCGATGAGACTTTTGAGGTGCTTGGCATCGATGATCTCTCCGTTGTCACTTCCGGCGTCTATGAACGCCATTTTGAGGTTGACGGAAAAAATTACCATCATATTTTAAATCCGGCAACGGGGTATCCTTACGATAACGGGCTGATCTCCGTGACGATCCTTTCCGAAGAATCCGTGGACGGTGACGGTCTCTCCACCACCTGCTTTTCTCTCGGACTTGAAAAAGGACTGGAGCTTGCAAATTCCCTCGACGGGATCTATGCATGCTTTATCGATGAGGATTATCACGTTTATTATTCGGACGGGATGGAAGACTTTATCATTAAACAATGATCCCCGGCTCAGCGCATCCGGGATCCGCAGGCACTGCAGCCTCATTGGTTATTGAGTTTTCAGGAGATTTTTATGACAGAAAATAAAGACATGAAACACACACTTTTTAAGAAACAGGACCTGATCCTGATCGCCGTGGTCCTTGCGGCTGCCGCTCTTCTGTTTCTCGGGACAAAGCTGATGCATAAGAGCCCGGCAGAAGTCGTCGAGATCTCTGTCGACGGAAACGTCGTCGAGACACTCGATCTCGCAAAAGATCAGGAACTCACGATCGATGGTGCATCCGGCGGCACAAACCATCTGATCATCAAAGACGGGGAAGTCTGGGTCTCCGAAGCGACCTGCCCCGATAAGATCTGCGTTCACCAGGGGAAGATCCATATGGACGGCGAGATCATCGTCTGCCTGCCGAACAAAATGACCGCACAGATCAAGAGCGTGAAATGACAGGACCGGGAGGGAAACCCGACCGGACGATAGAAAAGTTTTCCCACCAGCTTAAAAACCTGAGGAGCCCAAAAAGCTTCTCAGGTTTTCACTTGTTATTTCTCTGTTAAGTTTCCTGTCCGTACTCCATCTCACAGGCTTTCCGCTTTTATTCCGCCAGTCCCATCTCTTTCATCTCTTCCGCAACAGAGTCCTCGCAGGATCTCATGGCGAGGATCGTCATCTCCATCAGCTTCGGCAGTTCCCAGCCGAGATTTTCCGCCCCTTTTGTGATGACGTCTCTGGAGCATCCGGCCGCAAACTTCTTATCCTTAAATTTTTTCTTTAAGCTGGATACTTCCATATCCTTCGTGCTCTTTGAAGGGCGCATCTTCGCTGCCGCCCAGATCAAACCGGTCAACTCGTCTGCCGCAAAGAGGACTTTCTCCATCTCATGCTCCGGCTTTGCGTTGATCCACTCGTGGATGCCGTATCCGTGGCTGCAGACTGCATGGATCACCTCGTCTTCCGCTCCGCCTTCTTTTAACAGGCGCGGGGCAATCAGACAGTGTTCTTCCGGGTATTCCTCAAAATCAATATCATGAAGGATTCCGCAGATCTCCCAGAATCCGGCTTCATCCCCATATCCAAGCTCATTCGCGTACCATTTTAAAACTCCCCCGACGGTAAGTCCATGGAGAATGTGGAACGGTTCTTTGTTGTGTTTTCTGAGGAGCTCGATGGCATCCTCTCTTGTAAGTTTTGTCTGCATGCTTTTATGCCTCCGTACTGATAGATTTTCAGTAACTGTCCGGTACCCTTGCAGTTACCAATTTTCTTTTCTATCAGTATAACAGGATTTCCCTATAATTCAAGTATGTATGATAACAGGATTCCCATCACATGTTACTGCCAGAACGTTACTGTTCGCGACCAATGTCAGTAGAGCCAGAACTTCATCATCACGATCCTCTCTGCATATCCAAAATCCCACCGGTCAACCTTCCCATCTGTCACCACCGGATCACTGTCCAGAATAATCCCATCGATCATATAATCTCTCTGCCCCACCGGCATGCCCTCCTGCACCGGTGCAGCCACAGCCTTTGCAATCTTCGTTCTCACCCTGATTTTTTCATCTTTTCCCAGCAGGACACGGAGTGTTTTCTCATCTGCACTCCCATTTTCGATCCGAATCTTCACCTCCGACTCAACACCGTTTTCCACTGAAATCACCGCAGATTTCCCAAGTCCCTGTTTTTCGACCTCCCGGTATTCAAAATTTTCCTCCCCATATTCCACAAGCTTTCTCATATCCTGCCACTTGTATGTCTTATGGGGCGGCCATCCGCAGCCTAAAAGTGCTGCAATCAATAATCTCTCTCCTCTTTTTACCGCCCCTACATAGCAGTACCCGGCTTTTCCCGTAAATCCGGTCTTTCCGCAGACCGCGCCCGCCATGGATGTCAGAAGCGCATTGTGGTTCATACAGGAAAAGCTTCGTGCGCCGGAGAGGTCTGAAAACGTATGGGACGGCGCTCTTGTGATGGCAAGAAATTCTTCCTTCGCCGGAGAGAGCAGGATCCCGTATCTGAGAATCCGCGCCAGATCTTCCGCCGTTGTGGAATGGATCTTTCCGCTCTCCCTCTCCGTTGCGTCCAGTCCGTTGGGCGTCAGAAAATATGTATCCTCACACCCGAGTTCCACCGCTTTCCGGTTCATCATATCCGCGAAATTCTCCACACTGCCTCCAACGGCCTCAGCGATTGCTGCTGCGGAATCATTATGGGATTCCAGCATCATGGAGTACAGAAGATCTCTCAGGCAGTATCTTTCCCCCTTTCTCACATGTAGCTTTACCTCCGGCATCGATGCTGCGCGGTCTGAGATCAGGACTTCAGTGTCCGGTCCGGCATTTTCCAGTGCCAGAATACAGGTCATGATCTTCGTGGTACTGGCCATCGGAAGGACTTCCGTCTCGTTTTTTCCGTATAGAATGCGCCCCGTATCGCCATCCAGCAAAACAGCGGCACGGGAGTTCAGAAGGAGCGGATCCGTCTCCGGCTGCGCTGCCGCCGATTCCAGCGCGGTCTGACCAGCCTGACGTCCGCTGTGTTCCGCATATAGATAATTTCCGGGAACTACAGCCGCAAAAAACAGGAATGCCCCCAGACACAGCTGCAAAATTGGCGACGCTTCATGTTTTCTCTCCACCTTTTCTGCCGGTCTGGTCCATTCTCCGGCCCACGACCGTGCCTTTTTAGCGATATTTTGATTCTTCCACATGTTTCAGAACTTCCGCTGTATATTTATCACAACATATGCGTCTGCTTTCTGAGACTTGCCGCGCAATTTTTCCTGTGGTACAATGAGATCTGCTGACTGCCCGTATTTTATTAAAAAAGGATATTCCATGAATGTAATTTTAACCTACAAAATCACCGAATCAGAAAGTGGCCGGTCCATCGCTGCATTTCTTCTGGATTCCGGCTATTCATCCCGCCTTGTGGTCCATCTGCGGAACACCGGGGGAAGTTTCCTCCTAAATGGGAAAATCGTCTATTCCAATACAATCCTCCAGCCGGGTGACTGCCTGAATGTCTATGTTACAGAGAAAAAAGCTTCTGAACAGATCGTTCCGGTTCCTGCGGATCTCTCTGTCGTCTATGAAGACGAACATGTCCTCGTGATCGACAAACCTGCCGGAATGCCGGTCCACCCATCTCAGGGACATTACGAGAATACTCTGGCAAACGCGATCGCCTGGTATTACAGGAATGAGGAGACACCGTTCGTGTTCCGCGCCGTGAACCGTCTGGATCGGGATACCTCCGGGCTTATTCTTCTGGCAAAAAATCCCTACAGCTCCTGTATTCTCTCAGAGGCCGTGAAGGATCATGCGATCCACAGGGAATACGCCGCCGTCGTTTCCGGAAAGACAGATAGCTCCGGCACCATTGACCTTCCGATCGCCAGAAAAGACGGCTCTACCATTGAGCGCGTCTGCGATCCGGAGCGGGGTGAGGCTGCCGTGACCCATTATCAGACCATCGCATACAACAAGGACGCCGACCTCTCGTTCATCCGCCTCCTGCTGGAGACGGGAAGAACACACCAGATCCGCGTCCATATGAAAGCCATCGGGCACCCGCTGCCGGGGGATTTTCTCTACTGCCCGGATTACCGTCTGATCGACCGCCAGCCGCTTCATTCCACCTATCTGAGCTTTTCCCACCCTGCGACCGGGGAGAAGCTTGAATTCTCTGCTCCGCTGCCGCAGGATATGCAGAACCTGTTTCCGGACATCAAAAATCCGGAAGGGCCTGTCTTTTAACGAAACAGGTTCCGTCAGCCTCCCTGAATCCTCAAGCCCTTCGGATAATGGTTCTTGAGCATTCCTCCGGCTGCTTTCGCAAACCCAAGTGACATGCCGCCGGTCGTCACGAGAACCCAGCCTTTTGCCGGGATTTCCTGATTTTCAAAATCTTCCTCCCGCAGCGTCTCTCCGCGGAGATATTTCAAGGCACGAGCCCCAAAACCGACCTCCACCGTCTGCTTCACTTCCTCTTTCTTTAAAAACAGGGCCAGAGCATGGGACGGTTCAAGCCTGCCTTTTTTTGCTGTTCCAAGATGTAACCCCGGTCTTAAGACCCTGAGACCCTTAAGATCCGGCATCATCTCCGGAACGAGGTAGAGATTTTCTCCAAACAGCAGAAATTTCTTTCTGTCTTCCAGCTCTTCTGCATCCGTCAGGTTCTCTTTTTCAAACTCACGGAATGCGGAAACTGCCTCAGAAAGGGCGCCGTCGTCTTTTCTATTGTCTTTCCTGCTGCCCTTCTTCCGTTTCTCCACGATCTCCGCAGCGTTCTGACTGTCTGCCTCCGTCACAGTGTCCCCGGAACTCTCCCCTTTCACAAGCAGTGCCAGAAAATGACCTTCCCCATCCGCAAGATGCGGCCAGATCCTGACTGTCTTTTCCAGCTCTTCGTTCCCGTCTGCCCACTCCGGGTGTCCGGCAGAGAAGTACTTCGCAAGTTCCGGCTTTTCCACAGAGAATTCCGGATGGCGTGAGAGGAATCTCGCCACACTCTGCTCATTCTCCTCCGGTGAAAATGTACAGGTGGAATACGCGATCCGTCCGCCATCTTTTAACATGGCTGCCGCGCAGTCCAGAATCCCGTCCTGAAGCCCTGCGCACTGTTTGACATGGTCCGGGCTCCACTCATTTCTGGCATTCTCATCCTTTCGGAACATTCCTTCTCCGGAACAAGGCGCGTCCACCACGATCCCATCAAAAAACTCCGGAAACGCCGGTGCAAGCTGAAACGGATCCATGTTCGTCACCACCGCATTTCCGATACCGAGGCGCTCGATATTCTGGGACAGGATCTTTGCCCGGGCCGGATGGATCTCATTGCAGATTAAAAGCCCCTGTCCGCCCATTTTTCCCGCAAGATGGGTGGATTTTCCTCCGGGTGCCGCACAGAGATCCAGAATCCGCTCCCCGGGCTTTGGGGCTAATGCCTCCGCTGTGGACATGGCACTTGGTTCCTGAATATAGTATGCCCCCGCCTCATGGAACGGATGACGTCCCGGGCGCATATCTGCCTCGTAGTAGAATCCTTCCTTCGCCCAGGGAACTTTTGCAAGTCCTCCCAGGTATTCTTCCAGAGGCGTTCCCGCCTCTGCCGTCCAGCCATTTTTCTGTTTTAACGGATTGACCCGCAGACCGAATTTCCGCTCCGCGTCATAACTTTCAAAAAACGGTTCCGCGTCACTGCCAAGAAGCTTCTCCATCTTTTTCACGAATGCTTCCGGAAGCTTAATCTTCTTCTCTTTTTCCATAGTCTCCTGATCTCAAAAGCGCCCGTCGGGAAAATCCCGGCGGACGCTCTTTCTTAGTCTCTGTTCTTTTACGGACCGTAATCTCTATCTGCAGCAGTCCGTAAATCTGTTTCTTTGAAACTCTGATTACAGTTCGATCTTGTAATCATCCGCGCCGACACCGTTTACTACATAGTAAGCAGCGCTCTCTTCCGGCTTTACATAGATCTCGATAGTCTTGATATCGCCGACTTTATTGCCTTTCTTTGTGTAGGCTTTCTTAACAGCCGCGATGAGATCTTTCTCTGTAACTTCCTTGCCAGCGAACTGTACAACTACGGATGTCTTAATATCCTTTGCTGCTGTTCTCTTTGCCGGAGCTTTCTTTGCAGTCTCCTTCTTCGGCTCCTCTGCCTTCTTTGCTTCTGCCTTCGGAGCATCTGCCTTTGCTTCTGCCTTAACTTCCTTTATCTCTGTTGCCTCTGCTGCCTTTACTTCTGCAGTATTATTGCTAACCGGTGCAGTTATCATCTTCTTTGCAGCGGCTGCGATCGCATTATGCGGATTGTTCTTCTTTGCCATAATCATTTCCTCCTGAAAATTGTTGACACACAAAACTGTTTCCTGCCATTTTCTGAGTTGCCTTGCTATGTAATCGTCATAGCGAATTATAAGTCTTTGTCAGGAATTTGTCAATAAAATCCCGTAAAACTGGTATTTGTGAGCAAAAAAGATCCGGCAGAACACATATCCGAAAGTGTCCTGCCGAATCAAAATACCAGCTTTATTTTTTGAATTATTCCTGCAGCTTAAATCCCGGGATCACATCGCTCCACTTGTTGATCCCAATGATCTTCTTCGCGAATTCCGTATACTTCAGAGATTTATTTGTATCAATATATTTGAATACGTTGTAAATATTCTTCGGCATAACGGCGATGACCCTGTTCGGGCTTGACATGTCAACTGTCCAGAGACCAAACGAGCAGGACTGCTCTACCTCGATCACCGCATCGACCTGACGGTTTAAGATAAACGCGTCGATATACGGGTTGTTGTCCACAAGATAGTACGCGTAGGCAAATGCCGCTGCCTGGATATCATAGACATCTCCCCGGGTCGCGCTCTTTGATGTAAAGCCTTCCTCAGAGAGAATGATATGGCGGACATTTCCGCCTGCATCGCGCATGATGTCCTTCTGGAAGTAATCCGTCAGGACGTTGAGGTTTTTAAAGTTTACCACCGGTGAATCTTCTGTATTGTTGACAGCGCCTGTCTGATCATCATCCCAGAACTCCGGCTCTGTCATCGGATGCGGATACGGATGGTAGGCAAGTCCCCACTCGATATTTCCCTCGTCACGGATATCGGCGTTGAAGCGGTCAATAAAATCCTTTGCGCCGTACATCAGGTTGGAGTTCGCCCGCTTCCACTCATAGTCTGTGGAGAAGAAGACTCTCGCGTTCCGGCTCTGGCTCTTGATTGCCGTGTAGGCCACACGGAATACCTTTGAATAGAGCTTTGTATAGGAATCGATATCCATCGGACCGGTGTAGTTCCAGTTTAAGTTGTTGTTGATCTCATTTCCGACGATCCAGTTGCTGACACGGCCGTAGTCATCGTGGGCACCGGAATAGCGCTCTGCCATAAAGGAGAGCAGCGCACGGGTCGTCTCATATCCCTGCTCCGTGGAGACATTAAAACCGTAGTAGAAAGCTTCCTTTCTCTTCGCAAGCCCGGCTTCGTGAAGCTCTGGGTAGCTGTCGTTCCAGCCATTTAAAAGGATCGCCGTCACAACGATTCCTTTTGCGGAGAACGCACTGATCATCTTATCATAATCCTTGATGAGATCACCGTTGAAGTTGTAGGTCTTTCCGTTGTATTTGTACTTTAAATTGCCGCCCACAAGCTGGTGATACGGGATATTGACCGTCGTGTGCTTCACACCCAGGTTCAGCGCGTCGCCGAGCATATCAAGCTGGATCAGAAGTCCTTTTTTGCTCATCGGCTCCGGGTAATCCTCGCGATATTTTGCCACATCGCCCGGGTTCGTCACATAGATCGCATTGCTGATCGGTGTGTAGGTGCTGCCGGTCTTTAACGCAACCACAAATCTGGAATAGAGCATCGTATCCGTGGAATCACCGCTGTATTTTAAGGTGAATTTTAACTTGTCGGATTTGTTGCTCCATGCGATGTAGTCCGTTCTGGAGCCTATCTCAGACTCATATGGGTGAAGCTCAAACAGATAGTAATATCCATCATCCGGAGTTTCCCCCTCATTTAAAGCGCCGGTCGTAGCTGTTCCTGTGACGGAAATGCTGTTTCCGTTCTCTACTGAACAAGCCTTCAGCCTTGCGCTGTCATAAGCAAAGCTTGTGAAACATCCCACCGCTGCGGTCATCAGAAGTCCCATAAGAAACGCCGCACCACTGCGGAATAATGTTCTTTTTTTCATGTCGTTTTCCCGCCTTTCTTTTTTGCCTAGACTATTTTATCATCTGGGTTTTGGTGATTCAATTACGATTCCCTTACGATTTTACGGCAATCTGCCGCCTTTTTCGCCATCTTTGCGGCATCAGGACCGCCGGAACCGACCGATTTTGATACAAAATATAAGCACACTCTTTCCGTCATGCTAAAAAAACTCCAGAACAAGTGCCGCCAGATTCGCCGCGAAATGGAACACCACCGGTGCCTTCACCGTATTCGTTTTTTCCATAAGATATGCCAGGATCAGCCCCATAAAGAAGCTGTAGATTCCCTGCACAAGGTCCCAGTGGAACACACCGAAAAACGCCGCGGTCATAAATGCTGCCGCCGGGGCGGATACAAGCTCCTTGCATCTTCCATAGAGAACGCCGCGGAAAAAATATTCCTCAAGGATCGGGGATGCCGCCAGAAGCACCACAGCCTCCAGCCACAGATTTCCTGTGAACAGGCTCTCATCTGCCAGGGCCGCGCCAGAGATCTGAAGCGCTCTCACCACAAGGCCGAACGCCAGAGATATTCCTACGCCACTGAAAAATGCCGCAGCCGCGATTTTTCCGTTCCAGTGTTCTTTTCCCCTGAACACCGAATCCTCTCTATAAAGATGTACCAGCATCGGAACCGCGATGACTGAGCGGAACAAGGTATCCCATAAGATCACGTCGTCCCCGAAAATCGTTGTCTGCGCAAGCGGAAGTTCAATGATACATGCTACCGCCAGACAGAACAGTATTGGAAAAAGAATCCTCCGGATCCTGATCTTCAATTTTTTCTCTCCTTTCATACTGCCGAACCGGCAGCTTTACGCGCACCAACACATCTTACCACATTTTGCGATGGAATACAAATATCTGGGGTGGAATATATTATAAAAAGCAGTTCCATGAGACATCTGCACGTCTCTGGAACCACATGAAAAGGATATCATTTCATGAAATTTCCATTTTTCTGTCTTTTAAAAAAATTTCCGCGCGATCATGACCAGATTTTCGCAGGAAGCCGTCCAGCCGCACTTCTCCTGGCTCTCATCCTACTCCCCCTCTCCTATGTCCTCGGCGCTTTCGCCGCCACCGTCATTCCGTCAGTCCCGGCATCTGCGGACGGAAACTGGGGACTCTCATTCCAACAGGATGGAAAACCGCCTGTCGCTAACGCCACGGCAGATGAATTAAAGCAGTACAACACCTGGTACGCCGATCTTTCCGGCGAGAAAGTCATCTACCTGACCTTCGACGCCGGATATGAGAACGGCAATACCCCCATGATCCTGGACGCCCTGAAAAAACATCAGGTTCCCGCCGCGTTTTTCGTCGTCGGAAACTACCTGGAGACCAGCCCGGACCTCGTAAAACGCATGGTCTCCGAGGGGCATATTGTCGCAAACCATACATACCACCACCCGGACATGTCGAAGATCAGCGATCCGGAAAGCTTCGCGAAAGAGCTCTCAAGCCTCGAAACAAGCTACGCAGAGATCACAGGAGAGACCATGCGGAGATACTACCGGCCGCCCCAGGGAAAATACAGCAAAGCGAATCTTCAGATGGCAAAAGCTCTCGGCTATCAGACCTTCTTCTGGAGTCTCGCCTATGTGGACTGGTATCAGGATCAGCAGCCCACAAAGGAGGAAGCGTTCAAAAAACTTCTCGGCCGCATCCATCCGGGTGCCATCGTGCTTCTGCACAGTACTTCCTCCACAAACGCGGCGATCCTCGATGAGCTGCTGACGAAGTGGGAGGAGATGGGCTACCGGTTCGGGACATTGGATGAACTTGTCCGGAAGGCTGCTGCCACACAATAATTTCAGCAAGTTTAAAATTCCCTGGTCTGCAGTGTTCACCAGCTTCATACAGCGAAAGCTGACATTTTCACGCATACCGGCAGCACCTGTAAACGTAACTTTCATTCGAACATATAATATAAATAAGAATGGGCCTTGGCATATCTCGCGCCTCGCGCGGTCGCTTGCGACAATCTACATCTTCGCGCGAGTGCGCATCATTGGCACGTTAGTGCCTTTTGTGTAATAGGGAATTCCCTATTACACAAAAAGCACCTGCTGCCCTCTAAATTTATAGAAGACACAACAGGTGTTTTTACCATAGCTTATTCCCTTTCCGCTGCAACGCGGCATCCTGTCCTAATCCGGCTCCACGATCCGGTATCCGACGCCAACCTCTGTAAAAATATACTGCGGCTCCGCCGGATTCTTCTCGATCTTTCTCCGGATATTCGCCATATTCACGCGAAGGATCCGGTTATCGTTCTTCATATTCGGTCCCCAGATCTCTTTAATAATATAGTCGTAAGTCATGACTTTCCCGGCATACTTTCCAAGAAGACTCACAATTTTATACTCGTTCTGGGTCAGCCCCGCGTCCACACCGTCGATAAACACGCGGTGCTTGTCATAATCGATGGTCAATCCGCCGGATTTAAAAACTCCCGTCTGTCCGCCCGGCTGATTCGGGATCCCAGACCTTGTGTGGCGGATCGCAGTGCGGATCCTCGCGAGAAGCTCGGATGTTCCGAAAGGTTTCGTGATGTAATCGTCGGCTCCGAGATCCAGTGCCTCCACCTTATCCCTCTCATGGGTTCTCGCCGACACAACGATCACCGGCATCGCGGACCATTCCCGCACGCCCTGCAGGATCTTCATGCCGTCCATATCCGGAAGACCGAGATCCAGGATCACCACGTCCGGACACTGGGAGGTCACCATGCTGTATGCCTCCGCTCCCGTCTGCGCAACGATCACATCGTAATTGTTCGCTTCCAGCACTGTCTTGATGAAATTGCTGATCCTCTTGTCGTCTTCCACGACCAGCACTCTGTCTTTAATCTCCATATTCCGTGTCCACTCCTTTCGGCAGCCAGAACATCACTCTGGCACCGCCTTCTTTTCTGTTTTCTGCTTTCATGATTCCGTCGTGGGCTCTTACGATGGTCATGCAGACCGAAAGTCCGATTCCCATATTTCGCTTGGAATCGCTCTCTTTTCCGTCCTCCGACTGGAAACTTCCGTCGAACATTCTCGGAAGAACGGACTCCTCGATTCCGGCACCGTCATCCTCAACGGAGAATTTCACCTGGTCCCCGTCCTCCGTCACGATCAACCAAATCTTTGTCATACCATCCGCGTGGAGCACGCAGTTTTCCAGAAGATTTACGATCACCTGCTCGATCAGGATCGCGTCCATAGGCACAAACAGGACATCTTCCGGCACTTTCGGGATTATCTCGATATCCGGGAATCGTTTTCTGAATTTCGTGATCGCTCCGCTGATCACGTCCTCCACCAGTTCATCTTCCTTATTGATCCTGGCGGTTCCATCCCCGATCCTCGTGATGGAAAGAAGGTTTTCCACCATCCGGACGAGCCACTGACCCTCGGATTTCATGTCCTCAAGGAGTTCCAGGATATTTTCCTTAGAGAGTGCGTCATAGTTGTCGATGATCCCGGACGCGGAACCGACGATCGCCGTCAACGGGGTGCGGATATCATGGGAGACCGCCCGCAGAAGGTTCGCGCGCATCTTTTCCCGCTCAACCTCCAGCCGCATCTGCTCCTGTTTCTTGATCTGGGTCGTCAGGGCGCTGACGCTGCAGGCCACAGCCAGCATGGCAACGAAGGTCAGCGGGTATCCTGTGATCGCAAAGTTCAGTTTGAAATACGGGAACGTAAATACATAGTTCACGCCGAACACAGCGATGATCGATGCGACGATTCCATAAACATATCCATCCGTAAAGCGGGACACAAACAGCACCGCCAAAACGAACAACAGCGGGACGTGCGTGTCTGATTCTGAGATCCGCTGGACAAGAAAACAAAATGCTGTCGCGATTCCCAGGATCCCGAACGCGATCCCGCTGTTCTTTAACACTGATCTGACTTTTGTGCTCATAGGGGAACCTCCGGTTTTTTTATGATCCATGAAGAACAACTGCTGCCATTCTTATCACTTGTTCTTCTTTTGGATTCATTATAACATAATTTCTGCTAAAATCGTGTTAAGATTGCAGATAATTTTCCGAAAAGTCACCCGTCTTAATGATATTTGTTCAGATTTCACTGCCGGTTTTTCAAGCAGCCAGTCAACCATCCCTTTATTTTAACGATATAAAGAATATCCGTACTTCACTTTTCTATAAATCTTCTGAGCGATCATGACCGGAATATAACCCGTGATCACGATGGTCGGAATACCGCCTACAATTGCAACAAGGATGATGAAAAGGATCGAAAATAAATTAGCCATGATATAGACCTCCCAAACTCTTCTTTTATATCCACCCCGCTTTTGTTTCCTGCAAAGAATCTTTGCCAAATTTCTTTTTCGGGATGTTTTAATCTGACAGGATGAAATTTCTCTCCTGTTTTTAAGTCGAACCATATATATCACAGAATTTTTTTCCCCGCTACCTTTTTACCTGCTTTTTAGCCGCCGCTTAATCACTTATTTTTTCTCCTTAACACGAATTTTGCAAATAACATGTACAATATATTTCGTCAGGATTTTTGTAACTTTTGTATGTATTTTTTCACGTTTTGCGTCATCTTAACAGACTTTTTTAAAAATATAATTTATTTTTTGCAGTCTGGGCTTCCCTACATATGCCAAAAAGAGCTGCTGACCCAAATATAGTCACACAGCTCTTTTCAGCTTTGCGCAGAAAAATCTTCCTCCGCGCCTTATTTACTTCTCAAGCATCTTGTCCGCATGGTCAAGGGCTTCCTCAATATTCCTGCAGAAGTTCTCTCTGCCCACCAGATCAACGAATCCGGCTTTCTCCATCGCGCGCATCGGCTGCTCGTTGACATGGGACAGGATCAGAGTCACGCCGTTCTTTTTGCAGCGCTCATAGAGGGCTGTCATGGAGTTCATGGCCGTGCTGTCCGCCGCCGGTACTGCACGCATACGAAGGATCAGGCATCTTGTGCCTTCCCCCACTGTGATCTGATTGATGCGGTCAGCCGCGCCGAAGAATAACGGTCCTGTGAGCTCATAGACTGCAAGCTCCATCGGGATCTGGCGTAAATCTGCCGGGTTGATCTCCTCTGCCGCCGCCTTCAGCTGCGCTTCCTCTACAGAAGGAATCGCATTTGCCTTTTTCGCGCCTTTGGCAGCTTCCTCTTCGTCGCGCTTCTGCTCCTCAAGTTCCTCCACATGGAGCCAGCTTCTGACTCCCATCTCATCGCTCATACGCTTCATGAACAGCAGGCAGGAAAGGACCATGCCCACCTCGATCGCTACGACAAGGTCAAAGACAACGGTTAAGAAGAAGGTAAGAACAAGAACTGCGATATCGCTCTTCGGAGCCGTCTTTGCGAGTCTTGCGAAGGTTCTCCACTGGCACATGTTGTAGGCTACCATGAACAGGATCGCCGCGATCGTCGGCATCGGGATCCAGCTTGCATACGGCATCAGGATCACGAGAATCAGAAGAAGGACGCCCGCATGGACCATACCTGCCACCGGAGTACGTCCGCCATTTTTGATGTTTGCTGCTGTACGTGCGATCGCACCGGTTGCCGGGATACCGCCGAACAGGGCGGAAACGATATTACCTGCACCCTGGGCAACAAGCTCTGTGTTGGAGCGGTGCTTTCCGCCGATCATGCCGTCTGCAACGACGCAGGAAAGCAGGGACTCGATGGCTGCCAGGATTGCGATCGTGAATGCGTCGGATAAAGAGCCCTGGATCACGTCATAGCTGAATGCCGGCATATGGAAGGCCGGAAGTGCATTGCTGACGCTGTAGAGATCTCCGATCGTGTTGACCTGTAACGGAAGGAATTTTACCATCACGATACCTGCGATGACTGCCACTAAGGATCCCGGGATCTTCTCTGTGATCATCGGCATCACGATGAGGATCGCAAGGCAGACAAGACCAACGATCACCGCATGGATATTCATCGTACCGAAACCGGCTGCAAACGCTTTTAACTTCTGCATCGTCTCGATCGTCTCCATGCCGGCCGGGTAGGTCACTCCAAAGAAATCCTTTAACTGTCCGATCACGATGGTCACCGCGATACCGGAGGTAAATCCGGTCGTGATCGTGAACGGGATAAACTTGATCAGAGAACCAAGCTGGCAGAATCCCATGATAACAAGGATGATACCTGCCAGGATCGTAGCGACTGCCAGACCTTCCACGCCGCTTCTCGCAACGATGCCGGCTACGATCGTCGCGAACGCCGCTGTCGGGCCCGCGATCTGCACCTGGCTTCCGCCTAAGAATGAGATCACAAATCCTGCTGCGATCGCCGTGTAGATACCCTGCTCCGGACCCACGCCGGATGCCAGTGCCAGCGCGATAGATAACGGAAGGGCGATGATGGCTACGATGATACCCGCTATGACGTCAGACATCAGCTGGGCACCGGAATACTTCTTCAATGTTGTGAACAACATTGGACGTATTTTTTCCATACTCAAACTCTCCTTTTTTCTTTTCGTGTTCTAAATATAGTAGGATCTTTTTTGTTTTCTAAAGAATTTACCTGAAATTTCTTTTAAAACAAAAAATAACCGTCAACCGTAAAAAGACCGACAATTACCTATTATACAGAAAAATAAGGAGCTGTCTAGTTTTTTCGGGATTTTAGCGGAAATAGATATATTTTTAACAGGATGCGCAGTATGATGACTGATCTTATGCGATCAGGAACCGGGCAACCGCAGTTTCTTGCAGGTAAATGGAAGCAGAAAAATCCCCGCACATACCTGTCTGCCAGGCACATGCGGGGATCTATGATTACTCTGCGTTTTCTTTTTTAATTTTAGCATTGATACCGGATTGTTCCGCACTTCGTGCTCCCACAATCCTTTCGCTCATGTCGTTATACGCATCCATATTCAGATTTCCCATCAGCTTATCCACCACAAGGGCATTCGTCAGGGAACCTGTGACGTTGATCATGGTTCTTGCCATATCGATGATCGGGTCGATCGCTAAGATCGGGCTTACCATACCGAACTGGGCGCCCATGCCGACGCCGGAAAGTCCGACGGAAGCTGCCATCGTGGCTGTTCCCGGGATACCGGCGATTCCAAGAGAACCGATCGTAACGACAAAGATCGTCATCACAATCATCGTGATATCGATCGGAGTTCCTGTCACGTTGCAGACATAGATGATCAGGAGTGACGGGAAGATACCCGCGCAGCCCTGCATTCCTGCGGTTGTACCGAATCCGGCTACAAAGCTTGCGGTACCCTGGTCAACACCAAGCTTCTTTGTCAGTGTCTCGATCGTCATCGGAAGACATCCGACGCTGGAGCGGGAGGTGAATGCCATCAGCATGGTCGCAAACGATTTCTTTATGTATACGACCGGATTCAGACCGTTGATCACAAGGAAGAGGATCTGAATGATAAACTGAACGACAGCCGCCACATAAAGCGCGATGATGAATTTTCCGACTTCCAGGATGGAGGAGAGACCTCTCTGCGCGATCGTGTTCGCGAGGAGCGCCATCACAGCCCACGGCATGTAGTCGAGGATCAGGAGCGCCATATTGATCATCGCCTTGTGAGCCGCGTTGATCAGATCGTATAACGGCTTCGCCTCTTCCTTGCTCTCATAGTTGATCCACCAGATCGCAAGACCCAGGAATCCGGAGAAGATAACGAGGCCGATGATGTTGCTGTCGACCATCGCCTGCACGATGTTTCCCGGGATCAGGTTTTTGATGGTCGTAGCGACCGGGGTAATATCCTTAGCAGTCGCGGTTCCATCTTCCACGATCGCTGCGCCTTTTCCGACGCCGAACAGCGTTCCGATCACGATACCGGTCACAGATGCGATCGCAACCATCCCCATCGTGACTAAAAGTGTCTTTTTTACGAGCTTCGCCATGCTGCTGCCCTGCTGCATGTTGATGATCACCTGCATGATGGAGATCATGACGAGCGGGACAACGATCATCTTGATCAGGTTGATGTAGCCGCTTCCGAACATTGCAAACCAGGTTGTCGTCTCTGCGACGAAAGCAACTTCCATCGGTTTATCCGGGAATCCGGCCACAAACTGGATCGCCAGGCCGAGGACAAGTCCAAGTCCGGTACCAACCATGACTACGGCAGCAAAATCCATGTGTTTTTTATGGTACAGCACATGGATCAGATAAAACAGAGCCGCGAGAACAGCGAGGAACGCGATCGTCCGAACGTCGCTGATCATCAGAAACTACTTTAAAAATACGTTTTCCATCTTCTTTTAACTCCTGGTGTTTTCTAACTTCCTTGTTTTTGGTTTTTGTCCAACTGCACAAATACGGCAGTCCGGATTTTTTTACTGCGAAGAGTGAATTTTCTCCACCTGCTTCACATAGAGCGTCTCTCCCGAAACCGTGAATTTTACCTCATACCCGGCAAATTCCATCCCGTAGACCCGTGCCGGATCTTCCTGGTAGGACGGACGCGGATCCTGGGAAAGGACGGTGCGGAGCGGGGCGCGTTTCTCCTCCGGAAGGAGTGTTAAGAACTCCTCCGGGATCCGGACATTGAGCCCGTATTCCTTCGTCTGGTCCGTAAACCCGCCCTTCGCCTCCGGATGGCTGTCCGCGAAGGGAATATACGGCTTGATATCAAAGACCGGCGTCCCATCCATCATATCCGCCCCTGTCACCACAAGGACCGGCATTCCGTTCTCCCCGGTTTCCACCGCCTTTAAGCGAACCACGGAGAGCCCCAGGGAATTCGGGCGAAACGAAGATCTCGTCGCAAACACGCCGACTCTCGTGTTTCCGCCGAGCCGCGGCGGGCGGACGGTCGGAGACCACTTCTTCGGATCCCTCACATTTTCGGAGAACTCCCAGATCAGCCAGAGATGGGAGAATTCTTCGATCCCGCGGACCGCGTCCGGATTGGAAAACTCCGGTTCAAATACGATCCGGGACTCCAGATCTCCTGTGAGGCCGCTCTGCCTGGGGATCCCGAACTTTGTCGGAAAATCCGTGTGGATCCTGGCAACCGGGCGGATCCTGTGATCCGTATTTCCCGATCCCAATTCTTTCACTGACATAGGCGCTCTCCTTCCTTCTTTTCACTGACTGTTTCCTGTTCCCGGTCTTGTTTTTCACCGGTCACACTCTGAGGTCATTCTTATCCGCGAATATCGAGCCATTCTTTCAACGCAGCCATCTGTTTCTTTGCGTCGAGAACTCCGACCTGATACGTCTTTTCGATCTCCTCTGCACTTCTCGAAGTCCTGCTGATCGTGAGCGGTACACTCGGCCGGATCACAAAGATCTTTCCTTCTTTTTCCAGCTTCTCGATCCTGCGGATGCTGCGGTTGTACTCCACCGAGCGGTTCTTTAACACCTCGGCAAATTTCGGGTACTTCCGGTACACAAGATCCGCCATCCAGGCATTCTCCGGCTTTTTCCGGTACTCCAGATCACGGGTCAGAACGACAACATCCTTTGTAAAACCGAGTTTCATGAATGCCTCGACCGGAACGCTGTCGGTACAGCCGCCGTCGAGAAGCTTTCTGCCGCCCAGCTCCACAAACTTTGAGACATACGGGAGCGACGCTGACGCGCGGATATAATCGATATCCTTCTTCATGTCATGAAGCTTCGCGTAGACAGGTGTTCCCTTCTCCACATCGCTGCAGACCACATAGAAATCCGTTTTCTCCTTATTGCGGTCGAACGCCTCATAATCATAAGGATCCAGGACCTCCGGAAGTTCATGGTAACAGAAATCCGTGTCCACAAAGTTTCCGGTCCGTATCATGTTCTCAGCGCTCATAAAGCGTTTGTCCGCACAGTATTTTTTATAATACCGGATACTTCTCCCCCGCTGCCCGGACAGGAAACTGCATCCATGGACTGCGCCTGCCGAGACACCGATCACGCCGTCAAATTCAAGCCCCTCATCCAGAAAGACATCGAGCACACCCGCGGTATAGATCCCGCGCATGCCGCCGCCTTCGAGAACAAGACCTGTCTTATTCTTTGCTCTATCTTCACTTTCATTGTTCAAAAGCTCTTTTCTCTCCTGCTCCAATGTTTTTTCCTCCTTCCTATCATAAAAGGGCATCGGATTCCTATTTTACAACGAATGCGGCTCCCCGTCAAGGAAGCCGCATTCTGCAAGTCCATATAAGTTTTATCATCGTTACTTTTAATCGACCAGTTTATCCAGTTCGCTCACATACTCGGTCTTGTCGCTCGTCACATGTCCGGCTTTTCCCGCATAGAGGTTTACCGCAACCTGAGATTTTTTGACCGGCTGCATCGTTCCGGCACCTGCAACGCAGCCGCCCGGGCATGCCATTCCTTCCAGAAGATAGCCATTGTACTTTCCGGCTTTGGCGAGCTGAAGAAGTTTCTTGCACTCCTTTAAGCCTTCCGCGTTCGCAACCTTGATCTCCTTCTCCGGATACATCTGTGCGATCACATCCACCACGGATTTCGCGACACCGCCGGCAACCGCAAAGTTTCGTCCATCCTTCGATGCAGCATTGACTCCGCCTTCATCCTCCTCGATATTTTCGATGTCGACATGGCGCGCATCAAAGATTCCCGCCATCTCCTCGAAGGTCAGGACAAAATCCACATCGCTGCGCACGGAAGTCCGCATCGCCTCCAGCTTTTTCGCCGCGCACGGTCCGATAAAGACAACTTTCCCTTTCTCATGTTTCTTCTTAATGAGTCGCGCTGTCAGCGTCATCGGTGTCAATGCCATCGAGATGCAGTTCGAGTAGTCCGGGAACAGCTTTTTCGCCATCACCGACCATGCAGGACAGCAGGAGGTCGCCATAAACGGAAGCTGTTCCGGAACTTCTTTCACGAAGTCCTCCGCCTCCTGGACTGCACATAAATCCGCGCCGATGGCAACCTCAAAGACATCCGCAAATCCGAGCGCTTTCATAGCCGCACGGAGTTTTCCGGGTGTGACCTTCTGTCCGAACTGACCGACAAACGCCGGTGCCACAGCCGCATAAACGCGCTCGCCCGTCTGGATTGCGCGGATGACCTGGAAGATCTGGGATTTGTCTGCGATCGCACCGAACGGGCAGTTCACAAGGCACTGTCCGCAGGACACGCACTTATTATAGTCGATATCTGCCTTTCCGTTCATGTCGGAGTGGATCGCATCCATCCCGCACGCCGCCGCACACGGACGTTCCTGGATGATGATCGCATGGTACGCACAGACATTGGCACACTGTCCGCACCGGATACACTTATCCGGGTCGATCTTCGATCTTCCGTTCGTCCGGTCAAGCGTCACGGCATCCTTCGGGCAGACCTCCACGCACGGATGTGCCAGGCAGCCCTGACAGCCGTCTGTCACGTAAACACGCTTTTCCGGACATGCATTGCACGCAAATTTGATCACGTTGATGAGCGGCGGCGTGTAGTAAGTCTCCGGTTTGTCCGCCTCCTCGATCCCTGTTGAGACAGGCGCCGGATCCGCTGCCCCGCGGTACGGAAGTCCCATCGCAAGCCGCAGTCTCTCGCTCACGATCGCCCGCTCAAGAAACACATCATTTCTGAAATTTCCAACTTCTCCCGGAATGATCTTATAAGGTAGTTCCTCGATTCGTTTGTCCACCGGCCATTCCGTATGGTACGCCATTCTTGCTACTTCCCGGAAGATCCGGTGACGGATCTCCTGGATCCTTGTCTCTACACCTCTCATAAATGTTTCCTCCAAACACTTTCGTTGATACGTCCTTCCATCTCCTGTCTCCCACATTCGCAGGATCAGCGAGCCGGACAGATCTTTCTTGTCAAAAATATAACACCGGCATTCTTTTTCTTCAAGACCAAGTTTCCGCTTATCTGCCTTTTTGTTAAGATTCATGCAGGATCTTAACGTTTTTATCTGCCGGTATTCCGCTGTTTTTTCGTGGGATGGAATTTCCCGGGCTGAGAATTCCATTTGCATTTTCGTCCTATGCCTTTTATAATAGGAACAGCAAAAGATCCGGCACCTGTGCATGGATCTCTTTACAGAAATTTCCGTGCAGACAAGTTTCTGCCCCACCAATGAAAGGAGTTTTTCCCATGGCATTCAAAGAAGTTGATATCAAGAGTCTCACCTTTAATCCCTTTACAAAGATCGGTTCCGAGTGGATGCTGATCACTGCCGGCGATCAGTCCGGATACAACACCATGACCGCAAGCTGGGGCGGTCTCGGCGTTCTCTGGGGCAAAAATGTTGCCACCTGCTATATCCGCCCGCAGCGCTACACAAAGAAATTCGTCGACGCGAACGATACCTTTACCCTGTCCTTCTACGGGCCGGAGCACAAACAGGCACTCTCCATCTGCGGTTCCAAATCCGGCCGTGACTGCGATAAGGTCAAAGAAGCCGGTCTGACTCCGTACTTTGTTGACGGTACAGCAGCTTTCGAGGAAGCAGACATGGTCTTCGTCTGCAAAAAGCTCTACGAGGATGAGATCCGCCCGGAGAACTTCATCGCAAAAGAAAACGATGAAAAATGGTATCCGGAGAAAGATTACCACACCGTTTATATCGCGGAGATCACAAAAGTTCTTGTGAGAGAATAATCCTGCGTTTCCAGCCAGACGTGCGTGAGACTTGGCGCATAATTCCGGTCGGCACAAGCCGGTAGATTCCGATAATCTATATCAACATAAAAAGACCTGCAGATTTCATACATTTCTGCAGGTCTTTTTCGTTTTATGCATTTATCATATTTTCTTTGATCATCCGATAAAATCGTAATTCTTACCCGTGAAAAAACTGCCATAGCAGCATTCTGCCGACATTCCTTTACTGCTCGCTCATCTTCCTGTCATACGCCTCTTTCAGGCTGCACTTCAGCGTGATTCCCAGATCTTTGAATACCAGATCCAGACCGGCCATCACGGCTCCCACTTTCTCTGGATAGGCATTTTCGCCCATATGCCCGATGCGGATCACTTTCCCCGCAAACGCGCCGAAGGATCCGGCCAGCATGATGTTGCATTTTTCCTTCATTGCGGTGAGGATCGCGGTGTCCGTGGTCCCTTCCGGGACATTGAATACCGTCACAGTGTTGGAAAATCCTGTCTCCTGGTATAATTCCAGGCCGGCTTCTTTTACTGCCGCCCGGACCGCATTTCCGATCTTTGCATGCCGCTCCAGCATATACGGATCATTTTTAATGTTATCGAACGCCTGTCTCAGTCCGTAGATATCGCTGATCGGCATCGTATACGGGAACCACTTTTTCTCATAATAGCCGTCAAACGCCAGGATGTTCGCATAGAAGGACGCGACCGGTGTTTTCCGCGAATGCATCGCCTTGTAAGCATCCGCACTGATCGTCACAAAACTTAATCCTGGAGGTGCGGAAACCGCTTTCTGGGATCCTCCGCAGAGAAGATCGATCTGATAATCGTCCACCCGCATCTCCTCGCCGAACATGGCCGAAACGGAGTCCACCAGGGTCAGGATCCCGTACTTCTTTAACAGCGGGCAGAGCTTTGAGACATCATTTAACATCCCGCTCGGAGTGTCACAGTGTACCAGCGCCGCATATTTAAAGTCATGATCTTTTTCCAGATATTTTTCCAGTTCCGCCACATCAAACGCGTTGCGGTAGTCGGTGGAGTAAAGAACCGACTCTCCGCCGTACATGGTCACGAACCCGGCAAAGCCTTTTCCGTATTCTCCGTTATCCATTACAAGCACGCGGTCTCCCTTTTCGGTGAGCGTCGCACAGGCCGCTTCCAGTCCTAAAATTCCTTCTCCGTCGAGGATCAGCGTCTCATTTTTCGTATGAAGGAGCTCGCTGATCTCCTCACAGGTCTCCTTGTAAAAATCATAGAAATCGGCATCCAGATCCGGATTGGTGCAGGCAAGCGCCCGCGCCTGCCGTACATTTTCCCGCACCTGTGTAGGGCCGGGTGTCATGATATCGTACATAATCTCTTCCTTTCTCTCGCCTGCAGGATCAAATCCCTGCCCGGAGCTTTCTTTTATTTTAAGACAGGGCGCAGGATCTTGCGAAGCGGCTCAATGCAGATCATAACGATTACAGCTGCTGTGCCGATCTGGACCAGATTTCCCGGGATCGAAGCAACCGGGGCAAACACGTTGTGATAAATGATCACTTCTGCGATATAGTATCCTACAACCTTGATCACGCACGCAACCGCGATCGCGATCGCATCTCTCGTTAAGCTGTGGTGTCCTTCTGTGATCGCGCCAACTGCGTAACCCATCGCACCTACGATCACGAACGTAAACGGCGCCCATGCCGTCCAGCCGGATAACAGATCAAACAGTCCCATACCAAAAGCGCCAGCCAGCATGCCAGTGCGTTTTCCAAGCAGGATCGCGCAGATAAATAACGGTACATTTCCGAGATGGATCAGTCCTCCGTTTGCCGCGATCGGGAGTCTCACATTTACAAAGGCTGTAAATACATACGTCAGCGCAATAAACATTGCATCTAAAACGAGTTCTTTTGTGCTGTATCCTTTTTTTGCAGCCACTGCTGCCTGGTTTGTGCTCATATCATCATTCCTCTTTTCCCGATGAATGTACTCTCAGGGCCCTTGGAGAATGACATCAGGCTTTCTTTTTGTATTTGCTGTATCAGCTTAGCCTTATGATATATGATATATGGACTTTTTAAAACAGCCAGTTTTTGTTAATTTGACCAGTCCAGATTACCGTATTTTTCTTGTTCGCCCAAAATACAGCATATCATGGTCGGAAGTCATGAAGAACTCTACAGAGCAATGGAAACGGACCGGGTCGACCTCGTACTGAATAACCAGAGACGGGCATTTTCCGACCGCTACAACAATGAAATCCTGGCTGAAAGCCGGATGTATATCGAAATTTCCAGCCGAAATACGCTTGGACGTCTGGAAATGATCGATATCGCTGAATTAAAAAATATCCCCTGTATCCTGATGATCCATCCGGACAGGGATATATGCCCGTCGATGTGATCGGCGATCCTGTATGGTCGGATTCCACGATTGACCGGATTCCTCTCGTCAGAAACGGGGATCCTGTCCGGAAGACATACTGCGCCTTCTGGCGAAAGGATAATTCCGGGTATTACATTGAGGATTTTTCGGATATGTTAAAAGAAGCTTTTGCATGAGAATTTTATTACATAAATCGGAATTTATCAGTTAATAAGTTTACTCGCCAGTCCATTGCATTCATATTGACACCTCACATTGATCATTGTCTATGTTCAATATAATATAACATAGATATTTGTCAATGTATGTATTTTAAAAAAAGAGAATCAAGTTTTTGATTCTCTTCATACATTCATTATAGCTTTTATCCTCCATTTTATTTGCCCCAAACAGCCGCTGCATTCGACCTTACAAGCAGTTCTTCCACAGGCAGACCAATCGGACAAATATCATGACAAGATAACGACTTCCCGCATCCCTCAAAATATTTCTTCTTATATTCAGCAGAAATCTCATTCAAATGAGTGCTTTCCTGTTCTTCATTCAGAATCCGAAATGCGTTGACTGCAGCAACAGCGCCTGCGAAAGTCCCATTTGCAGAGAAGTTAGGACACACTTCAAGGCAGCAGCCACACATCAGACAGCGTGCCGACTGGTATCTTGGTTCATGTGTCCACGGATTCATATAAGCTTCACTTTCAAGCCAAAGATTCAGTTTTTTCAAATTTTCAAACAGAATTGACCGGTCAACGATCAAATCTCTTACAAGCGGAAATTTGCTTAAAGGTTCCAAGGTGATTGTAGAACCTTTTAACGTATGTAGAAATGTAGAGCATGCCAGCCTCGGACGTTCGTTAATCAGCATGGCGCAAGCCCCACATTTTCGCACCATACAGCTACATTCCCAGCTGATGGGAGTAACTATATTCCCTGAATTATCTTTCAAAGGGGTTCTACTGTTCAATTCCTTTAGAACATTGGCAACAGAGCTGTTTTTGCTTCCGTCAAACTCAAATTCCTGCCAATAACTGTCTGATTTCTGACTCTCCTGCCGCCTGATTCTTATTTTATATACCAAGTGAATCACCGCCTTTCTGGAACAGGTACAAAGGAAATCTGTATCTGCTTTCCATCAAATCTGGCTACCGTTGTTTTAAGGTAATCATCGTCATTGCTCTTCGGATAATCCTCCCGCCAGTGTGCACCACGGCTTTCTTTTCTTGCAAGAGCACTCTTTAGAACTGCCATGCCAAGCAATGGAAGATTTCCTGTCAGCGCTTGTACCGTTTGAATCCCATTTAACAACGTATTCTCATTTCTGACAACGCCCATAGTCTCCTGCATCACTTTGTTTAATTGCTTTATTTCTGAAATTTGAGACGCTGGTGGAAAATCTATCTGTGTCGCACAAGATAGATCTACTACATCTGCCTGTTCGCATGCTGATTTTGCCGCAACACGTCCTCCGTATAACGCTCCTAACAGAGAATTTCCACCAAGACGGTTGGCACCATGATATTGGGCACAGCATTCTCCGGCAGCGCAAAGATTCTGAATCGGCGTTCTGTGCTGCTCATCCACCAGAATGCCTCCCATAAAATAGTGAATTCCCGGTAAAACAGACACCGGTTCCTTTCGTATATCTTTATGCAGATAGGTCATACAATCGTCTGCCAGACCAGATAGCTTATTTGAAATAATCTCCTCCGATATTTCCGTCATGTCAAGAAATACCTCTGATTCATGGCTGACCTTCCATATCTCTCTGGCGGTAATATCTCGTGGCATCAGATTTCCAAGCTCCGGGTATTTTTCCTCCATGAAATACCATTGTTTTCCATCTTTCATGGCAAACAACCTGCCACCTTCCCCTCTGGCCGCCTCGCTGATGAGCATGCGTTTTCCACCACATTTCACAGTTGTCGGATGGTACTGGATCATCTCGCCATTTGCCAGAGGAACACCAAGCCGGAACAATTCTGCGGTGACTTCTCCTGTATTGCTCAGCGAACCCGTTGTATTTCCAAACAATCCGTGCATACCACCGGTGGCAACAATAACCGCATCCCCCGGTAATTCCACAGTCTCCTGACTGTATTCATCCCTGATTACGCAGCCACAACAAATATTGCCACACAGACGAAGTGTTAGGAAAGAATGATGGCTGAACCGTTCTACCATACCAGATGCTTCTTTCCTGCGAACAGCGTCTATCATAGCTGTCATGATCTGCTTCCCGGTATCGCTCTGTGCAAAAGCAGTCCGTTTCTTTTTCTGCCCGCCAAAATTCCGCAGATCCACATCATCATAGCCACTCATGTTAAATTTAACTCCAAGTTTTAGCAGCCAGTGCACCAGCTCCGGTGCTGCCTGTGTCATTCCCCAAACTGCATTTGGATCTGCCAGACCACATGCTGCCTTTATTGTATCTGTAAAATGTTCTTCGGGACTGTCGTTTTCATCTTTTGTATTCAAAGCTGCGTTGATACCGCCCTCCGCCATAACAGACTGTGCCCGCTCTGACGGAAGGAAGGAAACCAGTTTTACATTGCATCCATTTTCCGCTGCCTGCAAAGCCGCTGAAAGTCCTGCCAGTCCAGCACCTATAATAATAATTGTCTTACTCATAGATATTGCCACCCAATATAATATAAAATAACCGCTCCCGCTATAAAAAGAAGAAGCACCGAAAGGATCAAATAAATATCGCTCCTTCGTTCTTTATAACTAATGATTCCCAGTGATACGAGCAATGGGCGTATATTGATAAAAATATGAACAAAGATTGCCGCTACGAACAAAAGCTGAGTTACCATCTTTACCGTTGTAAAAGGGAACAAAATATATGTCCCATTCTGCACCTTTCCAAACAAGCCAATATGGAAGAACAGCAGGATCAGTATTGCCAGCCCACTGGCTCGTCTCGCCCAGAATATGGCGTTCTGTTTCAGATACATTTTTCCGGATTGCTTCGCTGACTGTAAACTCTGAACTGTCAGGATGACACCAATCACCGTATGCACAACAAGAATACCAACACCAATCCATGCAAGAAGTTTCCCTGCGCTACTTCCAACTCCGTTCAGCATAAAGCTGCCCATGATTCCATGAATCATAAAAATGAGAAGCATTAAAACAGACAAAATCGTATTCCATTTTCTCATAAATTCCCGCTCACCTCATTTCTTCGCTGTCCATGATCATATAGTCCATCTGTGTTAGCGTTGTAACGTCAATAAAATCATCCGATGCCAGGAATACATCATACTTTCCACTTATCACTCTTGATAGCATCATTGTGTTACTGTACTCTTTCAGATCTACGGAGAAACCGGCCTGTTTCAACCTGTCACAGAGTTTCTTAGCATAACTGACAAGCGGATAATCCGTCTCAGATACATATAACCGAAAACTAATGTCCGTTTTCATGAGATCTGTTTCATTTGTTTCCAAATCGTCCAGTGCCAATTCTTTTAATTTATTCCGGGTGTTCTCGTTGTCGAGACCATCTGACATCATATTAATACCGAGAACATAAGAGCCTTCCAACTGTGCGGAGGCTTGAGCCGCCTTTTTTGACTTCGGTGTTGCTCCTGTGACTGCATCAATCATAGAAGGCGGTGAATGTAAAATGGCACCAAACCCTACAAGAAAAACAATCGTAACAACTAACAGAATCAGTTTTCGTTTCACATTCCCACCTCATTTCCTATTTTTTCAAAATTCTCATTGCGTTTAAAACAGCAATTATGGTAACGCCTACATCACCAAATACAGCTTCCCACATTCCCGCAATACCAAGAGCGCCAAGAATCAGGAACACACTTTTAATCCCA
Source organism: Clostridium sp. CM74B_53 (assembly GCF_036318045.1). Classification (NCBI taxonomy): domain Bacteria; kingdom Bacillati; phylum Bacillota; class Clostridia; order Eubacteriales; family Clostridiaceae; genus Clostridium; species Clostridium sp. CM74B_53. Next base: position 2,210 of record NZ_JAWQDE010000022.1, on the reverse strand, counting down.
AGAGCAATCACTATATTCTGCATGACAATCTGTTTTGTCGCTTTTGCTACTTCAATCGCGTCCACCAGCTTAGACGGTTCATCTGTCATCAGAACTACATCTGCTGCTTCAATGGCCGCATCCGAACCAAGCCCACCCATTGCAATACCAACATCTGCACGGGCAAGGACAGGAGCGTCATTGATACCATCACCAACAAAAGCCAATTTGCTTCCCGGTCTCTTTTTACTATCTAAAAGCTCAACCTTTTCCACTTTTTGGTCAGGAAGCAGCTGTGCATAATATTCATCCAACTGCAATTCTTCTGCAACGGACTTCCCAATTTTTTCATCATCACCGGTAAGCATGACTGTTTTTTCCACGCCGATATGTTTCAGGTCAGAAATTGCTTTTTTACTGTCCGGCTTCACTTCATCTGTTATCAAAATACATCCTGCATATTGACCATCTACCGCCAAATAAACTTTTGTACCTGCGTTTTCACAGGTTGTGTACTCTATACATTCTGTATCCATAAGTTTCGTATTGCCAGCAAAAACTTTCTTTTCCCCTGCCATTACACTGATTCCATATCCTGAAATTTCCTTATAATCAGAAATCACTGACTGATCAATTTCTTTTCCATAAGCAGCAAGAATGGATTTTGCAATAGGATGGTTAGAAAAACTCTCTGCCTCTGCCGCATACTCCAGAACCTGTTCTTTTGAAAATCCATTTGCAGGCAAAATATCCGTCACATTGAAAACACCTTTTGTAAGTGTTCCGGTTTTATCGAACACAATAGCGCTGACATTATTAAGTGCCTCTAAATAATTGCTTCCTTTTACAAGAACACCTCGTTTAGATGCTGCACCAATGCCGCCGAAGAAAGTCAGCGGGATTGAAATAACCAATGCACATGGACAAGATACCACAAGGAAAACAAATCCTCTGCGAATCCACTCTGTCCAGCCTCCGCCAAGAATGATCGGTGGCAGAATCGCCAGAAAAGCTGCTAAGATTACAACCACAGGTGTATAATAACGTGCAAATGTAGTAATAAAATTTTCTGTTGGTGCTTTTCGGCTTGACGCATTTTCCACAAGATCAATAATCTTTGAAGCCGTAGATTCACCAAATGCTTTTGTTGTCTTAATCATTAAGACACCCGTCTGATTCATACAACCGGAAAGTGCTTCGTCTCCTTTATGAACACTTCTCGGAACTGATTCTCCTGTTAAGGCGCTTGTATCCAGCATAGAATCTCCATCCAATACCACACCGTCTAATGGAATTTTTTCACCAGGCTTTACAATAATAATCTCACCAATGGAGACATTTTCTGGAGATATGGTAATCAATTCCCCATTTCTTCTTACTGTAGCAGAATCTGGACGTATATCCATTAAGTCTGATATAGATTTTCTTGAACGCTTAACAGCCAATGACTGAAAAAATTCACCTACCTGATAGAATAGCATAACAGCAACTGCTTCTGGATATTCACCAATGACAAAAGCACCAATCGTAGAAACGCTCATTAGGAAATGTTCATCAAACACACGTCCCTTTGAAATATTCCTCACAGCTTGCCATACAACATCCCCGCCAAGAATAATATAGGAGACAATGAGAAAAACTAACTCGACAGGCAGTGGCACTTTCGCAAAAACTGTCAATGCCACACCAATACCATAGATTGCTGCGCCAATCGCTAAACGAATCGTCAACTTCTTGTCCTCGTTGTTATAGGATGTATTGGTATCCTGTTTTTTTGCAGGTATATAGTATTCCTGTGCAATTTCGGAAACTTCTACATCTGGCTCATGGCTGTGGACAATCGTTTCAATCTGACTGGCTATTGTATTTGCGGCAGCTGGAGCAACATTGATTGTCAGCGTCTGCTTCATCAAATTTACAACTGAGGATTGTACTCCATCCAATTCTCCGACTTCTTTTTCAATTTTTGCGGAGCAGTTCGGACAGTCCAAGCCCTTTAACAAATAACTCTTTGTAACGGGGATAATTGTTTCTTCCTGAACCTCCACACCCGGCTCATGGCTGTGGACAATCGTTTCAATCTGACTGGCTATTGTATTTGCGACAGCTGGAGCAACATTGATTGTCAGCGTCTGCTTCATCAAATTTACAACTGAGGATTGTACTCCATCCAATTCTCCGACTTCTTTTTCAATTTTTGCGGAGCAGTTCGGACAGTCCAAGCCCTTTAA
>NZ_JAWQDE010000021.1:0-52057 GCF_036318045.1 Clostridium sp. CM74B_53 | reverse complement strand
GTCAAAAAAGAATCCTGTTAAAAGCTATACCACAAACAGTGTAAATGGAAATATCCTGTTAAAAGATGGGAAGCTGAAGCTCCCAAAGGCAGGCTGGATCCGGATCCGGCAGCATCGTAAGATCCGGGAAGATGCCTGCTTGAAAGGTGCATCCGTCTGTATGGAAGCTGATGGGCGGTATTATGTTTCTCTTCTGTATTTTTGTGAAGAAAAGCCGGTGGAAATAAGGAACATAAGGCAGGCCGTCGGACTCGATTTTTCCATGAAAGAACTATATGTAGATTCCAATGGAAAACATGTAGGTTATCCGCACTATTTCAGAAACAGCGAGGAAAAACTGGCGAAAGCGCAGAGAAAACTGAGTCATTGCCGGAAGGGGAGCAATCGTTACAAAAAACAACAGAAAAAAGTGGCGCGGATCCATACACATATCGCTCACCAGAGAAAAGATTACTTGCATAAAGAATCAAGAAAGATAACCAATTTCTATGATATCGTATGTATCGAAGATCTGGATCTGAAGACGATGAGCGGGGAACATCATTTTGGAAAAAGTGTTCATGACAACGGTTGGAGAATGTTCACAGATTTTTTGCAGTATAAACTGGAACGGGAAGGGAAGAAGCTTGTCCGCATCGACCGCTGGTATCCCAGTTCCAGAACATGCAGCTGTTGTGGAAAAATAAAACATGATCTGAAACTGGAAGAGCGGGTATATCTTTGCAGCTGCGGAAACCGGATGGACCGTGATGAAAATGCGGCGGTCAACATCTGCCGGGAAGGGCTGAGAATATCCGGGATCATATTGGAAAAGAGCGAAAAAGCATCATAAAAAGATATCAGTCCAAAAGAACCGTGGGACACACGGGGATCGCTCGTGAATGCTTTGCCCAACGGGGGAATCGAACGAGAAGCCCCCACTTCAAGCGTGAGCTAAGTGGTGGGAGTATGTCACTTTACAGGAACCTCCAGGGAATTTTCTAAAAAAAGTACGCCAGACAATGAATTTCTCCATCATCTGACGCACTTTCTTAATTTTCTTTATCTGATTCCTTTTTGATCTATCACCGGCTGCCCGGCCATTCCATCGTTTCGTATGGATCTGTTTCCGTCCATCCGTCATTCTTCCGGATCTATTCTACGTCCTGTCCGCCCTTCACCTGCGGCCGTCCAAGGCTCTCCCACTTCAGGTAGGCACTGATAAATCCGTCGAGTCCGCCGTCGAGCACCGCATTTACGTTTCCGCTCTCAAATCCGGTCCGGTGGTCTTTTACCATCGTGTATGGCTGGAGTACATAGGAACGGATCTGGCTGCCCCATCCGATATCTTTGATATCGCCGCGGATGTCGGAGAGCTTCTCTGCATTTGCCTGCTGCTTTAACATATACAGTTTCGCTTTCAGCATTTGCATTGCCTTGTCCTTATTCTGGAACTGGGAACGCTCATTCTGACACTGGACAACAACGCCGGTCGGGATATGGGTGATACGGACTGCAGATGACGTCTTGTTGATGTGCTGTCCGCCGGCACCGCTGGAACGGTAGGTATCGATCCGCAGGTCATCCGGGTTGATCTCGATATCCAGATCTTCCTCGATATCCGGCATAACATCACAGGATACGAAGGAGGTCTGTCTCTTTCCGTTCGCGTTGAACGGAGAAATTCTTACGAGACGATGAACGCCGCGCTCGGACTTTAAGTAGCCGAAAGCATTCTCACCGTTAATCTGGATCGTTACCGACTTAATACCGGCTTCCTCACCGTCGAGGAAATCGAGGACCTCGACCTGATAGCCTTTTCTCTCTGCCCAGCGGCAGTACATGCGGTATAACATGCTGCACCAGTCGCAGGACTCGGTTCCGCCCGCTCCGGCATTCAGTCTTAAGATCGCATTGTTATTGTCATATTCTCCGGTCAGAAGTGTGCGCAGACGAAGTGCATCGAGCTCAGAAGTGAACTCGTCGAGCATCTCCTGGATCTCCGGAATGATCGCCGGGTCATTCTCCTCGTACCCCATCTCGATCATCAGTCCGATCTCCTCATACTGATTCTGGAGCTTGTTGTACTCTGCGACCGTGTCCTTTAAGTTTTTCGCTTCTTTCACGAGTCTCGTAGATTTCTCTGCATCCTCCCAGAAGCTCGGCTCTTCCATGGTCTTGTCCAACTCATCGATCCTTCTGATCTTTGCCTCCAGATTCAGGGAATCACGAACCTCCTTTAACGGAGTTTCATATGTGGACAAGGTGTATTTAAACTGGTCTAACTCAACCATTGACTCTGCCCTTTCTTAATAATGATTTAACAAGGTCAGCGCAAGAATTTGCGCTGACCAGTAACATTTCAGTATCTTTCCGGCTGCCGTCTCTATGCCAGCGGTTTTCTTCCGTGACACTGCTTATATTTCTTACCGGATCCGCACGGACACGGATCATTCGGGTAGATTTTCTGGGTCTGGCGTCTCTGCGGAGCTTTTGCCGCGGAATCGTCACGGTTTGTACCTGTAACCTTGGCTGCCGGCTCTCTCTCGACCTTCTCCTCTACACGGATATGGCAGAGAATACGGAGCGTGTCCTCACGGATCGCCGCAGTCATATCATCGAACATCTCGTATGCGCTCATCTTGTACTCAACGAGCGGGTCACGGTTGCCGTATGCCTGTAAGCCGATTCCCTCACGGAGCTGATCCATATCGTCGATATGGGACATCCACTTGTTGTCGATAACCTTTAAAAGTACCACACGCTCGATCTCACGAACCTGCTCTGCATCCGGGAATTCTGCTTCCTTGGACTCATAGAACTTCGTCGCAAGCTCTTTTAACATGTGCTTAAACTCATCTTTGTTCATCTTCTTGATCTCTTCTGTCAGCTCGATCGGCTTTAACGGAATGATCGGAAGAAGAAGATCATTTAATTCCTTGAATCCCCAGTTCTCCGGAGTCTGCTCGTCGCTGATGGACATGTCCACAGCGCCCTCGACAACGTCGTTGAGCATCTTCATGATCACTTCACGCATGTTCTCACCGTCAAGTACCTGGCGGCGCTCAGCGTATACGACTTCACGCTGCTCATTATTGACCTCATCATACTTTAAGAGGTTCTCACGGATACCGTAGTTGTTTGTCTCGATCTTCTGCTGTGCCTTCTCGATCGCGGAAGACAGCATCTTGTGCTCGATCTGCTCATTCTCCGGAACACCGAGTGCATTGAACATGCTCATCAGCTTGTCGGAACCGAAGAGACGCATCAGGTCATCCTCAAGGGAGATATAGAAGCGGGACTCACCCGGGTCACCCTGACGTCCTGCACGTCCGCGGAGCTGGTTATCGATACGTCTGGACTCGTGGCGCTCTGTACCGATGATCTTTAAGCCGCCGAGTGCTTTGGACTCATCGTCAAGCTTGATATCGGTACCACGGCCTGCCATGTTCGTCGCGATCGTTACCGCACCGTGAACACCTGCGTCCGCTACGATCTCAGCTTCCAGCTCATGATACTTCGCGTTTAATACTTTATGCGGAACTCCGCGCTTCTTTAACATCTGGCTCAGCATCTCAGATGTCTCGATCGTGATCGTACCGACAAGGACCGGCTGTCCTTTCTCGTGTGCCTTTACGATCTCCTCGACAACTGCGTGGAATTTCTCTTTCTTTGTCTTATATACAGCATCATCAAGATCCTTACGGATTACCGGACGGTTTGTCGGGATCACGATAACGTCCATGCCGTAGATATTACGGAACTCTTTCTCCTCAGTCTGGGCTGTACCGGTCATGCCGCCTTTTTTCGCGTACTTGTTAAAGAAGTTCTGGAATGTGATCGTTGCAAGAGTTCTGGACTCTCTCTTGACGTTTACATGCTCCTTCGCCTCGATGGCCTGGTGGAGACCGTCGGAGTAACGACGGCCCGGCATGATACGTCCTGTGAACTCATCGACGATCAGGACCTCATCATCCTTGACCACATAGTCCTTATCGCGGAACATGAGGTTGTGTGCACGGAGTGCGAGGATAATGTTGTGCTGGATCTCAAGGTTCTCCGCATCTGCAAGGTTGTCGATGTGGAAGAATGCCTCGACCTTCTTCACACCCTGTTCTGTCAGGTTTACGACTTTCTCCTTCTCATTTACGATGAAATCACCGGTCTCAGTGATCTCCTCGCCCATGATGGCGTTGAGTTTATTAAACTCACCGGATTCCTCACCGCGGACCAGCTGCTTTGCAAGGACATCGCAAACCTCATAGAGCTTTGTGGACTTTCCGCTCTGTCCGGAAATAATAAGCGGGGTTCTCGCCTCATCGATCAATACGGAGTCGACCTCATCGATGATGCAGTAGTCCAGGTCACGGAGTACCATCTGATCTTTGTAGATCGCCATATTGTCACGAAGATAATCGAAACCGAGCTCATTGTTCGTCACATAAGTGATATCGCACTGGTAAGCTGCTTTTCTCTCCTCGGAAGTCATGGAGTTTAATACCACTCCGACCTTTAAGCCGAGGAACTCATGAACCTGTCCCATCCACTCAGCATCACGCTTTGCAAGGTAATCATTGACCGTTACGATCTGGACGCCTTTACCGGAGAGGGCATTTAAATATGCCGGACAGGTGGAAACAAGAGTTTTACCTTCACCTGTCTTCATCTCTGCGATACGTCCCTGATGAAGGACGATACCACCGATGAGCTGTACCGGGTAATGCTCCATATTTAAGACTCTCTTTGCTGCCTCTCTGACAGTTGCAAATGCCTCCGGCAGAATATCGTCGAGCGTTTCTCCTGCAGCAAGGCGCTCTTTGAACTTTCTCGTCTGATCCTTTAACTCGTCATCAGACATCGCCTGCATGGTCGGGCGCAGTTTCTCGATCTTATCGATGATCGGGTAAATATACTTTAATTCCCGGTCACTGTGCGTACCAAATATTTTTTCAACAAAATTCATTCTGCTTGTTCTCCTATATAAATAAATATCCACATGCGGCTACCCCCAGGCTTTCAACTGAAAATCCAGCCACATACACTGTTTCAATCTCTATCCGATGCCTTTTCTTCTATGTTGCGGCACTTTTCACATGACCGCATACGACTGCATCGTACAATCCTTAATATTTTAACACCTTCCGGGCTTTTATTCAATGACTTCATTTAATTTTAACAATTCGTACATAAATCTCTTATTTTTAAGGACGGTACTTTATAAATTTACAAATTAATGTCGCCTCCAGCAAACAAGCGCGACTCCCAAGCATGTTGTCGCGGCTGAACACCTCTACGGGCAGCAGACCAACGAGCTCCCGAAACCGTAGCAGCACATGCACTCGCCGCGGTTTACTACCACTGTGGCAGCGGACCGGTGAGATTCCGGGCGGGAGCACATTGATCCGGGGAGATGGCTTCTCTTATCTCGCGGGTGACTGCGTTGGAGAACAAGGAACACTTGTCTGAGCGAAGCGAGTTGTGTTCCTCGTTCTCCGCCCTTAGCAGTCGCACGCAAGCTTAGAGGAACCCTCCCTGGATCTCCGGTGCTTCTGCCCGGAATCTCACCGGCCCGCAGATACTCCCCAGCGCCCGCAATCTCTTCTCCCCAAATTCCTGCCAAACCATTTTCCACTTAAAAACTGTGCCCCTTTCCCACACACTTCCAAAAATTCAGATATTTTCCTCCCCTATCATTTTTCCCATCTTCTCCCCTTCCGGCATCCTCTTCCCGCAGCTTTTCCTCCATGATTCCCCCATTTCCCCCAGACTGTACAACTTGCACAAACCATACATTCGATTCTCCGGTTATCCACTTTATCCACACTAATCCACCAAAATTATGTGGAAAGTTGTCCACCTCGAAAAATGCCGATTTCACGCTATTTCGCAGTTATACACCAAGTTATCCACATTATCCACAGGTTTTTTCCTCCCCACCGGTGGATTTTACTCTCTCTTTATATTTGTTTTATTTTTGTGAACATCTCATAAAATTTACATTTCCGACAACTTTTTTGCCCGATCCCATTGACAAACCCGGAAGACTTTATCTAGCTTTTGAGCTTTTATACACCTTTTTTTACCTTTTGAAATTTTCTCATTTTTTGTGTATTTTAGTTGTCTTTTACAGAATTTTGTGTTATACTTAAGCCATCCCAAACAAAGGAGTTGATTTTATGCGTTACACAATCAGCGGAAAAAATATCAACATTACACCAGGCTTAAAAGATGCCGTGGAAAGTAAATTAGGAAAACTGGAGCGCTATTTTTCTCCTGATACAGAAGTACAGGTAACATTAAGCGTAGAGAAAGGACGTCAGAAAATAGAGGTTACGATTCCTGTCAAAGGCAGCATTATCCGTGCTGAACAGGATTCCAGCGATATGTACGTATCCGTTGATCTTGTAGAAGAGATCATCGAGCGCCAGATCAAGAAATATAAAACCAAGATCGTCGATAAGAAACAGAGCGCATTAGCTTTCAGCGAAGCTTTCCTTCAGGAAGAAGCAGAGCAGGAAGAAACCGTTAATATCGTAAAGACAAAACGCTTCGCGATGAAACCGATGGATGCTGAAGAGGCATGCGTACAGATGGAACTTTTAGGACACAATTTCTTTATGTTCCTCAACGCAGATACAAACGAAGTAAACGTTGTTTACAAGAGAAAAGGCAACTCCTACGGACTGATCGAGCCGGAGTTCTAAGTGTTCTGAAATTTCATAAGAATGAATCACCGGATAACGGCACCGATACGGATCATCGTACAGTGACCGGTTCTCCGGATCAGTAGAAAAACAGGCGGTACCTGATCTGAAATCGGTTATCGCCTGTTCTTTGTCTTCTTTTATCTCTTCTTTTTTGCACACGCCGCGCACGCCTCACATGCGCTCTTCGCGACTGCCATCCCGCCGAGGGATGTCTCGCGAAGCTCCGACGGGATCGAACGTCCGACCGCATACATGACTCCGATCGTCTCATCGATCGGGGTGATGCTCCGGATCCCGGCCATGGAGAGTTCTGCTGAGATCAGCGCATTCGAAGCGCCCATCGCATTCCGGTTCTGGCATGGATTTTCAACCAGTCCTCCGATCGGATCACAGACGAGTCCTAAAATATTCACGATCGCAAAGGATGCCGCATCGAGACACTGTGCCGGAGTTCCTCCGAGAAGCTCCACGGCCGCGGACGCCGCCATCGCACTCGCCGCTCCGACCTCCGCCTGACAGCCGCCCTCCGCTCCTGCCGTTGTTGCATTTCTCGTGATCAGGTAGCCGACTGCCGCCGCATTGAACAGCACCTTGCAGATCTCCTCATCCGTAAATCCGAAATTTTCCTGCAGCGAACAGAAAACTCCCGGGATCACTCCCGAAGATCCTGCGGTCGGTGCCGCCACGATAAGTCCCATGGAGGCATTGACCTCGAGAACTCCCACTGCGTAAGCGATCGCCTTTGAGACCACATCCCCGCAGATATTCTTTCCGTTCTCCCGGAGTGTGTGCAGCTTCCGGCTCTCCCCGCCGATCATGCCGCCCATGCTGACGATGTTCTCCTTCAACGGCTTTTTCGCCGACGCCTGCATGATCGACCATGCCTTTTTCATCTTTTCCTTCGTCTTTTGCGGATCCTGCTCCAGGAAGGTCGTCTCCCGCTCAAACATCGCCTCGGAGATCGTTTTCTTTTCTTTCTCACAGTACTCTAAAAGTTCTGCTCCATTTGTAAAATTCATCGTTTTCCCTCCCGTCAGTCCAGATTGATCGCCGGAACCAAAAGTACATTTTTGACCGCCTCAAAGCCGCGCAGAGCGTTTACCACCTGGTTTGAGACCGTCGTGTCCACTTCAATGATCGCATAGGCCATCTTGCCCTTGCTCTCCCTGTAGAGGCGCAGGGAGCCGATATTTAAGTCGTATGCACTTAAAACTGCCGTCACGAATGCAAGCGTTCCCTTCTTGTCGATATGCTGGACTACGATCGTACTGTAATTTCCGGTGAGATCCACATCAACGCCATTTAACCGCGTAATGACCGCATTTCCGCCGCCGATGGACTTTCCGCGCAGGGACATCTCATTCCCGTTCTCATCCTTCACATAGATGTCCACCGTGTTCGGATAGATCTCCTTGTCCGTAAAATTCTCCTCAAAACTGAACTGGAGTCCCGCCTCCTTCGCGTACTCAAACGAATCGCGGATCCTCTCATCATCCGGATGGTACCCTAAGATACCGCCGACCAGCGCCCGGTCCGTGCCGTGCCCATGGTACGTGCGCGCAAAAGAGCCATAGAGAACAAAGCGCACCGACACCGGTTTCTCCACCATTTTTCCGGCGATAAAGGCGATCCTCAGCGCTCCCGCCGTGTGAGAGCTTGACGGTCCGATCATATTCGGTCCGAGAATATCGAACGTTCCGATCTCATTCATACCTGTTTCCTCATTTCCTGTATTTTTCGCAAAACGGCCATGATGCTGCATGGAAAATACGCAGCGCTGGATTATAAAACGCAGCTGCCGTTTTGCTTTTCTTTTTCTACATACTGCACTATCCACTATTATACACAAAAAGGAGCTGTTTTTCCACAGCTCCTTATCGTTTCTTTTTTATAGTTCCTGCTGTAATTCTTCGCTTGTTCTTCTCTCTATTCCCGACAACTCCCAGCGGCAAGTCTCCGGGCAGGAGTGCCTTAATTCAGGAACGTAACCGCCTTCGCCGGCGTTCTGTAATACGCGTTGGAAATAATAATACCGGTCTTTGACGTGCTGGCGTGAATGATCTTTCCATCGCCGATATAGAGCGCAACGTGGTTGATCGTCTTTCCACTCGCATAGAACAGAAGGTCACCCGGCTGGATCTCAGACAGGGAGATCTGCTTTCCGTTCGATGCCTGATCTCTCGAAGTACGTCCGGTGGAAACTCCAAAATGCTCAAAGATCCGCATCGTAAATCCGGAACAGTCCGCTCCGTTTGTCAGGCTTGTCCCACCGTATACATACGGATTTCCGAGGAACTGTTTCGCATAAGCCACGATCGCTGTGCGGACTGCAGAATCATATACCGCACTTCCCGGTCCGTTCTGGGTATCCTGGTAACTTCCGGAGGTTCCCGTACTGCTGCCTGTGGAAGTATTACTGCCGTCACCGCCCGGACCTGCCGTATTGCCGGTATTCTGGCTTGTGCTGCCCTGGCTGCTCTGGTTCGTCTGCTCCTTCGTCGTTCCGTTGTCCGCATTCGGATTCTGCGCGATCATACCGATCGAGGTTGACGGAGTGTCCTTATTTTCCGTGCTCTGTCCAGATTCCTTTTTCAGCTCCTCAACCTTTGCGATCGCATCGTCCGCCTCTTTCTTGATCCGGGCAGCCTCCTCAGCTTTCTGCTTTTCTTCCTCAACGCTGACCGCCTGCTTGAACTCTACCCTCTGTGTGACATAATCCTTATGAACATATCCGCTCAGGGATTCATCGACCTGGATCTCGATAAAATCGCCGTCTTCCTTCACTTCCAGATATTCCGAATCTTTGGAAAGTGTCGTGAGGACCGCGCTGTTCATATTCGGCTGTTCGCGGAGATTTAAACCGTCCGCGCTGACTGTGACATATACAGTTCCCACATTCTTTGCGATCTTCTCAGCCTCAGCACCGGTAATAAAATATTCTGATTTTATGTAACCTTTAACGGAACCGGACTGGATCTGATACCAGGTTCCTCCCTCTCCGTCCACCGTTGCAAGGATCGTCGCCGCACAGTTATTGTAGATCTTTCCGACAATACTGCTGGAGGTGTTCGCCTCAGAACGGATATTTACATAGTTGCTCACGTGGGAGATCGCCACATTATCGTAAGCCGACTGTTTATTTCCAACGGTCGTGATCCCCTCTCTGGCGCTCACCTGCACCGAAAGCGTCTCAGCCGCATAAGCAGCCTGCGGCATCATGAGCGCCATGCTCAGCCCGCAGACCGCGATGATTCTTCCTGCTCTGTTCATTCTTTTTCTTTTCTCCTGTCAATTACCGGCAATCCCGTCTTAATTCTGCATCCTGTCAAAAGCTGTCGATATACTTAATTCTGCCCGTTCAGATAAGCTTCCACCGATGCGACGCAGTTCGCGCCGTCCGCCACCGCCGTCACGATCTGGCGGAGCGCCTTTGTACGGACATCCCCGGCCGCGAAGATTCCCGGAACATTTGTCCTTCCGTCCTCGCCGGCTGCGATATATCCCGCCGGATCCATCTCCACGGATCCTCTGAATCTCTCACTGTTCGGGGTGATCCCGACCGCGACGAACACGCCGTCCACAGCCAGGTCATTCTTCTCCCCGGTCTTCTTATTTAAAATTCTGAGTGTTTCCACCTTATCTGTTCCGACAATTTCTTCCGGGACTGTATCCCACAGGATCTCCACATTCGGAAGCTCCATCAGACGCTTCTGTAAACTCTTCGCTCCCCGGAACTCGTCTCTTCTGTGGATCACATAGACTTTCTCGCAGAGTCTCGCGAGGAAGATCGCATCCTCAAGGGCAACATCCCCGCCGCCGATCACCGCAGTCGTCTTTTTCCGGAAAAACGCACCGTCACAGGTCGCGCAGTAGGAAACACCTTTTCCCGTAAACTCCGCCTCTCCCAGGATCTCAAGCTTTCTGTGATGCGCCCCGGAAGCGATGATGACCGCTCTCGCAAGTCTCGTCTCCTTTTTGCAGACAACCTGATAGATCACAGGCGGGCGCTCCGCCCCGGCTTCTGCTGCCGTCAGGAGTTCCTGCTCCTCTTCCTTCCCGGATGCATCTGCGGACTCCGCACTTTCGATCTTCTGTACGGTATCTTTTGCGAATTCCACCCCGAGCTTATCGGCATGTTCCCGGAATTTCATTCCGAGATCAAAGCCGCCGATCCCCGGAAGTCCGGCATAATTGTCTACCTCATATGTTGTAAGCACCTGTCCGCCGCTCATCCTCTCTTTTTCGATCACGAGTGTCTCAAGCTCCGCGCGTTTTGCGTAGATCGCAGCCCCGAGTCCCGCCGGACCGGAACCGATAATGATCAGATCATAAATCTGTTCCATGATGCCTCCAATCTCAGAATCGATATATGTGATACATTTTCCGCACATCCTGTTCTTCATGTCCGCACCAGGCGGTCACAAAACACAAAAATACGCCTTGTATAGTATAGCACCATATATATCTATTATACAATCAGTTTCACTGAAATTTAAGTGGCATTCCTGTGGCAAAATACAGAAAAACGCAGCCATACGAGGGAGTACGACTGCGTTTTTCTACATCCTGATCAATTCACTTGGGGTATTAAAGGATATTGAAGGTATCTTTGCTGCATCCTGCAGCATATTTATCTGTAACGGTCCGTCCCTGGTTGAAGTACAGAGGGATGGGACGAAACCATTGCATTCAGGGAATTTTCCAGCTGTTTATTTTTCTCTTTCCGCCGCAAGCTGCTTCTTTAAGAAGGACAGCTGGCCGCCGCTCAGCACAACTGCGATCTCATTATCCGTAAGGTCAAGGCGTGCGCGGAAGGTGAAGTCTTTCGTCTTATCTTTGATGAGAATGGATCTTGTCGGGATCTGATCGAGCAGATCCGTAAACTCCAGCTCATCATTCTGGTCAAGACGGTCGTAGTCGGCCGGATCTTCGAATAACATCGGGATCACGCCGTGGTTTACAAGGTTTCCCTTGTGGATTCTCGCGATGCTCTTTGCGATTACCGCTTTGACGCCGAGGTACATCGGGTTGATGGCCGCATGTTCACGGGAAGATCCCTGGCCATAGTTTTCGCCGCCGATAATGATGCTCTTTCCCATCGCCTTTGCACGTGCCGCAAACTCCGGATCATAACGGTGGTAGCAGTACTGGGACATCAGCGGAATATTGGAACGCATGCTGGAGAATTCCGCGCTGGCCGGGGTGATATCATCCGTCGAGATGTTGTCACGCCCCTTTAAGCTGATCGGTGCACAGAGATACTGGGTCGGAGCTTCCGGCACCGGAAGGAACTTGATGTTCGGTCCGCGGACGATCTCAACCTTTTTCGCTTCCTCCTCGGAGAGCGGAGGAATGATCATGGAATCGTCAACAATGTACTGATCCGGCTCTTTGATCTCGCCGAGGATCTTCACGTTCTCGCCCATGATGTCCTCTGCGGTCGCAAATGTTCCCATAATCGCAGTCGCAGCGGCACTTTCCGGGCTTACCAGGTAGATCTTCGCAGTCGGATTTCCGGCGCGTCCCTTGAAGTTCCGGTTGGAAGTGCGGACAGCGACTCCGTCTGTTGCCGGTGTCTGGCCGATCGCGCAGCACGGGCCGCATGCGATCTCAAGGATCCGGACTCCTGCTGCGAGCAGCATATCGATATAGCCGTCACGCATCAGCTCACGGTAAGTCTGTTTCGAAGCGATCGCACAGGTGCAGCTCACGTCATCGTTGACATGATGTCCTTTGAACACGAGAGCAGCTTTTGCGATATCTGCATAGCTCGCATTCGTACAGCTTCCGATAAATACCTGCTGAACGCGCTTTTTCTCTGCATCCTTTAGCGGAATGACGTTGTCCGGCTGGTGTGGACATGAGATCAGCGGTTCCAGCTCGCTTAAGTTGATGTCAATGCATTCATCATATTCCGCATCCTCGTCCGGCAGCATTTCCACATACTGGTCGCCGCGTCCCTGCGCAGTCATGAACTTTTTCACCTGCGCATCCGCCGGGAAAATCGAGGTTGTCGCACCCATCTCAGCACCCATATTGGCGATCGTGGCTCTCGCCGGGACCTCCAGAGCTGCTGCGCCTGGTCCTACATACTCATATACATTTCCAAGTCCGCCTTTGATCGTGACGAGCTGGAGCATTTTTAAGATGACTTCCTTCGGGTTGCAGCCGGGTTTTAAGGAACCGGTAAGATTTACCTTCACGACACGCGGCATGGTGAGGCGCATCGGAACACCGGTCATTGCAGTCGCAACATCCATTCCGCCGACTCCGATACAGAGCATGCCGATCGCGCCGCCGTGCGGAGTGTGGCTGTCACCGCCCATGCTGACCTTTCCCGGAATTCCGAATCTTGCAACATGGACCGCATGGCAGATCCCGTTTCCCGGTCTGGAGACATGGACACCGAAACGCTTTGCCGCAGACTGTAAGTAGATATGGTCATCCGGCGTCTTATTGTCCACATAGAGCAGGTTGTGGTCCAGGTAGCTGACACTGCACTCCGTGCGGATCCGGTCAAGTCCGATCGCTTCAAATGCCAGGTATGTCATAACGGCATTGATGTCGTGGGTTAAGGTCTGGTCCACTTTAATAAAAACTTCCTCGCCCGGAGTCATGCTGCCGGAAACATAGTGGGACTCGATAATTTTTCTGGTCAATGATTTTCCCATGGTAAAACCTCCATCACAATCTTCATAACTGCTGTTTTCACTTTTTTATTTTCTTCTTCATCTGCACGATCTGCCGACTCTGACTTTCTGAAATTTTGCGGCGCCGATCACGCTCAAATTACTTTTGATCTGGTCTCATCATATCATCGGCAGCCGGGAAAATAAAATTGAAAGGTGGAATGAAATGATTCAAAAGTGGAATGGGGTACTTGCAAAAGCAAAATTTTTCTCTAAAAAACGGGACAAGCTGCCGATTCTGTCGTAAAATAATACTACGAATCCATAAAACGATTCCGTAGGTCTGCATATTTCTCGCCCCGGAATCGTTACCATGACTTAAGGGATGTGATTTTTCCATGAAAGACTCCGACTGGAGAATTCTTTATGAACTGCATAAAACATCAAATCTGACGAAAACGGCAAATCTCCTTTTTATGACGCAGCCGACCCTGACAAAGCGTTTAAAACAGATGGAGACCGAATGGGGATGTACCATTGTGGACCGGACGCCAAAAGGCCTGACATTCACCGCAGAAGGAAATTTTCTTGCCGCACAGGCAGAAAAATATCTGGAGCTGTTCCATGACACAAAGGAAGAATTAAAAAAACTGCAGGATGCCGCACTGACGGAGATCGTGATCGGCGCTTCCTACACTTACAGCAAATACTCTCTCGCAGATGTTCTTGTTCCGTACCAGATCGCGCATCCAAATATAAAATTCCGGATCGTCAATGATTCCAGTGATGCTCTTTACCGCCAGGTCCTGGACGGATCCGTGGATGTAGGATTTCTGCGCGGGGATTATGAGGGACCGGTAAACAGGACTCTGTTAGAGGAGACCCGCGGTTTCCTTGTCACGAAAGGAGCCGTGGAAGTGTCTGCGCTTCCCGGACTGCACCGGCTGGACTATAAAACGAACGAAAAGACGACCAAGATCCTGAACAGATGGTGGGAAATGTGCTTTGAGAGCGCTTACCCGTCCGGAATGATGGTCGGGCACATCGACGGGGCATGGAAGCTGATCGATGAGGGGATGGGATATGCCCTGAGTTTTCTGCCGGAAAACTTTGAGAACCGGTATCAGCTGACGCTCACGCCGCTTACATGGCCGGACGGAACACCGGTGACGAGAAAAACATGGTTTGTGTACCCGAAGGAGAAACGACTGCCGGAAAAGCTTGCCGATTTTATAAAATATACGGAATCGCTTGCTGCTTCATTTTCATCTTCATCTGCTTATTTTTAAGAAGGAACTTCTATGAAAAACATTGACTGGAAAATTTTAAAAGTATTATATGAAAAGCGCAGCATCACAAAGGCCGCCGACGCCCTCTTTATGACCCAGTCCGCCCTGACAAAGCGGCTGCAGTCGATCGAGAGCGAGTGGGGCCGCCAACTCGTGGAACGGACAAGCCGCGGCGTAACTTTCACAGAAGACGGAAAATATCTGGTACAGAAGGCAAACATCATGCTGGATTTTCTCCAGGAGATCGGGGACCACTTTGCAGACCGCCATACAAAGATGGAATCCTTAAAACTCGGCGTCCCGAACTCGTTTGCAAAGCGCCATCTTCCGAAACTCCTCGCCGCATACCAGAAAAGCGGAGCCAATCTCTATATCAAGACAATTTCCAACTCCAGCGACGTGATCTTAAAGGATCTGATCGACGATACGATCGATATCGGTCTCGTCTGCGGCGATTTCCCGTATCTCGGTGACCAGGTATGCCTGTTTCAGGAAGAGCTCTACATCGTTGCCCCGAAAACAGCAACCATGGATTCCATCGAACATATGCCACTCATCGAGACCTTCTATAATCCGATGGTCCGCATGATCATCAATCAATGGTGGAAAAGTCAGTTCGGAAGCAGTCCCCATGAGAAACAGCAGGTTCCCTACTTTGACATCGCCATCGAAATGGCAGAAAACGGGCTCGGGATCTGTTTCGTGTTCGGAGATGACTGGAAGATCGACGAGGAAAAACTACAGCTGATCCCTGCTTATGACCGGGACGGAAATCCTGTTTCCAGAAAAGTCTCCATGCTGATCTCGGACCGCTGCTATAAAAGCGAGGGAATCTCTGATTTTATCCGGTTTGTGGAAAACTATTACGGAGTAAACTGAAATTGGATCCGGCTGTCTGAAACCTGTTTGTAATCCGGCGTGATATTCCATAATGGAATATCGCGCCTATTCTTTTCCTGAATTTCCATTTGACATGTTAATAATTTATCATAAAGATATCACAAGACAGGATCCCTCCGATCTTTCCCTGAAGCCATCACTCCGGCTGCAGGAAATCCGGCATCGGATCTGGGAATCCCGTAACGTGATCAAGTGGGTATCTTTTATATGATCTATATTCATCTCAGGAGGAAAAGGAAATGAGCTACGCTTATGTGGGCTGCAGAACAACAAAAGAACGAAATGCACGCGGAAAAGGCTTAAAAGTTTTCGAGATCAACGACAAGACCGGAGACTGGAACCTGATCCAGTGTTTAAAGACGGAGGAGGAAAATCCATCCTACCAGACACTCGACAATGAGGGAAACTTTCTCTATTCCGTACACGGAGACAAGACAAAAGTCTCCAGCTATAAAATTCTTGAAGACGGAACTTTATCTCCGTTAAATATGATCGAAATCGGCGGAAAAAATCCGGTGTTCATCACTGCTGACAGAACAAACCGCTTTTTAGTCGTTGCTGCTCTTCAGGGCGGCGCTGTCTATGTCATTAAGAGAAATGAAGACGGAAGCCTCGGCGAGATCGTCTCTGAGACTCATCTTCCTGGCAAAAAAGAGGGAACTGTCTCCTTCGCACACCAGTGTATCTGGGATCAGACAAAGACCTACCTTTTTGTTGTGACCCAGGGAAGGATCCAGGGCTACGGTCAGGTTCTCGTATACCGCTTTGACGCAGAAAACGGGACTCTCACCGAGACCGACTGCTTCCGCTCCAGAGAGTACGATGAGCCGCGCCACATCGCAATCCATCCGAACAACCGGTATGCGTACCTGATCAATGAAAAGGGCAACAAGATGACATATTTCGGCTTTGATGACGTGAACGGAAAGCTTCTTCCGCGCCAGAACCTGCCGACACTTCCCGAGACATACACCGGAGAAGGACAGGCCAGCGCCTCTCTCCTTGATAAAAACGGTGAGATCCTCATCGGTTCCAACCGCATCCACGAATCCATCGTTCTCTACCGCATCGATCAGGAGACCGGTTATATGAAGGAGCTCGGCTACTATCCGGCAATGGGTCTCACCCCACGTTTCATTACCTTCAATCCGGATTACAGCCGTTTCTATATGGCAAATGAGGACAGCGATACCATTATCGAGATGAAACTTGACTCTGAACAGGGCCGCATGGAATACACAGGCCGCGTGATCGCAGCCGAAAGTCCGGTCTGCATCACATTCCGATAGGGAGGTGCACATATGAATCTTGGTCTTATTTCACTTATCGCTCTTTTAGCAGCTATCGTCATCGGCTTCGTCCGCAAGGCGAATGTCGGAATCTTATGTATCGGCTTCTCTATGGTCCTCGGTCTCGTCTACGGGATCAAGGCCGGAGACATCATTAAGGGCTTCAGTTCCTCCCTCTGCATGCAGATGATCGGTATCACTTATCTCTTTGCCATCATCAACGAAAACGGAACTCTGGAGCTTCTCGCAAAAAAAATGGTAGCGCTTGTCGGACCGCACAAGGCGCTGATCCCGTTCGTCATGTACCTGCTCGGATTCCTGATCTGTGCGGTGGGACCGGGAGCTATCCCGTCTCTCGCGATCGTTCCGGTCATCGCGATCCCGGTTGCGATATCCGCAGGTGTGAACCCGATCATGACGGCAATCATCGGCGATCTCGGCGTTATGTCCGGACGTATGAGCCCGCTGACTCCGGAGAGTGCCGTTGTCCGTGAGCTTATGGAAGCACAGGGACTCGCAGGAAATACCGTTCCGATCATGATGTGCCTCACTGTGACAGCTCTTGTCGTGGCTGTTCTCGTGTACATCTACTACAAAGGATGGAAGGTCGCTCCGCACACAGCTCATGAGGACGTTCTTCCGAAATTCAGCAAAAATCAGTGGCTCTCCCTCGCGGGACTTGCCGCTCTCGCCATCGGTGCCCTGTTCTTTTCATGGAATGTCGGTCTCACAGGATTTACCGTCGGTTCTGTTCTGATCGTTCTCGGATGCGGCGATGAAAAGACTGCATTCAAGATGATCCCATGGAACGTGATCATCATGGTTCTCGGTGTCGGCATCTTAATGAATGTCATCTCCCTCTCCGGTGGTATCGACATCATGGTCGACGGTCTGGAATCCGTTATGGGTCCGAAGACAGCCGCAACGATCATGGCGATCGCAGCAGGTCTCATGTCCTTCTTCAGTTCCGGTCTCGGTGTCGTATTCCCGACCTTGATCCCGACAGCTAGCGGGCTCGCTGCGAGCATCGGCGGCGTGACAGCGTTAGAGCTTGTCTCCGTAATCGTTATCGGCGGAACTGTTTCCGGCTTCACACCGATCTCCACCACCGGTGCTCTCATCATGGCAGGTGTTGCGCAGCAGGAGGATGCAGATGAAAAATTCCCGCAGAACAGACTGTTTGTCGAGCTGTTCGCGGTATCCTTCATCGCGCTTGCGGTGTTGGCAGTATTCGCTTTTATTGGAATTTATAAGATTATTGCATGAATATGCTAATTTGCTAAATAATTTCGATTATTCCATTTTTTTTGTTCATTCAGGGACTGAAGGTCCCAAATACATCCTTTGGAATGCCTGGTGAATCTTCATCGGGCATTTTTCTTAAAAAGTAATAAATTTAAGGAATGGATCTTCATGACATTTTGGCATGATGAATTGCGCCAAATTCATAAAATCCCTGCTGTTTTTCTGATATACTAAAATTAAATTATGACCGCCTGGGAAGAATTCAAATGATTCTTCCGGAAATGATCTATCATTATTTAGAAAGGAGAATCACAGCTGTATGAATGCAGAAACGCTGTGATACAAATGACCATGTTCAATAAAGAAGAACGAACCTACTGGATCGAAAACTACAAAAAATTTCCGACTGCAAACATCTCCGATGCCATGGACAATCTCGGACTCCGCTCCGGAGTTGTACTCGGACTTCACGCTCTGGATGTCTACCAGCCGCGTACTGCAGGCTTTGCGAAGACGATCCGCCAGATGCGCAGAAAGACTGCATTCGACGGAAAAGCGCTGACAAAACAGGCATCCATCATCGACACCCAGACCGAATACGGCGATCTTCTCGTCATCGAGGCGACCGGTCTTACCGATATCGCCACAGGCGGCGCCATGTTAGCCACAAGAGCCCAGATGCGCGGCGTGATGGGGGAACTCACAAACGGAAGTCTCCGCGACATCGACGAGATCGCAGAGCTGAAATTCCCGGTCTATCTGGGCAGCACAAGCCCGGTAAAGAGCGCCCGTTTCATGGAGACGGTTGACACCGATGTCCCGGTATTCATCGGCGGCGTCCAGATCTGCCCGGAAGACCTCATCCTTATGGACCGCACCGGCGTTGCCGTCGTTCCAAGTGCACATTTAAAGGAAGTTCTCGAAGAAGCCGAAAAGATCAAAGCAAAGGAAGACCGGATCGAAGACCTCGTCCGCGGCGGAATGAGCCTGAATGAGGCGAGACAGCAGAAATAAACTTACACAAAATCCCTCCGAAATATTTCGGGGGGATTTTCATCGTTACCATTGTATGATTTAACCTGATATGTTATACTTCGCACATCGGAAAGCCGGACGACTTTCCCCTCTTCGATTGAAGAGCAATTATACATCTCTCCCACAAATGAAAGGGAGAAATAAAAAATGAGGTGTCTCTCTATGAAAAAAACAGTTCTCGTCACCGGCTCCTCCCGCGGGATCGGGCGGGCGGTGGCTTTAAAATTTGCTTCCTGCGGATACCATGTCGTGATCAACTGTGCCCGAAGCACAGAACGGATGGAAGAAGTGAAAAAAGAAGTGGAGACGCTCGGTGCAGAGTGCCTGGCGGTACAGGCGGATGTCGGAAATCCGGAAGACTGTAAGCGCCTGTTTCAGGAGATCGAGTCCCGCTTCGGTCATGTGGATGTCCTCGTAAACAACGCCGGGATCTCCATCATCGGGCTCTTACAGGACTTGAGCTTTGAAGACTGGAACCGGATCGTCTCCGCGAATCTCTCCTCCGTCTTCCACTGTGCAAAACTCGCGATCCCAGGCATGATCCACAACCACAGTGGCAAGATCATCAATATCTCCTCCGTCTGGGGAGTCTGCGGCGCGTCCTGTGAAGCGGCATATTCCGCGACAAAAGGCGGCGTCAACGGACTCACGATGGCTCTCGCAAAAGAACTCGCCCCGTCGAATATCCAGGTCAACGCGATCGCCTGCGGCGCGATCGACACCGAGATGAACGGTTTTCTCTCCGAGGAAGAACATGCGATGCTTTTGGATGAGATCCCGGCCGGACGCATGGGAAAACCCGAGGAAGTCGCTGACCTCGTCATGAAACTCGTCGAAGCACCGGAATATCTGACCGGTCAGATCATTAAAATGGATGGGGGCTGGATCTAATCCGCCCCCACCAGTCTACGGATCCCAAATTCCGGCTGTTTTACTAATTGTTCCAGCAGATCCCTGTTTTCCGCTGAATTTTCTATCTGTCTCACAAAGAGATACGCGGTGCGGGAGAGTGCTGAGATCCGTTCTTTCGCAGATCTTTCTGTGACCATTTCATCATTTTCCAGAGACGTTACAGGCTCTGCATCTTTCCCTCTGCCCTCTCCGGTTCTCTTCCCATACTTCCCGGGATTTCTGAAATACTCCGCCATCTCCAGCTCTTCTGCTGCCACAGCACCGAACACGGCCATCTTCGCTTTCGTATAAAGATTCCCATCGTAGAATCCCGGCATCACAAACGAATACAGGAAATAGAACAGGAGCCGTTCCGTACAGACTTCCGTCTCCGGCATATTCCGGCGGAACTCCTGCTGCCGTTCCTCATACCGGCTGCGGCTGTCCTCCGAATGATACAAAAACGTCCTGCTGCACTCCAAAAGTTCCGGGAATCCGTGTCCGATCGGGGAGAGGGATGCAAACTCGGCGAAAAAATCCGCCATGAGGGAAAAACGCTCTTCCAGGTTATGCATGTCTGCCTTCCCTGGTGTGTATACATCGTTAGTTTTTTCCCAATCTTTTTCCCTGTGATCGGCTTCTTTCAATCTTCCCGGCACATTTCTTTCCGTCATCCTTTCTTCCTTCGTCTGCAGATGATCTCCTGTTTTGTCTCCATCTATCAGATCAGGAACAGGATCCGCCCCGTTTCTTCTGCATGCAGTTTCTTTCGCCCGCCCCACAAGCGCCTCCACGCCAGCCGTATCTTCTCTTCTCAGTCTTCCCTGCACGTCATGACAAAATGCCAGGATCCGCCTCATGCGAGCCCAAAGCGGCATTCTGCGGTCTCCCGCCATCGCGAACACCTGCTCCCTGACGGAAAACCAAAGCGCCAGGCGCTCCTCATCGATCCCGTCCGTATTTCCTTTTCGCTCCGGCATGTTCCTCGTGATAAGCCGGAAATCCTCCGACAGGATCAGTCTCGCCGCCTCCGGGCAGGAACATAAAAGCTCCACCTCGTGGATATCTCCAAAATCCTCCACATGTCTCGGATAGCGCCTGCAGGTCCTCGTCATCGCCGCTTCCCCGTATTCTCTGCAGAGATCACAAAGCCCGTCCCCAGCAAGGAACGGGCATCTGTCTCCGTCCGGGATAATGAGACGGCGGCGGACTGATCTTCTCAGGCGCTCTGCCAGCTCACTTTTCCCCTTCCGGAGTTTCTGATATGTTTTTTCCGTCTCCCTGTCCACGGTGATCTCCCATCCGATACAGCAGGTATCCGGACATTCCCCCGCAAGACAGTGAAACTTTTTATAATAACCTGGATAATGAATGATCAAGCGTTCTTAGCCTCTCTCTCCTCACGTTCCCGCTCCGCCTGGGACTTTCTCAGGTAGTCCGGCTTATGCTCCATGGCAGTCTCCGTCTTTCCCTCCGCAAAATAGACAGCACCGAGAGCGGCCACAGACGCGGCTCTCTGGCGGTTTACATGCGCCGGGGCAAGATCATAAGGCACGGTCATCTTCTCCGCGATCTGCTTCTCGTAAACAGGCACACCGTCACCTAAAAAGATCACGCGCTCGCCCATCGCGTTCAGTTTTTCGATCAGCTCGCCCATATCCATCGCATCCTGATCCATCACGGTCTCAAATTTCTTCTCAAAGCGATAGATTCCCGTGTAGACCTGGTTTCTTCTCGCATCCATGATCGGACAGATCAGTCCGGATGCACCGAACAGGTTGTACGCTGTCGCGTCAAGCGTCGGAACATGGATCAGCGGCTTATTTAATGCCAGTCCAAGTCCCTTCGCAGTCGCAGAGCCGATCCTGAGTCCCGTAAAGGATCCCGGACCGCCTGACACCGCGATCGCGTCGATCGTGTTCAGATCGATCCCGACAAGTTTTACCATCTCATCGATCATCGGCAGCAGAGTCTGTGAATGGGTCATCTTGAAATCCACCGTATATTCCGCCATCGTGATCCCATCCTCATAGATGGCCGTCGATGCCACCAGTGAGGAGCTCTCAATTCCTAAAATCCGCATCTATTTGTCCTCCACCGTGATCTTTCTGTAATCAAAACCTTTCTCCAGGTTCTTTTCGATCGTGACGGTTTTCACATGTTCCGGCAGGATCTCCTCGATCATGTTGGACCACTCGATGAGCGTCACACCATCCCCGTAGAAGCAGTCTTCGTATCCAACTTCATCCATCTCGCTGATATCACCGATCCGGTACACATCGAAATGGTACAGCGGCATTCTTCCGCTGTCATACTGCTGGACGATCGTGAAGGTCGGGCTGTTTACCGGCTCCGTGATTCCGAGTCCCTCAGCAAAGCCCTTCGTAAAAACTGTTTTCCCGACGCCAAGATCGCCGTTCAGACAGATCACTTCGCCCGGCTTTGCCTGTTCCCCAAGCATTTTTCCAAAGGCGAAGGTCTCCTCCGGTGCATTTGTTTCCTTTATCATGCCTTTAATCCTTTCGTCTTCTTCGGCGGAAGATTCCGCTTGCAGAAATCAACAAACTCCTGCTTTCTCCCTTCAATGGACCGGAATGGCACAAGATATCCGTTTGTCGGTCCGACCTTGATGATATACATATTCGGGATCCGAACGACTTTCCAGATCTGATCCCATTTCAACTCTCCGGTCACACCGGCCTGTTCGACCCCAATCTGCTCATCCGAAACGTCAAGATTGATCGGCGTTGAGTATCCGGTCGTTTTCGCATGCGCCTTTGCCTTCATCCAGATCATGATCGGCTGGACAAACACAAAAAGGATGATACAGCCCAAAAGCATGACTCTCTGCATCACTGCCACCGAGCTCCATGCGTATCCGAGGATCCCGATGACCAGGATCAGAAACACGAATGTAAAGATCCCGGCAAATCCCGAATACGCGCTGTACATGGAGAAATCAAAAATATCTCTCGCTGTCATTTTTACCTGAATTTTCATACCAGTTTTTCCTCTTCAAATGCCGTCCGGATCCGGTTCATACACTCCTCGATGACGCTGCGCGGGGAAGCGACGTTGATACGCTCAAATCCGCGTCCCTCCTCACCGAAGATATATCCCTCATCCAGAGCGACCTTTGCTTTCTTCTGCATCAGTTCTTCCAGTTTTTTCTCATCCCGGTCAACGTATCCGTTGAGATCAAGCCACGCGAGGTAGGTTCCCTCCGCCTTGACGAGATGGGCCTTCGGAAGGTATTTCTTTAAATATTCGTCGATATACGCGAAGTTTCCATCCAGATAGTCCTTCAGCTGCTCCAGCCACTCTTCCCCCTCTGTGTAGGCCGCGATCATCGCCGTCATACCCAGAGCGGAAGCGCCATCCATGGACAGGCTGCCATTCACATAGTCTTTCCACTTTTTCTGAAGTTCCTTATTGTGGATCACGATGTTGGAGGTCTTCATTCCGGCAAGGTTGAAGGTCTTGCTCGGCGCCGTGCAGACAACGATCCGGTCCGCATACTCCGGAGCCACATTCATGATCGGTGTGAAGGTCACACCGCGGCGGATCAGATCGCAGTGGATCTCATCGCAGATGATCCATTTGTCATATTTTTTACAGATCTCAACCGTCTTTTTAAGCTCATCTTCTGTCCAGACACGGCCTGTCGGGTTATGCGGGCTGCACACCACGAGAACCTTGTTTGCCGGATCCGCCATCTTTCGATCAAGATCTTCAAAGTCGATCCGGTAAGCACCGTTCTCATAGATCAGGGCGTTATCTACCGGAATGCGGCCGTTGCTGTTGGCCTTATTCGTAAATGGATAGTAGATCGGGCGCTGGAGAACGATCCCGTCCCCCGGTTCCGTGAGGAGGTTGATGAGCGCTGCATAGGCAGCCACAACGCCCGGACAGAAGAACAGGTTCTCTCTGCTCTCATCCCAGCCATAGCGCTTCTTCATCCAGCCTGTCACAGCGTCCATGCACTCGTCCGCATCGTACATGGTATAGCCAAAGATCTTCCGGTCGATCCGCTCATGGAGAGCCTTTAAGATCGGTTCTGCGCAGGCAAAGTCCATATCTGCTACCCAGAGGGCAAGAGAATCCTTGTCCGCTCCCTTCGGCAGGCGCTCAACCTTCATTGCATGGGTTCCTTTACGGTCGATCACTTCATCAAAATTATACTTCATGAATGACTCCTCCATTTCTTCGGCTCGCCGGATGCTTCTCCGTCTGACCTGTTTATTCATTTTTATCTGGTTAGTCTCCTTAAAAGCCTTATATCTCTGGCATTCCTACGCTAAAATCAGTTTCTTCCTGCCGCAGGGATTTCAGGACTTTTCCGCCAATTAAATCTTCCTTCATATCGACAATTTAGAATTTATTCCTCATCCAATATCATAGATAAGGAAATTCTTTTCTTCGCCATATCCACTCCGAGAACCTTCACCTCAACGATATCCCCTACGCTGACCGCCTCAAGCGGATGCTTGATGTACTTCTTGGAAAGCTGGGAAATGTGCACAAGACCGTCCTGATGGACACCGATATCTACGAAAGCGCCGAAATCAATGACGTTTCTGACGGTTCCCTTTAAGATCATTCCCGGTTTTAAGTCCTTCATATCGAGGACATCCGTTCTGAGGATCGGTTTCTGCATCTCCTCACGCGGGTCTCTCGCCGGTTTTTCCAGTTCCTTTACGATATCCTTTAAGGTCTCCTCACCAACTTCCAGTTCCTCTGAGAGCTTTTTATAATCCATGATCTTCTTTGAAATCCCGGCAGCTCCGCCTTTTGTGATCTCCTCCGGCTCTACATGGACACGTTTTAACAATTCCATCGCCGCCTTGTAGGACTCTGGATGCACAGACGTTCCGTCAAGTGGATTATCCCCACCGGCAATTCTCATAAATCCGGCGCACTGCTCGAACGCCTTCGGGCCGAGCTTTGCGACCTTTAAGAGCTGGCGGCGGTTTGTGAATGCACCGTTCTCCTCACGGTAAGCGACAATATTTTTCGCGATCGTCTTTGACACGCCGGAGATGTACTCCAAAAGGGATGCCGATGCTGTGTTCAGGTCAACTCCAACCTTGTTTACGCAGTCCTCCACAACATTCCCGAGCGCCTCACCGAGGTGTTTCTGGTTCATATCATGCTGATACTGACCGACGCCGATGGCCTTCGGATCGATCTTTACAAGCTCTGCAAGCGGGTCCTGGAGACGTCTCGCGATGGAGACAGCACTTCTCTGACCTACATCAAATTTCGGGAATTCCTCTGTCGCAAGCTTACTGGCAGAATATACGGAAGCTCCCGCCTCGTTTACGATCACATACTGGACGTGTTCCGGGATCTCCTTGATAAACTCCGCGATGATCTGCTCAGACTCTCTGGAAGCAGTTCCGTTTCCGACGGAGATCAGGGAGATCTGATATTTCTCGATCAGCTTCTTTAAGGTCTTTTTCGCGTCCTCGACCTTATTCTGCGGTGCGGTCGGATAGATCACAACGGTATCGAGGACTTTTCCGGTCGCATCAACGACAGCCAGCTTACAGCCGGTACGGAACGCCGGGTCCCATCCAAGAACAACGCGTCCTGCGATCGGAGGCTGCATGAGAAGCTGTTCCAGGTTCTTTCCGAATACCTGGATCGCGCCGTCCTCCGCCTTTTCCGTCATGAGATTTCTGACCTCACGCTCGATCGCCGGAGCGATCAGACGGTTATAGCTGTCCGCGATCACTTCCTGCAGGATCGGAGTTGTCACCGGGTTTTCTCTCGTGATCACCATCTTGTTCAGATAGCGCAGGATCTTCTCCTCCGGAGCCACGATCTTTACAGTCAGGATCTTTTCCTTCTCGCCGCGGTTTAAGGCGAGGATCCTGTGTCCTGCACACTTTCTCACGAGTTCCTCGTGGTGATAGTACATCTCATAGACAGATTCTGACTTCTCATCCTTTGCCTCGGAGACGATCGATCCCTCTTCCTTCGTCACGTTTCGGATATAGGCGCGGTATTTCGCAACCTCGGAGATCCGCTCCGCGAGAATATCCTTTGCGCCGTCGATCACTGCTTTCACGTTCGCAACGCCTTTTTCCTCTGATACATACGGGGCCGCAAGAGTCTCGATCGGCTCCTTCGCCATCTGCAGCATAATCGTATCGGCAAGCGGCTCAAGTCCTCTTTCCTTTGCAACGCTTGCTCTCGTCTTTCTCTTCGGGCGGAACGGAAGATATAAGTCCTCGACCGCCACCATCGTCTCAGCATCCTCGATCTTTTTCTTCAGATCAGCGGTAAGTTTTCCCTGATCTTCGATCGCCGCGAGGACCTGGGTCTTACGTTCTTCCAGTCCGCGCAGATATTTTAATCGTTCATCCAGGTTCCTTAATACCTCATCGTTTAAGGAACCGGTTACTTCTTTCCGGTATCTGGCAATAAACGGAATCGTGTTTCCCTCGTCGATCAGATTTACGGCTGCCTCGATCTGGCTCCGTTTTACCCCTAATTCCGCTGTCAGTACGCCTAAAATGTCCATGTTGTTTCTCCTTCTGGTTCTTCCCCGGACGGCTCCAGGCTGCCGGAGATGTCAATCTCCATTATAATTCAATCCATCCTCTTATGCAACTTAAATGTGGACATGCGCGGCGTTTCATGTTAAACTATACGGTAACTGTTCCGTGTCATTTTTCCGCGGCGCGGACAAGTTTCACATACATTTAGGAGGAATTTTCATGACAGATTACGACGATCAGAATTCATCTGAATATAAAGACCAAACCACTGAAACAGCTCCTGCAGAACAGACCGGTCAGCAGATTTCATCCCCGGCAGACGGACAGGATACAAACCAGCAGTCCCCGGACAATAGGCAGATGCCTCCTCAGAATAATGGACAGGATCCTTACTGGCAGAACACAAATAACCAGCAGATCCCTCCTCAGAACAACGGACAGAATCCTTACTGGCAGAACCCAAACAACCAGCAGATCCCTCCTCAGAACAACGGACAGAATCCTTACTGGCAGAACACAAATAACCAGCAGATCCCTCCTCAGAACAACGGACAGAATCCTTACTGGCAGAACCCAAACAACCAGCAGATGCCTCCTCAGCATAACGGGCAGCCGCCCTACTGGCAGGATCAGCCGCAGCGCCCAAGACGCGAGAAAAACTCATTCGCAGCGATGTCCCTGATCAGCGGTATCTTCGCGATCCTGACGCTCTGCTGTTTCGCATTCCCGGTTGCGATCATCTGCGGAGTCGGCGCGATCTGTTTCGCGATCATCTCCAAACGCGGGCAGGCATTCCGCGGAACAGCCATCGCAGGCATCATTCTCGGTGTGATCGCCATTCTCCTCGGTGTCGGTGAATTCTTTTATGCTCTGACGATCACCAACTTGATGAAGGACCCGGCCAACGCGGCAGCTTTCAACCAGTTCTTTGAACAGTTTCAGCAGCAGTTCGGGATCAATTAATCTTTTGTTTCAAAAGCCGGTTGATCACCTTTTATGGCAATCGAAAAGCCACTGTTCCCTTCCATCGATCACAAAAAGATCGCGGAAGAAGAACAGTGGCTTTCCTTTTTTCCATATGACGCAAAAAAACCGGCAGAACACGCATAAAACGTATTCCACCGGTCTTAAGTTCTGCCGTACGGCTAATTGCTATACAGAATTAAACGAGCTCGATCAGAACTGCCATAGCACCGTCGCCCTTACGCTGACCGATCTTGATGATTCTTGTGTAACCACCGTTACGGGAAGCGTACTTCGGAGCGATCTCGTTGAACAGCTTGTTTGTAAGATCAACTTTCTTTGTGTTTTTCTTCTTACCAGCTGCTGCTGTCGGAACTTCTGTTACGTCATAAAGAGCTTTTACCATCTGTCTTCTTGCATGAAGTCTGGACGGCATGTCCTTCTTGATTTCCTTCTCAACTTCATCGTATACAGTAACTTTCTTACCGTCAACAACTTCTTTTACTCTCTTGCCGTTAGCGTCCTTGCGGGCAACTTTAGCAGTAACTTTTACAGTCTCGAAGTTATCTTTCTCTTTTACTGCAAGAGCGATCAGGCTCTCAACGATCTTTCTTACTTCTTTAGCTCTAGCCTCAGTTGTAACGATCTTTCCATGATATAAAAGGTTTGTAGCCTGGATTCTAAGTAATGCTTTTCTCTGACTGGAAGTTCTTCCGAGTTTTCTATAACCTGCCATGATTTAATTCTCCTCCATTTGTGGAACAGCCGCCCACGCATCTTTGGACTTACTGGACTGCCGCCTTTTTCTCCATAATGAGTCGCTCTACGCCCGTCCGTGCTTCTTTGGACTTACCATCCGGGTGTGTATCACAACTAAATTTTACTGTTCGTCACTTGAATTGAGCTGTAAGCCCAGTTCTTTTAACTTTGCAAGTACTTCCTCGAGGGACTTACGACCAAGGTTTCTAACCTTCATCATATCCTCAGATGTACGGCTGCAAAGCTCTTCAACGGTATTGATACCGGCTCTCTTGAGACAGTTGTAGGAACGAACGGATAACTCCAGCTCGTCAATGTTCATCTCAAGAACTTTCTCTTTCTCGTTGTTCTCCTTTTCAACCATAACCTCTGCAGTCTTTGCATTCTCAGAGAGGTCGATGAAGAGATTCAGATGCTCGCTTAAAACTTTAGCAGCAAGGCTGACTGCCTCGTCCGGATCAAGTGTTCCGTTTGTGTAGATCTCAAGTGTGAGCTTATCGTAGTCTGTCTGCTGACCAACACGGGTGTTCTCAACGGACATGTTGACACGCTCAACCGGTGTGTAAATGGAATCTACAGCGAGAACTCCGATCGGAAGATCGTCGCTCTTGTTCTTATCAGCGCTCACGTAGCCACGGCCGTTGGTGATCGTAAGTTCCATGTAGAACTTGCTGTCTGCACCGCCGCTTAATGTTGCGATCACCTGATCCGGGTTGAGGATCTCGATGTCAGCATCTGTCTGAATGTCAGATGCGTGGATCACGCCCTCGCCCTCGAACTCGATGTACGCAGTCTTCGGCTCGTTTGTATCGCTGTTGTTCTTAATTGCTAAGCTCTTGATGTTCATGATGATCTCAGTTACATCTTCCTTAACGCCGGAGATGGAGCTGAACTCATGAAGTACACCATCAATTTTCACCTGGCTGACAGCAGAACCCGGTAAAGAAGAAAGCATGATTCTTCTCAGGGAATTTCCCAGAGTTGTGCCGTAACCCCTCTCAAGCGGTTCTACGACAAACTTTCCGTATCTTTTATCTTCGGAAATCTCAGCAATCTCAATGTTTGGTTTCTCAAAATCGAACACAAAAAGCCCCTCCTTTTGGGTATGCTTTGACAAATGCCACGGAGCATTTTAGAACACAAAGCATCCGGCCGAAAAAAGGCCAGATACTTTGTAAAAACCGCTCCGGTGAATTATTTGGAGTATAACTCGACGATGAGCATCTCGTTTACAGGAACGTCGATTTCTTCTCTTGTCGGAAGAGTTTTGATCTCGCCCTTTAAGTTCTCATGGTCAGACTCTAACCATGCCGGAACAAGACGGCCAGCTGTGGTCTCGAGAACCAGCTTGTAGTGGTTGTCGCCTTTGTTCTTTTCTCTGATCTCAACAACATCGCCAGCCTTTACAAGGTAGGACGGGATGTTTACGCACTTACCGTTTACAAGAACGTGCTTGTGGTCAACGATCTGTCTGGCTTCCTTTCTTGTTCTTGCGAAACCAAGACGGAAGATAACGTTGTCAAGTCTGCGCTCAAGAAGGATCATAAGGTTTTCACCTGTCTGTCCGTTTAAACGCTCAGCCTTATCGTAGTAGTTACGGAACGGCTTCTCCAGAACGCCATAGATGAACTTAGCTTTCTGTTTTTCTCTTAACTGAAGACCATACTCACTGATCTTCTTGTTTGCTCTCTTAGATTCTCTGTTGGATTTTTTATCTATTCCTAAATAAATGGGATCAAGGTCAAGGGATCTGCATCTTTTAAGAACAGGAACTCTATCAACTGCCATTTTATTTCCTCCTAATTAGACTCTTCTACGCTTTGGCGGACGGCATCCGTTGTGCGGAACCGGTGTTACGTCCTTAATGCTTGTTACTTCAAGACCACATGCCTGAAGGGCACGGATAGCAGCCTCACGGCCTGATCCCGGTCCTTTAACCATAACGTCTACGGATTTTAAACCATGTACAAGAGCTGCCTTAGTTGCAGTTTCTGCAGCCATCTGTGCTGCATATGGAGTAGATTTCCTTGAACCTCTAAATCCCAGACCGCCTGCACTTGCCCAAGATAAGGCATTACCCTGTGCATCTGTTAATGTCACGATTGTGTTGTTAAAAGATGACTGGATGTGCGCCTGTCCGCGTTCAACGTTTTTCTTTACACGCTTTTTTGTCACTTTTTTAGCAGTGGACACTTTTTTAGCCATTTTAAACTAACCTACTTTCTCATTTACTGAACCCTGTTTCCTGTCTTTAAAACATGCAACGTGATTCATAACATTTGTTACTGATTATTATTTCTTCTTGTTTGCAACAGTCTTTCTCGGACCCTTGCATGTTCTTGCGTTTGTCTTGGTCTTCTGACCACGGCAAGGAAGACTCTTTCTGTGACGAATACCTCTGTAGCATCCGATCTCCTGAAGTCTCTTGATGTTTAAAGCGATCTCACGACGTAAGTCACCTTCAACAGTCTGAGTCTCAGCGATTACTGCTGCAATGTTCTTTACTTCGTCATCGGTTAAATCCTTTACACGAGTGTCAGGATTTACACCAGCCGCAGCAAGAATACGGTCTGCACTTGCTCTACCGATACCGTAGATATAAGTTAAGCCGATTTCGACACGTTTTTCCCTTGGTAAATCAACACCTGAAATACGAGCCATGAGTGGTACCTCCATTTAAATATTGTAGAAATAGTTATTGCCGACACGACAACGCACTCTCGCGTTTCATGTCAAAGCCGCGCGAAAAAATACAGGCAAATATGCGGCATCAGCCCTGTCTCTGTTTGTGCTTAGGATTTTCACAGATAATTCTGATACTGCCTTTTCTCTTAATAACCTTGCACTTCTCGCAAATCGGTTTTACTGATGATCTTACTTTCACAGTAATTCTCCTTTCCTTCGTAGTCCGCTTCCCTTACTGCCGGAAACACACCGATTCCGTGCCATCTGGAAACGGCATTACGGGTTGCTATACCTGTATAAAAAGCACCTGAAAATGGGCATAATACAAGCGTTCCAACAAAGTTCGCTTGAGCATTATAACACTTCCTTACGGGAAAATCAAGCATTTTTGCTGGTTTTCTTCAACTTTTTTCTGCCCGTCCTCAAAGATACTATTTATCTCTCCAAATGATACGTCCCTTGGATAAATCGTATGGGGACATCTCTAATGTTACCTTGTCTCCCGGAAGAATACGGATGTAGTTCATACGCAGTTTTCCGCTGATGGTTGCTAAAACCTTGTGGCCATTTTCAAGTTCAACCTGGAACATGGCATTCGGCAGTTTCTCTACAACAACGCCTTCGATCTCGATTACGTCAGCCTTAGACATAAAATTTACCTCCTGTTTGCTTTCTTAATGATCTGGACATGTTTTTTATTTTTCCGGAGGACCCGGCCGTTCTCTGCAAGCAGAGAAACGTATGTTCCAAGGTCCTCCGTTATGACATAGATTTTATCCTTGTCATTTCCGGCAAGTGATCTCGCCAGGAATCCCGGGGTCATCTCCATGCGGGGCCTCCTATTCAAGGCCCGGACGCAGGGAGAGGATCTCCGGCTCGCCCTCGGTGATGAGGATCGTATTCTCATAGTGAGCGGACAGGGCATGATCTGCTGTAACAACGGTCCAGTCATCGTCCATCCAGATTACATCCGGTGTACCTGCATTGATCATCGGCTCGATCGCCAGTGTCATGCCCGGCTGCAGAAGGATCCCCTTTCTCTTCGTTGCGAAGTTCGGGACCTCCGGATCTTCATGAAGGTGGGTACCAATTCCATGTCCAACCAGCTCGCGGACAACGCCATAGCCGAATTTCTCGGCATATGCCTGGATTGCCGTGGAGATGTCATTCAGATGATTGCCTGCTTTTGCAAATTTAATACCTTCGTAAAAGCACTGTTTTGTCACATCCATCAGTTTCTGTGCTTCCGGGGAGACGTTTCCTACTGCCCAGGTGCGGGCTGCGTCGGAATGGTATCCTTTATAGATCGTTCCCGCATCAAGGCTGACGATATCTCCTTCCTTTAAAATGCGGTGCTTATTCGGGATACCATGTACGATCTCATCGTTTACGGACACGCAGATGGATGCCGGATATCCATTATAATTCTTAAAGGACGGAATGCATCCATGGCTGCGGATCAGGCGCTCTCCCAGCTTGTCGATGTCCATCGTGGACATTCCCGGATGAACGGCTGCATGCAGCTCCTCGTGTACCTGCGCCAGAATTTCTCCGGCTTTTCGCATCAGTTCGATCTCTCTCGGCGATTTAATTGTTACTGCCATTCTTTTAAGCTCCTAAAATCTTTGTGATAGCCTCAAATACCTGTTCCATATTCTGTGTTCCGTCTACAGTGTAGAGAACGTGCTTATCCGCATAGAAGCTGATGAGCGGACGTGTCTGCTCATGGTAAACAGCCAGACGTTTTGTAACAGTCTCCGGCTTATCATCATCTCTTAAAATGAGTTCAGCGCCGCACTTATCGCAGATGCCTTCCTTCTTCGGAGCAGCATATACGATGTGATAGGTCATTCCGCACTTTACGCATGCACGGCGGCCTGCCATACGGGTAACGATCTTCTCATCCGGTACGTCGACATCGATCGCGAAATCGATCGCCTCTCCCTTTTTCGCAAGAGCCTCTGTGAGAGCCTCTGCCTGCGGGATCGTACGTGGGAATCCATCGAGGATGTATCCCTCTTTGCAGTCCGGCTGGCTGATCCTGTCCATAACAAGGTCAACAGTCAGTTCATCCGGAACAAGAAGTCCCTGGTCCATGAATGCTTTCGCTTTCTTTCCAAGTTCTGTTCCGTTCTTGATATTAGCCCGGAAGATATCTCCGGTAGAAATGTGCGGGATTCCGTACTTTTCCGCGATTCTCTGTGCCTGGGTTCCTTTTCCGGCACCCGGCGCGCCCAACATAATGATCTTCATAATTGTTATTTCCTCCACTCGTCCTAAAAAACCGAAAAAGCGGGCGAAAAGCATCTTTCCGCCCGCTCCGATTTTCAGCACGCAGCTGCTGCTATTTCTCTGTCAAATCAGTCATTTAAGAATCCCTTGTAATTTCTTACAAGCATTAAAGACTCCACAGCCTTGATCGTCTCGAGGATAACACCTGCAATAATGATCAGGGATGTGCCGCCGAAGGAAAGATTACCAACGGAGAAGAGACCGGATGCGACGATCGGGATAATGCACACGATCACCAGACCGCAGGCTCCAATAAATACAATATAGTTTAAGATATTGTTAAGGTAGTCCGAAGTTGGCTTACCTGGGCGGATGCCCGGGATAAAGCCGCCGGATTTCTTCATATTATTAGCAACTTCCAGCGGGTTAAACGTAATGGACGTATAGAAATACGCGAACAGTACGACTAATACGATATATACGAGCAAACCAATGGAGTAAGCCGGAGCTTCCGGTTTAAACCAGTTGGATGAGCTCAACGCTAACAGGATCTTTCCACCGATGGTTGAATAATCAACGTGGAAGAACTGAGCGATCATGACCGGCATGGACATGATGGAAGAAGCGAAGATGACCGGAATAACGTTCGCGGTGTTTACCTTCAACGGAATGTAGGTAGACTGCCCGCCGATCATTCTGCGGCCCTGCATCTTCTTGCTGTACTGCACCGGGATCCGGCGCTCTGCATCGTTTAAAACGAGGACAAAGACAACGATCGCAACGATAATTGCCAGTACAATGATGCCTGATACAGTTGCGACTGCAACTGATCTGCCTGCCATAAAGCGCTCATATAATGTCATCATATCCTGTGGAGTACCAGATACGATATTGATCAGAAGTACGATGGAAATACCGTTTCCGACTCCATTGTCTGTAATCCTCTCGCCAATCCACATCAGAAGAGCGGAACCTGCGGTCATAGCTGCTACAACCGTGAGGTATCCCCAGACATTGCGGTGATCTTCGAGAAGAAGTCCTTTACCGCCAAGGCCGACTGCCATTGCACAGGACTCGAAAAGAGCCAGGCCAACGGTAAGATATCTGGTGTACTCTGCGATCTTCTTTCTTCCGTCCTCACCATCCTTCTGCATTTCCTCAAGTTTCGGAATTGCAATGGTAAGCAACTGCATGATGATGGACGATGTGATATACGGGGTGATGCTCAGCGCAAAGATCGACATGGAGGAGAAAGATCCTCCTGTGATCGCATTGAAAAATCCCATTCCAGATGACTGGAGATTGGAAAAGAAATCATGCAGATAGCTGGGATCAACGCCCGGAATCGGAAGACAACAGCCGATTCGGATGACTACAAGCATCATGAAGGTGTAAAGAAGTCTGTCGCGGACTTCTTTCACCTTAAATGCCTTCTGTAAGGATTTTAGCATATTAGATCACCTCGCAGGTTCCACCTACTGCCTCAATTTTAGCTTTTGCGCCTTCACTGAAAGCATTGGCTTTAACGACAAGTTTCTTTGTTAACTCTCCGTTACCAAGAATCTTAACGCCGTCCTGCGGGTTTTTGATCACACCTGTCTCCAGTAATGTCTCAACGGATACTACGGAGTCATTCTCAAATCTCTCTAATGCGCTTACATTAATTCCAACGATCTCCTTGGAGTTGATGTTTGTAAATCCTCTCTTCGGAAGACGTCTGTATAACGGCATCTGGCCGCCCTCGAAACCAGGTCTCGGTGCGCCGGAACGTGCCTTCTGGCCCTTATGTCCCTTACCAGCTGTCTTACCATTTCCAGAAGCGTGTCCACGACCTCTTCTGAAACTATCACTGTGTTTAGATCCTTCAGCAGGATGTAAATTAGATAAGTTCATCACTGCACCTCCTTACTTATATCTATTAGATCTCTTCAACTTTTACCAGATGTCTAACATTCTGGATCATGCCTCTAACTGCACCATTATCCGGCATCTCAACAGTCTTGTGCATCTTCTTTAAACCAAGTGCCTCGATTGTTGCTCTCTGCTTCGGAACAGCGCCGATAGGGGATTTTACTAATGTGATTTTTAACTTCTCTGCCATTTTATTATCCTCCTATTAGCAAACAACGTCTTCAACAGATTTGCCGCGGTTCTTAGCAACCTCTTCCGGAGTCTTTAATTTTGTAAGACCCTCGATTGTTGCGAGAACTACGTTTGTCTTGTTGTTGGAACCTAAAGACTTTGTACGGATGTTCTTGATGCCTGCAAGCTCTACTACGGAACGAACCGGACCACCAGCGATGATACCAGTACCTTCCGGAGCTCTCTTAAGAAGTACGGAAGCACTTCCGAACTCTCCAAGGAAGTCATGCGGGATACTATTGTTCTCATCCATCGGGATCTCTACAAGGTTCTTCATAGCAGCCTCTTTACCCTTACGGATAGCTTCCGGAACCTCACCTGCTTTACCAAGGCCTGCGCCTACGTGACCATTGCCGTCTCCTACTACTACCAGAGCGGAAAATCTCATGGTACGTCCACCTTTAACAGTCTTGGATACGCGCTTAATGGCAACAACTTTGTCATTTAACTCTAACTGACTTGCGTCAATGATTGTACGCTTCATGCTGTTTTCTCCTCTCTATTAGAATACGAGACCAGCCTCGCGGGCTGCATCTGCTAATGCCTGAATCTTACCCTGATAAATGAAACCGCCTCTATCGAAAACGACCTCTTTGATGCCTTTCTCGATTGCTCTCTTAGCTACTACGGTTCCGATATATGCAGCTGCATCAACGGTATCTGTGTTCTCTAACTCTGCTTTGATCTCTTTCTCAAGAGTAGAAGCAGATACTAAAGTATGTCCAACGGAATCGTCGATGATCTGAGCATACATATGATTATTGCTTCTGAACACTGCTAAACGCGGTCTCTCTGCTGTACCAGCAAAGCGATTGCGTAATCTATAGTGTTTTTTTCTGCGGATTTCGCTTCTTGACTGCTTGCTAACCATTTTTACACTCTCCTTAAATTATTTCTTACCAGTCTTACCAACTTTGCGTCTGATAACCTCATCAGCGTACTTGATACCTTTGCCCTTATACGGCTCCGGTCTTCTCTTCTCTCTGATTTCAGCTGCATACTGGCCGACTTTCTCTTTGCTGATGCCCTTAACGATGATGATGTTCTGTCCATCAAGAACAGTCTCGATACCTTCCGGATCTTCCATCTCTACCGGATGGGAGTAACCAAGGGAAAGTGTGAGCTTCTTGCCCTGCTTCTGAGCTCTGTAACCAACACCGTTTACCTCAAGCTTCTTCTCGTAGCCTTCAGTAACACCCTGGATCATGTTATGGATTAGCGTTCTTGTAAGACCGTGTAAAGATTTCATCTTCTTTAAATCGTTCGGTCTTGTTACGACGATGTGTCCATCTTCTTCTTTGATTTCCATCTCTACCGGTAAATCTCTTACCAGTGTTCCCTTCGGACCTTTAACGGTCACATTGTTGTTCTCTGCGATTGTTACAGTTACGCCTGCTGGAATCGCTACCGGCATTCTACCAATACGTGACATGCCTTTTACCTCCTACTTAGATTCTCGGAAAGTGCTTTAACACTCTCTGTTTTCAGTTTCTATGTTATATATAGTCTGAAGTTATCTCCAGACGCACGCAAACTCCGCCCTTCCAGATCTTAAATCCGGCTTTGCAGGCGGGGTGCGATAACATCAATAATTACCAAACGAACGCAAGAACTTCTCCGCCGACACCAAGCTGTCTAGCCTGCTTGTCAGTGATGATTCCCTGGTTTGTGGATACGATAGCGATACCAAGTCCGCCAAGTACCTTCGGCATATCTTCCTTGCCAGCGTATACACGTAAGCCCGGCTTGGAGATCTTCTTGATACCGGAGATGATCTTCTCGTTCTTGTCTGCGCCATACTTTAAGGAGATGCGGATTGTCTGGAATGCACCGTCCTCAACGATGTCATATTTCTTGATGTAGCCTTCTCTTACAAGGATATCAGCGATAGCTAATTTCATCTTGGAAGCCGGAACATCTACTGTATCGTGTTTAGCAGTGTTTGCGTTACGAATTCTTGTAAGCATATCTGCAATCGGATCGCTCATAGTCATGATTATATTTCCTCCTAATGGGTTGTTGGTTTATCACTGTGGTTCGCGAATCATTCGCGCTGCACAGGAATGTTGTTCGGCCTGGGGAAAACAAGTTTTCCGTATAGGCGTTGTTACGATGAATAGGGAAGTTCTTTTCCCTGTGGTCGAAGAACGGGACCAGTCAGCTTGCCAGGCGCTTCACTGCACGGTCAGGCGGGGGAACTCGCCGTTTCCCACCTGACTTCTGACGCCTTTTAAGCAGCTAAATCCTACCAGCTTGCCTTCTTTACGCCCGGGATCTCGCCCTTGTAAGCGAGCTCACGGAAGCAGATACGGCAAATGCCATATTTTCTCAGATATGCATGTGGACGACCACAGATTCTGCAGCGGTTGTATTCTCTTGTGGAGAACTTTGCCGGACGCTGCTGTTTAATCTTCATTGAAGTCTTTGCCATGGTTACTCCTCCTAATTACTTTGCAAACGGCATGTTGAATAATGTTAAAAGTTCACGAGCTTCCTCGTCAGTCTTAGCGGTAGTAACGAAGATGATGTCCATACCTCTAACCTTGTCAACTTTATCATATTCAATTTCCGGGAAAATTAACTGTTCCTTGATGCCGAGTGCGTAGTTACCTCTGCCGTCGAACGCGTTAGCGTTTACGCCGCGGAAGTCACGTACACGCGGAAGAGCGAGGTTGATCAGACGATCAGCGAACTCGTACATCTTCTCGCCGCGAAGAGTAACTTTGCATCCAATAGCCATGCCCTCTCTGAGTTTGAAGTTTGCGACAGACTTCTTAGCCTTTGTAAGAACTGCCTTCTGACCGGAGATGATCTCAAGGTCACGAACTGCAGAGTCAAGGACTTTCGCGTTGTCTTTTGCTTCGCCTACGCCCATGTTGATAACGATCTTGTCGAGCTTCGGCACTTCCATGATATTCTTATAACCAAATTTCTTGATCATTGCTTCAACGATCTCGTTCTGGTACATTTCTTTTAATCTAGCCAACTTGTGTTTCCTCCTCTCTGCTATTAGTCAATTACTTTACCGGTTGCCTTAGCAACGCGGACTTTCTTACCGTCTTTAACTTCAAAGCCAACT
Source organism: Clostridium sp. CM74B_53 (assembly GCF_036318045.1). Lineage (NCBI taxonomy): Bacteria > Bacillati > Bacillota > Clostridia > Eubacteriales > Clostridiaceae > Clostridium > Clostridium sp. CM74B_53. Next base: position 13,727 of record NZ_JAWQDE010000021.1, on the reverse strand, counting down.
CTTGTAGCTTTTCCGTCAACGAACAGCATTACGTTGGAGATGTCGATCGGAGCTTCCTGATGAACGATTCCGCCATTCTGGTTTGTCTGGCTCGGTTTGGTATGCTTTGTTACCATGTTGCAGCCTTCAACAACAACTTCGTTCTTCTTGCTGTCTACACTCAGAACCTTACCGGTTTTATCTTTATCTTTACCTGCGATGATCTTTACCATATCATCTTTTTTGATTTTATGCATTATCTGGCACCTCCTTATAATACTTCCGGAGCCAGAGATACGATCTTCATGAACTGTTTCTCACGAAGCTCTCTTGCAACCGGCCCAAAAATACGGGTTCCTTTTGGAGTCTTGTCATCTTTGATGATAACTGCTGCGTTCTCATCAAATTTAATATAAGAACCGTCTTTACGACGTGCGCCTTTTACAGAACGAACTACAACGGCTTTGACTACATCGCCCTTCTTTACAACGCCGCCTGGTGTTGCTTCTTTAACGGAGGCTACGATTACATCACCGATGTTAGCATATCTTCTTGTAGAACCGCCCATAACGCGGATACAAAGCAGTTCTCTTGCACCTGTATTATCGGCAACCTTTAATCTGGATTCCTGCTGAATCATGCCTGTTACTCCTTCCTCGAATCAATTATCTTGCTTTCTCGACGATTTCAACAAGTCTCCATCTCTTATCCTTGGATAACGGTCTTGTCTCCATCACTTTAACTGTATCGCCGATATTGCACTCATTTTTCTCATCATGAGCTTTTAATTTATATGTCTTTTTAACGATCTTTCCGATTAACGGATGTTTTACATGGTTCTCGATAGCAACGACGATTGTCTTGTCCATCTTGTTGCTAACTACCTTACCAGTACGTGTTTTTCTAAGATTTCTTTCCACGACGGATAATCTCCTTTCAAAATCGATTTGTTACACGCATCGGCGTGTGTCATAACGACAGCTGTTCAACCCGCAAGTATGCCTTGGGGGTTCTTCACCGATACGGGATTAGTTAGCAACTCTTGCCTTCTCTGTGATAACAGTCTGAATTCTTGCGATGTTCTTGCGAACCTCTTTGATTCTGCTTGTGTTATCTAACTGGTTGGTTGCGTTCTGGAATCTCAGGTTGAAGAGCTCCTTCTTTGCTGCAACTAATTCTTCATTTAACTCTGCAGCGGTTTTCGCTTTTAATTCTTCTACATACTTATTAGTTTTCACTGTTATCACCGCCTTCTAAATCTGCCTTGGAAGCAATTTTACACTTACACGGGAGTTTGTGCATAGCAAGACGAAGAGCTTCCTTTGCTGTTTCCTCCGGAACGCCAGCGATTTCGAACATAACACGGCCCGGTTTAACTACTGCTACCCAGTACTCAAGAGCGCCCTTACCGGAACCCATACGAGTCTCAGCCGGTTTAGCTGTTACCGGTTTGTCCGGGAAGATCTTGATCCAAACTTTACCACCACGTTTGATATAACGAGTCATGGCAACACGGGCTGCCTCGATCTGATTAGATTTGATCCAGCACGGCTCAAGGGCAACAAGGCCATACTCACCGTTGGAGATTGTATTTCCTCTTAAAGCTTTACCGGCCATAGTTCCACGGAACTGTTTGCGGCGCTTTACTCTTTTCGGCATTAACATTATTTATCGCTCCCTTCCTTATTTCCCTTAGTCGGAAGAACCTCGCCTTTGTAGATCCAAACTTTAACGCCAAGTTTGCCGTAAGTTGTATCTGCCTCTGCGAAACCATAGTCAATATCTGCTCTTAATGTCTGAAGCGGGATTGTTCCCTCGCTGTAGAACTCTGTACGTGCGATATCAGCGCCGCCAAGACGTCCGCCAACTGCTGTCTTGATACCAAGAACGCCAGCCTTCATGGATCTGGACATTGTGGACTTCATAGCACGACGGAAGGAAACACGGTTCTCAAGCTGCTGAGCGATGGACTCTGCAACGAGCTGAGCTTCACGGTCCGGTCTCTTAACTTCCTTGATGTCTACAAATACCTTTTTAGCAGTCATCTTCTGAACTTCAGCTTTGACCTTCTCGATCTCAGATCCGCCCTTACCGATAACTACGCCCGGTTTTGCTGTGAAAACGATAATTTTTACTCTATCAGATGCGCGCTCGATTTCGATCTTGGAAACGCCGGCGCTGTATAATCTCTTCTTCAGGTAAGTTCTGATTTTGTGATCCTCGATGAGGTTGTCAGCGAAATCAGCTTCAGCGTACCATCTGGAATCCCAGTCTTTGATAACGCCGACTCTCATGCCGTGTGGATTAACTTTCTGTCCCATAACTGCCTCCTATTATTTCTCGTTCAGCACGATAGTGATGTGGCTCATTCTCTTTTCGATTCTGTAAGCTCTACCCTGTGCTCTCGGTTTTACTCTCTTCATAATCGGTCCCTGAGATGCGTAGCACTCCTCCACATACAGGTTCTCTGCGTTCATTCCGTTGTTGTTCTCAGCGTTTGCGATTGCAGATTTTAATAATTTCTCGATTAAGCTGGAAGCATATCTAGGATTGTAAGTTACAATACCAAGTGCTGTCTGAACATCTTTGCCTCTGATGGCATCTAATACGAAACAAGCCTTCTGAACGGATACTCTTGCGTAAGACAGCTTTGCAGACGGTCTTGTATCCTTCTGGGCATTTCTCTCTCTCTTAATCTGACTTCTATGTCCCTTAGCCATTACTGGAACCTCCTTTCAAAGCGTATCTATTATTTACGTCCGGACTTTTTCTCGTCTTTGCCGTGGCCTCTGTAAGTTCTTGTAGCAACGAACTCACCAAGTTTGTGACCAACCATATCTTCTGTTACGTATACCGGTACATGCTTTCTGCCGTCATGTACAGCGATTGTATGACCAACCATCTGCGGGAAGATTGTAGAACGGCGGGACCAGGTCTTGATAACCTGTTTCTGTCCTGCCTCGTTCATAGCATCTACCTTCTTCAGTAAGCTAGCGTCTGCAAATGGTCCTTTTTTAAGTGAACGAGCCATCGTTTTACCTCCTATCGATTATGAAATCGCCTTACCATTTCTTCTTCTTACGATTAACTTGTTAGACTGTTTGTTTTTCTTTCTAGTCTTAAGACCAAGAGCAGGCTTGCCCCACGGTGTGCACGGACCCGGACGGCCGATACCAGTCTTACCTTCACCACCACCATGCGGATGGTCATTCGGGTTCATAACGGAACCACGGACTGTCGGGCGGATACCCATGTGACGTTTTCTACCTGCTTTACCAATCTTAACAAGGTTATGGTCGCCGTTGCCTACAACACCGATTGTTGCGCGGCACTCGATCGGAACCATTCTCATCTCGCCGGACGGTAAACGAAGTGTAGCGTATTTTCCTTCTTTAGCCATTAACTGTGCAGCGTTTCCTGCAGAACGAACCATCTGGCCGCCCTTGCCCGGGAAAAGCTCGATATTGTGAACCTGTGCACCAACCGGAATTAAGGATAACGGTAAGCAGTTGCCGACCTTAGCCTCTGCGTGCTCGCCGCTCATAACCTTCATGCCGTTTGTAAGGCCCTGCGGTGCAAGGATGTAGGACTTCTCACCATCTGCGTAGCAGATTAAAGCGATGTTAGCGCTTCTGTTCGGATCGTACTCGATACCGATTACAGTTGCCTGAATTCCGTCTTTGGAATTTCTCTTGAAGTCAACCATTCTATATTTCTGTCTGTTTCCACCGCCCTGATGTCTAACGGTGATCTTACCCTGGTTGTTACGACCAGCGTTCTTCTTTAAAGAAACTACTAAGGACTTCTCCGGAGTTGTCTTTGTGATCTCGGAGAAATCAGAACCTGTCATATTTCTTCTGGAAGGTGTATATGGGTTATAGGTTTTGATTCCCATTTCTGACTCCTTTCAACGCCTTCTGGCGTTTCTATTTTTCGTATCGCGGCTTTGGTTGCCGCATAGTTTCAAAAATTACAGACCCTGGAAGATTTCGATATCTTTGCTGTCTGCTGTAAGCTTAACGATTGCTTTCTTTGTCTTAGCAGTCTTGCCTACTACCATGCCACGTCTGCGGTTCTTACCGTCAGCGTTCATTGTGTTTACGCTGTCAACCTTTGTTCCCGGGAACATTTTCTCAACAGCTTCTTTGATCATGGTCTTGTTTGCTTCCGGATGTACGAGGAATGTGTATTTCTTCTCGCTCATAGCGTTCATGCTCTTCTCAGTTACAACCGGTTTGAGGATTACGTCGTAGTACTGTACGTTTGCCATTATGCGTATACCTCCTCGATAGATGCTACAGCAGCCTTAGTAGCTACTACAGTGTTGTATTTCAGAATGTCGAATACATTGATTGTATTAACAAGGGAAGTCTTAACTTCCGGGATATTTCTTGCGGAAAGAACTGTGTTCTGATCGTTGTCAGCAAGAACAACAAGAGCCTTGGAAACCTTGAGGTTGTTCATAACAGCCTTGAAGTTCTTTGTCTTGATCTCGTCGAACTTTAACTCGTCAACAACTACGAACTTGTTCTCGTTTACTCTGCTTGTAAGAGCGGACTTAAGAGCAGCTCTCTTCTCTTTCTTGTTAAGAGTGATTGTGTAATCTCTCGGAGTCGGAGCGAATACCATTCCGCCGCCTGTCCACTGCGGAGATCTTGTGGAACCCTGTCTAGCGTGACCTGTTCCTTTCTGTCTCCACGGCTTTCTGCCGCCACCGGAAACCTCAGAACGTGTTTTTGCTTTCTGTGTTCCCTGACGTTTATTTGCAAGCTGTGCAACAACAGCCATGTGTACGAGATGCTCGTTCACTTCAACGCCAAATACAGCGTCGTTCAGCTCGATTGTGCCAACTTCTTTACCTTCCATATTGTATACGGATACGTTTGCCATTTCTGTTTCCTCCTTTCCTGTAAAAGCTTATTTGTTAGCCTTTACTGTTTCCTTTAATGTTACTAAGGACTTCTTCGGTCCCGGTACAGCGCCTTTAACAAGGATCAGGTTGTTCTCAACGTCAACCTTGACAATCTCGAGGTTCTGAGTGGTAATCTTCTTGTTACCCATCTGACCCGGCATGCCTTTGCCCTTGAATACGCGGCCCGGAGTTGTTGCGGAACCATTGGAACCCTGATGACGATGGAATTTAGAACCATGAGCCATCGGTCCTCTGCTCTGTCCAAGTCTCTTAATAGCGCCCTGGAAACCTTTACCTTTGGAGATAGCAGTTGCATCAACCTTATCGCCAGCAGCGAAGATATCAGCTTTGATTTCGTCTTTTACGTTATACTCTTCAGAATTCTCAAAACGGAACTCTCTAACGAATCTCTTGTAAGATACGCCAGCCTTGTCGAAGTGACCCTTTACCGGCTTGTTTACAAGTTTCTCTCTCTTATCTACAAAGCCAACCTGTACAGCTTTGTATCCATCGTTCTCCTCTGTCTTAACCTGTGTTACTACACACGGACCAGCCTGAAGAACAGTTACCGGAACAAGAACGCCTTCATCGTTGAAGATCTGAGTCATTCCGACTTTTGTAGCTAAAATCGCTTTCTTCATTGTTTTTACCTCCTGTTACTAATCTACAGCGGAACGCAAAACAGAATTTTCTGTGCGTTCATCCTAGAGCAGCCCAACATAGGTGGAACACTATGACATTACATATTGTAATGATGTTGATTCCCTTTCAGGATGAGTAGTGTTGCTTTTATATCAGAACCATTCAGGATTTCTAATTTTAGTGGCTACATTTCAGTAGCATGAAAAATAAATATTTTTCAATTATTTATTTTTCATTTTGATGTCGATATAAACACCAGCCGGCATTTCCAGTCTGGACAGTGCATCTACTGTCTTCTGGCTCGGGCTTGCGATATCGATGAGTCTCTTATGAGTTCTCTGCTCGAACTGCTCTCTGGAATCTTTGTACTTATGAACAGCTCTTAAGATTGTTACAACCTCTTTCTTTGTCGGCAGCGGAACCGGACCACTCACCTGTGCTCCTGTTTTCTTTACTGTCTCGATGATCTTTCCAGCGGACTGGTCGATCAGCTGATGGTCGTAAGCCTTTAATGTGATTCTCATAACCTGACTTGCCATAAAAAAAGTCGCCTCCTTTTCGCACTTTTAATCGAAGTACGACAAGCGGTGACTGTACACGGTCTCGTGTGTATCATGCCGATTCACACGTTGTTACTGCCCCTTACCCTGAGCAGCTGTTAATTTGGTACAGTGACTTGTCGCCAGTTTCCTAACTTGACATTCGCTCCACGGAACACCTGCCATTCTCAGGCAGCAACCTCTCGCTTCTACGCTATCATGTCACAGCCAGATAAGAATAACACATCGTAATCTAAAAATCAAGCCTTTTTTGCTTATTTTTTAAGGGTTTTTTCAATTTGTGGATAATCGGCAGGAGCATGTTCAAATCGAAGTTTTCCATGCACAGATTGAAACAGCAAAGAGGAAAAAGGTCGCATCAGATCCATTCTCATGTGACTTTTTCCTCTTTTCGCTTCAGGGAGCATCCTGTTTCTTCTATATAATATAGTAGATATTCAATTTTCCCCGTTATCAATTTCTCAGAATCTAATGCGCAGGTCCTACTTCTCAGCCCCTGTCTCTTTCTCGATCTCCAGATTCTCCTTTACCTTCGCCTCAAAGTCATCATTCGCAGCTTCTGTCTCCCCGGTCTCCGCGGAGATCTTCGCTTTTACCGCATCGACGCCTTCATCGAAAACTTCAAGTGCTGTCTGCAGCTGATTGTCCTCATCCTTCGGGATCTCGATCTTTGACTTCAAATCCTCGTCGAGTGTGACTGTCACATCCGGCTCGATGCCGAGTTTGTGGATGCACTCACCGGACGGGGTATAGTAGTATGCCGTTGTGAGTTTCAGGCCACTGCCGTCCGGGAGATTGAACACTCCCTGGGCGATTCCTTTTCCGAAGGTCTTCTCTCCGACGATCGTTGCCCAGTTGTTATCCTTTAAGGCACCCGTCAGTACCTCGGAGGCGCTGGCGCTCTCGCCGTTTACAAGAAGAATGATCGGGACATCCACTTCATGTCCGTCATCGGAAGAGTAGGTGCTGTCATCGATTCCTTTTCCCTTAAAGCTTACGATGGTCTTTCCATCCGGAAGAAGATAATCTGCGATTTCCTTCGCCGCCTGGACAACACCGCCGCCGTTGTTTCGAAGATCGACGATCAGCTTTTCCATTCCCTGAGCTGTAAGGTCATCCACAGCTTTCTTAAACTGTTCGGAGCTTACCTCCTCAAAGGAAGAAAGTGAGATATATCCGGCTTTGTTTTCCAGCATCTCATACTCCACGGTCGGATTCTCCACCATGCGCCGCTCCACATCCATCTCCACATATTCATCCGTGGACTGACGGTAAACAGTCAGATGGACCTTCGTTCCTTCCTCACCGCGGATGTGATCGCTCACGAGAAGAGAGAGGTCCTCACCGGTCGCCTCGATATCTTCCACTTTGTAGAGGATATCTCCGGGAAGCATTCCGGCTTCCTGTGCAGGGGAATCCTTAAACACCTTCACAGCCGTGATAATCCCGGTATATACATTCTGGCTGACCTGAACGCCGATCCCGCAGTAGGTACCGGAATTTTCCTCGTTCAGACTGGTATATTCGTCCTTATCATAATACACAGAATACGGATCGTTCAGAGAATACATGTACCCACGATAGATCCAGTCCTCCGCTGTCCCGTTCTTCTTCTGTTCTTCCTCCGTCATGTTCTCATCAAACAGGAAGTACTTGTCGATCAGTGCCTCCATGTACTGAAGCTTCGGCTCGATCTTTTTCATATCCAGCTTGTTGGCATCCGCTCCGGTCGTCTGTGCGCTCTGACTCTCCGAAGTCCGACGCCCGATGATCCATATTCCGGTTGCAAATCCAACCACTGCAAATCCCGCAAAAGCCGTCACAAGTGCGCCCACCAGGACGCCTTTCCAGAATTTATTTTTTGTCTCTTTCTCTTCCAATGTCTTCTCTCCTTCATCCTTCTGCAGCTGTTTTTGTCTGGAGATTTTTCTCTTCCATTGCTGTCTGAAATCCATTATGTACAGCAAAGCCTATCACGATCCGAATTGTCCGCATGATCTGCGCAGCTCTGTCAAAGTCCGCTATGGACTTACATACTTCGTCGGATTCACATAGGAACCGTTCACCCGGACTCCGAAATGGAGATGGGATCCGGTGGAATAGCCCGTTGAGCCGACTTTCGCGATCGTCTGTCCCTTTTTCACACTTTGTCCCTGTGATACCAGAAGACTGGACGCGTGCATATAAACCGTATAGACGCCGCCTCCATGGCTGATCATCACATAATTTCCAGCGGAAGAGCTGTAAGTCGCGATCACGACCTCACCCGCTGCAGCCGCGACGATGGAAGTTCCTGTCGGCGCGCTGATATCGATTCCCTGGTGGTTCGAAGAAGCTCCCTTTGTCGGGGATTTCCGGCTTCCGAATCCCGAAGTGATCCGTCCGCTCGCCGGACACGGCCATGTAAAGCTAATGTCCCCAAGGCTCACGGTTTTATACGTCTGTGCCGCCTTGTTTGCCGCAGCAGCTTTTTTCTTCTCTTCCTCGGCTTTCTTTCTCGCTTCCTCTTCCTTCCGTTTGATTTCCGCCTCGATGGACTTGATCTGGTTTTCCTGCGCCTCGATCGCCTTCGCATATTCGGAGATCTGACCTTCTGCGGAAGCGATCTTCGTCTCGTAGTTCTGGAGCTCCGTCTGTTTCGCGGCGAGAAGCTTCTCCACGGACGCCTGTTTTGCCTCCGTCTCATCCTGAAGAGTTAATAGTTCAGCATGCTCTCCTTCCAGAGCTTTCTCTTTCTCTGCGATCTTCTCCTTCGTTGCGGCATACTCATCGAGTTTTTGCCGGTCATAGGAAGAGATTTTTGTGATATACTCCGCCTTGCTTAAAAGCTCTGAGAGGGAACCCGCCTCCATGAGAAGATCCACGTAGGTGCTGTCTCCCTTCTCGTACATATATTTTATCCGGAGCTTCATGGATTCATACTGGCTTTTCTCCGTCTCCTTCGCCTCGGAGAGTTCCTGCTTTGTCGTATCGATCTGCTTTTCCTTCGCGTCGATGTCATCATTCAGCTTTGAAAGCTCATTTCCAATGGATTCCAGGCTGGAATCCAGCTTTTTAACATAGGCGGTCGTGTCGCTTTTCAGTCCTTCCAGGTTCTTTAATTCCTGTTCTGTTTTCTTTTTTTCCGCTTCCAACGCCGTTTTTTTGCTCTTCGCGTCACTCAGTCCGCTCTTCGTCGCCTGGGCGGAAAGCGGCGTCGCGAGAACGAGGGCAAAAGACAAGGCCGCAGCCAGAAATTTTCCTGATCTTCTCATTTGTCTCTCCCTCCTACACGCGCAGCTCTCTGCGGATCGTAAAGAAACTTACGAAAAATCCAAGTCCGCCGCCAAGTGCGAGGGCGATCGCCGCCATCGTCGGATAGAAGGTTCCGATCGGCAGGAACTGGATGATCCCCGAGAGCAGCTCAAACCGGTTCATCACATATTCCACGGTCTGGCGGTAAACGAACAGCATGACTCCCAGCGGGATCGCCGCTCCGATCAGCCCCAGGATCGTTCCCTCCACCACAAACGGTGCCCGGATCATGAAATTTGTCGCTCCGATGAGCCGCATGATCCTGTTCTCGTTCTTGCGGAATTCAGCGGCGACAGAGATCGTATTGCTAATCAGGAACACCGCAACGGCGAGCAGCATGGCGATCAGGACGCCGAACAGGAGTCCCAGGATCTTATTAAAGCTCGCGAGGCCGGTTGCCGCACTGTTGGAATAGTTTACCTTGCGGACTCCGGAAAGTCCTTCCAGGTAAGCCACCATCCCGTCCTGATCCGTGATGTTGTTTAAGCGGATCTCATAGGAAGAAGATCCCGCAAGAGGATTATCGTCCGCAAATCCTTCCGCAAGTGCCTCCTCGTCCCCGAAATACTCGCTCTTAAAGCTGTCCCACGCCTCCTCAGCGGAGACAAATTTGATCTCTTTTATGATTCCCGACTTATCCGACTCGATCTTTGCCCCGATGTCTTTGATCTCGTCCTCCGTCAGGTTCTCATCGAAAAATACCGTGATCCCCATCGTTGTCTCCGCCGTGCGGACCATGTACTCGATGTTGGTGATCACAGAAAAAAATACGCAGAATAAAAAAATACATGCAGAAATGATCGCGGTCGACGCAAGGGAAAACCAGATATTTCTGCATATATTCACCAGTCCCTGCTTCATGCAGAACCAGAATGTGCTAATCCTCATAACGGTACCCACTTTCCTCCTCATCACGGATCACCATACCACGGTCGATCGTAATAACACGTTTTTTCATCATGTCCACGATCTCATGGCTGTGCGTGACAACGATCACGGTTGTCCCACGCCTGTTGATCTTTTCCAGAAGTCCCATGATCTCCATCGCATTGTGGGGATCCAGGTTTCCTGTCGGCTCATCGGCAAGCAGGATCTCCGGACGGTTGATCAGAGCCCTGGCGATCGCCACTCGCTGCTGTTCTCCGCCGGAAAGCTGGTGCGGGAAAAACTTATATTTGGAAGAAAGACCTACCATCTTCAACATATGCGGAACAGATTCCCGGATCGTCCGGCTGGACTCTCCGATCACTCTCTGGGCAAATGCCACATTCTCATAAACTGTCTTATCTTTTAAAAGACGGAAATCCTGGAATACGACACCAAGGCGTCTGCGGTATTTCGGAACATATCTTCTCGGCATTTTCACGAGGTCCATGTCATTAACGACAACACGGCCGGAAGTCGGCTCCACTTCCTTCAAGAGGATCTTGATCAATGTGGATTTTCCGGAGCCGCTCCGGCCGGTTATAAAGACAAATTCCCCATCATCGATCGTGATGTTCACATCCCGCAGGGCTTTCGTACCCCTGTCATAGGTCTTTGTCAGTTTTGAAATTTCTATCATAATTTAGTAGTCCAAATTCTCCATGTACTTCATGTACTTTACAACCATCAGGGCGATCTTGAAGGTGATCGCGTCCTCAAATACGCGCAGATCCAGGCCGGTGCTCTTCTGGAGCTTATCCAGACGGTAAACAAGCGTATTTCTGTGGATGTAGAGCTGTCTTGATGTCTCGGAGACATTCAGGCTGTTCTCAAAGAACTTATTGATCGTTGTGAGTGTTTCCTCATCGAACTCATCCGGGTTCTTCCCGTCAAAGATCTCCTTGATAAACATCCGGCAGAGCGGAAGCGGAAGCTGATAGATCAGACGTCCGATACCAAGGTTCGAGTAAGCAACTACATTCTTGCTGCTGTAGAAGATCTTTCCGACGTCGAGAGCCATCTTCGCCTCTTTGTAGGAGCGGGAGACATCCTTGATCTCGCCGACGATCGTACCGAACGCGATGCGCACCTTGGACATTGCCTCCGTGTTCAGCATATCCAGAATCGTGTTCGCGACCTTCTCAAGATCCTCGTAAGTCTCACCCGGCTTTACCTCGCGGACGAGGATGATATTCTTTTCATCGACAGCCGTGATGAAATCTTTTGTCTTTGTAGAGAACAGGCTCCGCATCGTCTCCAGAGCATTGTTGTCTTTTTCATTCTTTGTTTCGATCAGATATACTACTCGTTTTACATTCGTCTCGATATGGAGCTTCTTCGCGCGGTTGTAGATATCAACGAGAAGAAGGTTGTCGAGAAGAAGGTTCTTGATGAAGTTATCTTTATCGAATCTTTCCTTGTAGGCCACCAGAAGATTCTGGATCTGGAACGCTGCCAGTTTGCCTACCATATAAACATCATCGCTGCCGCCTTTTGCGAGCAGGATGTACTCAAGCTGGTGCTCATCAAACACTTTAAAGAACTGATAACCGGAAATCACCTGGCTGTCCGCCGGAGAATCCACAAACGCGAGTATGGAGCTTTCATACTCTTCCGCATGCTCGAATGTGGAAGCCAGGACCTTTCCCTCCACATCACAGACGCAAAGGTCAATTCTTGTAATCTCTTTCAGTCCTTCGATATTCGACTGTAAAATCTGATTTGAAATCATAGCGTCCTCTCCTTTTCACAGTATCGCGACGATCCAGTACCTTTCTCCTCAGGTTCCACGGTTTGCAGTTCCTTTCGGGATGAATGGCAATCGTTGCAGGCATGGACATATTCACATTTATTCTAATGCAAAATCACAAAAAAGAAAAGAATTTTTTTGTATTTTTCACTAAAAAAGCAGACCGGATCCCCGTAAAAGGACCGGCCTGCCTGATATTTTGGTTATTCTGCAATGATTTTTTCTGTTTCTTTGTCGAAGAGGTACACATTGTCGCCGGAAATTTTGAAGGACATCTTCTTTCCGGTGAGATTTTCTCCGCCTTCCGCCTTTGCCAGGAATTCATTCTCACCGACACGGAAGCGGATATACGGCGCATCATCGATCTCCTCGCCTCCGATGAGTTCCCCCGTGATCTCACCGTTCTCTCCGTTCTTTGCCGGAGCGACTTTATCCGGGCGGACACCTGTAAAGACCTCCTTGCCCACATAGCCGAGCTCTCTGAGGAAATTTCCTTTTTTCTCTGAGAGCGGGATTGTTCCTGATGAAAACTTCAGGACAACACTGCCGTTCTCCTCCGTCACCTTCGCGATGGATAAGTTCATCCGCGGTGTTCCGAAAAATCCGGCAACAAACAGGCTGCCCGGGTGGTTGTAGATATTCTGTGCGGAGTCTTCCTGGCAGATCACGCCTTCGTTCATCACGATCATCCTTGTCCCCAGCGCCATTGCCGTTTTCTGGCTGTCTGTCGCGTAGATCACTGTGATCCCGAGCTCACGGTTGATGTTCGCAAATTCTTTTCTCATCACTTCCTGAACATCCGGATCCGCCTCCGCGATCGTGCGGTCCAGGAGCAGGATCCCCGGGCGGCGCATCAGGGCACGTCCGAGAAGGACACGATATGTATCAGCGGCTGAGAGTTCTTCCGGCATCTTGTCAAGAGTCTCCCCAAGATTTAAGATCTTTGCAGTCTCTTCCACTCTTCTCTCGATCTCCGCCGGGTTCATTTTTGCCATCCGGAGTGAAAACATGAGATTTTCCTCCACGCTCATTCCCGGATAGAGTACACTGTTCTTAAAAAGCATCGCGACGTTTCTCTCTTTCGGATCCGTGTCCGTCATGTCGATCCCATCGATCAGCAGGCTGCCTGAAGTGATCTCCTCAAGTCCGCCGATCATCCGAAGCAGCGTCGATTTTCCGCACGCCGTCGGTCCCACCAAGATCAGAAATTCCCTATCCTTCACTTCCAGATTGAAATCCCGGATTGCCTGCTGGTCACCCGGAAACGTCTTGTTGATATTTTTTAACACTAAACCAGACATCAATTTCCTCCTGATCTGTATGATATATTCATCTGCAGGATTGCAGACTTAACCTATTGTTATATCTATTGTATCCATCATACACAAACAGTACATGTTTTTCCATATGGTTATTCCACAAAAAAAATGCGTTTTTTCCATGCATATTCCATAGGACCACTCAGACTTTTTGAAAAATATGCCCTTTTTCCATAAAAACAGACAGACGGTTAGTTAATTTCTTATCAAAATTACCAAAAAGGGGCTGTCGCATTAGCAAATATTTTTTGCTGGGCGGCAGCCCTGCTTTATGCCCAAATGGCATCGAAATCGGTCACGTTTTCGATGCCATTCTTTATAAACGCAGTTCATTCCCAGGCATCCCT